>DATLCW010000381.1:0-15849 GCA_035526195.1 Bryobacteraceae bacterium
GGGACGCGAGCGAATAGAGTACCCAGTCCTGCATGGCTAGGTCGAGAGAAGCAGGATGGCGGCCAGCGCACAGGCCACCCCAATATTCTGAGTACGGGTGGTGCGTTCCTTTAGAACCAGCGCAGCGAGAAGGAAAGTCACCAGGGGAGAGAGCGCAGTGAGAGGTACAACGATTGAGATGTTACCGCTGCGGACGGCATAGAACAGCGCCAGGTTGGCCAAGGCTGCCAAGGCTCCGGTCAACGCGCCGATTGCCCATGCGGCATAATCGCGAGGCAGCTTGCCGCGAACGCGGAGCATTGCGGGGATGATGAGGGGGAGTGCGCCGAACGTGAACAGGACCTGCATCTGCCAAGGCCCGAGATCCTTCGACGCGATTTTGGACAGGAAGCCGAACAGCCCCCACAAACCGAGGCAGGAAAGTGCGAATAACAGCCATGGACTGCGTCTCGAATCGTTCAGGACAGTATCCCCCTGACCACAGAGGCTTCGTAGACCGAAGTGAGCTTTTCGTCCAGTCCGTTAATGTCCCATGTCAGCTTGCGATAGTCGAGTCCGAGCAGGTGGAGGATGGTGGCATGCCAGTCGGTCACGCTGACCGGGTTCTCCGTAGCGGCGAACCCGATCTCATCCGTCTCTCCGTATGTAATTCCCTTTTTGACGCCGGCCCCCGCCATCCAGAGGCTGAAGCCTCGTGGATTGTGATCGCGGCCAACGTCGACGGAGCGTCCCTGCGTGATTGCCATTCGACCGAATTCCCCGCCCCACAACAGCAGCGTGCTGTCCATAAGTCCCCGCTGTTTGAGGTCCTTGATCAGCGCCGCAACCGGCTTATCGGTCCGCGCGCAGCATTCCTGAAGGCGAGGGGTGAGGGCGTCGTGGTGGTCCCAGACGGACTGGTTAATATAAATCTGGACATACCGGACGCCTCGCTCTACCAGGCGGCGGGCCATAATGCAGCGGCGGGCATAGGAATCGGTGGGCTCCTGACCGACGCCGTATTCTTCAAGAAGCTTCGGGTCTTCCTTCGAAAGATCGAGAGCATCGGTGGCTTCAACTTGTAACCGCGCCGCCAGTTCATAACTCGAAATACGGGCATCGAGCACCAGATTTCCGGGCCGGTCGGCCTTGTGAATCGTGTCCAGACGCGAAATCAGATCCCGAGCCAGCCTGACCACCTCGGAAGGCTCCTCGACCTCAGGTTTCAAATTCAAAATCGGCGATCCGACGGACCGCAGTCGAGTTCCCTGATAAATGGGCGGCAGAAAGCCGGATTGCCAACCCTGGGTGCCATTGTTGGGAAGACCTAGCGGATCGTCGAGCACGACATAGGCTGGAAGGTTCTGGTTCTCACTGCCCAGCCCATAGACCGGCCATGTGCCCAAGCCAGGCCTGCCGGGAAGCGTCCGGCCGGAGTGAATCATGAACAGCGCGGGCTCATGATTCGGATGCATCGTGTGCATGGACCGGATCACCGCGATCTCATCCACCTGTTTGGCCAGGTGCGGCATTACGGACGAAACCCAGATGCCGGATTTTCCGTGCTGCGCGAATTTGAATGGGCTGGGCCAAAGACCGCCCACCGACGCCGGGTCGGTAAGCTCGGCAGCCACGCTGTGCGGCAGATATGCCTGCCCGGCACGTTTCTCAAGAATGGGTTTGGGATCGAACAAGTCCAGATGGCTCGGTCCGCCATTCATGAAGCACTGAATTACCGCCTTCGCTTTTGGCTCGAAATGCGGCGCCTTTGGCTTCAGATCGAATGCCCGGCGGGCCGGCGAGCCTTCGGCGGCGCGAAGATCCGCACCGAGCAGAGTAGCAAGCGCCGTTCCCTGCAGCCCGTCGCACACGGAGTGAAAGAAACCGCGTCGCGATGTTCTTCGATTGCCGGAGTTGGAAGTCATGGGTTACCTCAATCGATGTACAGGAAAGCGGCCGTGTTCAGCAGCGAATGACAGACCTTAGTCAATGCGGCCTCAGGACTCAGGCTGCGAAGTTGTTCCAGTGCGGCAATGGTAAGTTTCTTTTCAGTTGGGTCCGGAGGCCGGCTCAGACCAATCCAGTACATCCGTTCCACCTGCGCGGCGGCGTTGCCGCCGACGTCTTCCAAAACTCGTTTGGCGAACAATGCCGCGAGTTCGCGAACCATGGAATCATTCATCAGGTAGAGAGCCTGTGTGGCTACCGTCGACTCGGATCGCGTCAGGCAATTCGGCTCCATCGCGGGGAAGTCGAAGCTTGCCAGTATAGTGGGCGTATCCTTACGGCGTTGCACGGTATAGATGCTCCGGCGCCATCCTTTTTCGGACGCGATCGGTGTCACGGAACCATCTTCCCTGACGTAAACAGGAGAAGCCGCGCCAAACGGCGTCTCATCCAACCGGCCAGCCGCCTGCAGCATCGAATCGTAGAGCGCTTCGCCGTCCATCCGTCTCATCGGCATCCGGGATAACAGTGTATTATCCAAGTCGAGTTTCTCGTGAACGGGCGTGATGCGCGAAGACTGGCGATAGACGCTGGAGCTCAGCATCAGGCGGTGCATCGACTTGACGCTCCATTTCTTCGCGACAAACTCGGTGGCCAGCCAATCCAGCAATTCCGGATGGCTCGGCGGCGTTCCGGCAATGCCAAAGTTTCCGATCGATTTGACGAGGCCTTCACCGAAATGGTGGCGCCAAATCCGGTTGACCATCACGCGCGCCGTGAGCGGGTGTTCGGCGCGAACCAACCAGTTGGCCAGCGCCAGCCGCCGCCCCGTTTTCGGTGCGCCCGGCCATGGGGGTGTGGCGACAAACGGAGTTTTCCCGTCCGTAAGCACTGATGGCACTCCCGGACCAACTTTCGGGCCAAAGCTGGTCGAACTTCCCCTCCTGAGGATGTACGTGGGGGAGGGGTTCCCACGATCCCAGAGAGCCCGTATGACCGGCTCGGGAGGCTGCATCGCCTGGAGGAGCTTGACCTTTTTCTCACTCTCTTCGGCTTCCCGCCGGAACTCCGGGCTGAGGGCGCGAAGCTGCTTGGCATCAAAGTCCACTAGCTTGGAGAATTTCTTCACCAGATACTTCTGACTCTCGGTGCGTTTCGCCGCCGTCGCTTCAACGGCCGCGCGGACATCTTCGCGAACTGCTTCGGGAACATCGGCCAGCCGCTCAGCCAGAATCTTCTTCCGCCAGTCGGCCTCCTGTTCCTTCAGAAGGTCCTGGGCCTCCTTGATCTTTTCCGCCAGCTCGGTCTTTCGAGCGTCGTTTTGCAACTGTTCGTTGAGGAGTTGCATGGGTGTGGCGCCCGGTGTGACGTATGGCAGGTAGCGGGCCTTGAGGCCTCTGCTCTTGATCATGCTTCCACGGTCGAGGTCGGGCGGCAGCCAGTCGTGTTCATCGAAGGCACCCTTGAAAACGTCAGCTAGACGGTAATAGTCGCGCTGTGGAATTGGATCGTATTTGTGACTATGGCATCGCGCGCACTTCACCGTCAGACCCATGACCGATGAGCCGAGGATATCGATCTGATCGCCGATCACTTCATAACGATCGTCGATGAACGCCATGTCCCGCTGTTGTGTTGCGTCGGCCGCCATCCGAAGAAAGCCTGTGGCGATCAGGTTGTCCATGATCTCCTGAGTGATAGCCGGGGCGTTCTCGTAATCGGCGAGTTCATCTCCGGCAATCTGTTCCAGAAGAAAGCGGTCGTATGGTTTGTCGGAATTGAATGCGCGGATCACGTAGTCCCGATAGCGGAAGGCACCCGGGCGGATCGGGTCGCTATTCAACTTGCCCTCGGAATCGGAGTAGCCCGCGGCATCCAGCCAGTAGCGCCCCCAGCGTTCGCCGTATCGCGGCGATCCCAGCAGCCGCTCGACGAGTTTTTCGTAAGCCTGCGGGTCGAGGTCCGCGATGAAGGACTGAATTTCCTTCGGTTGGGGAGGCAAACCGATCAGATCGTAATAGACCCGCCGGATCAGCGCCAACCGGTCCGCTTCGGGTGATAACGGCAGTCCTTTGGCTTCCAGTTTTTGCAGAATAAAGGCATCGATAGGATTTCGAACCCGCGGGGAATGCTTGACCTGAGGCAGCGCCGGCCGCCGTGCCGGCTGAAACGACCAGAATTGCCGGTCCTTGTCGGTGACTAAAACGTCTGACTCGGTGGTCGCGACATCCGGTTGATCGGGAACTTCGGGGGCGCCCTGCTCAATCCACTTAGCGATAATCGCTGTTTCGGCGCTGGTGATGGGCCGGACGCTGACGTCCAACATCATCTTGACTGGCGGCATCGCGCCGGTCTCCACCTTGCTGATCAGGAGGCTTTCCTTGGGCTTGCCGGAAACGATCGCCGGACCGGATTTTCCGCCGGCCAGCATCGAAGCTCTGGTCCGCAGGTCCAAGCCTCCCTCTTGCCGGCGCAAACCGTGACAGACCGTGCAGCGAAGATACAGAATCGGCAGAACGTCATGCTGCGACACAGGCTTAGCTGCCGCTGCGGCGTTTGCATCCTGGAAGTGGGCGCCCGATGAAATCCAGTCGCGGATGGACGCCAGCATCTTGTCCGGAATGGACTTGCCCCCCGGCGGCATCCGACCTTCGTGAAGCATCTTATAGAGCAAGCTTCTATCCGGCTTGCCAGGTGTTATGACGTCACCCGATTCGCTGCCTTTGATCACGCCCGCAACGCTGGTGAGATCCAACGAGCGCTTGGGAACCTTCCCGCTATGGCATCCGCCGCAATTTCCCTTCAGAAATGGCAGGATCTCCATTTCGAAGCTGACTGTTTGAATTGATTTTCCATAAGATACCCCGGCGGCGATCCAATCGCGAATCAGCGCGATTTCATTCGCTGCCAGACGATCCTTGGGCTCGGGAGGCATTCGGTTCTCCTGAAGCACTTTGTACAGCAGGCTGCCGGCGGGATTTCCAGGTATCACGACAGGTCCGTGTTCACTGCCTTTGGCGATATCTTCCGCTGTGGAAAGCTTCAGTTCGCGCGCCTGCATCTTGTCGCCATGGCAACCGGCGCATTTGGCTCGCAGAAGGGGCAAGATGTCCGCGTCGAAATCGGGACGCTTCGTTGTTTGCGATTGCCCAGACGCGGCGAGAACGATTCCGCCGATGAGGAACAATGTGTAGCGGAGATATCGACTGCTCATGCGCTTACCCCGACCTTTCCAAGTAACCGTTCTTATGGCATGGGTTCCGCACCCCTTCGTTCCTGCTTACGAGTCTAGGCAACGCCATCACATCCGTCAACTTAACAAGCGGCGCGGACACCCTTTCCGTTCCCCATGCCGGACAAAAACTTCAATCGCAGCTTCCTTCGGTCTGCCCCAGCCTCGTGGCCCGGACACCGAGCAAATAGAGCCCTTTGTCCGGGTCCTTGGCCGCGAATCCCAAACTCTCCAATGTGAGGAGAATCGGATGTATCGAACTCTTGGGGACCTGAAGCTTGCGGCTGATTTCGGAGATGTTCAGCCCTCGCCGGGACGCCCGGAGGCATTTCAGAATGGCCACAGTCCGCTCCGTGGCCCGATGCGGAACCCGCCGTCGCAAAGACATTATCCTCCATTGAAATCGGGTACCCGGCTCATCAGTACGAAAGCCCCTCGTACAGATCCGGATCAATCGGAACTGCCAGCACCGTCAACTGACGGCTGTGCAGCCATTGTTCGAGAGCCGACCGGAGTTCGCATAGACTCCCAGGCGCGATCGCGTTGGCGCCGAAACCTTCGGCTACCCGCACCCAATCTACAGCGGCAAAATCCACCCCAACATGGGGGATCCGCCGCGCGCGCTGGGCAATCTTGACAATCGCAAGCGCACGGTCGCAGAACACGACAAAGAGCGGATGGATCCCGAGGCGCCTCGCGGTCTCCAGTTCCTGCACCATCATTCCGAACCCGCCATCTCCAATCACTCCTACTACCGGCCGTTCCGGGTAAAGGAGGGACGCGGTCATTGCCGCGGGAACACCATAACCCATGGCGGAGAGGCCGTTGGACACCAGAAACGATCCAGGCAAAGGAGCCCGCCATAGCTGAGAAATCGCCATTTTGTGGGCTCCGACGTCCGCGGACACGATGGCTTCCTCCGGCAGAATCTGGCGGAGCGTGCGAATCACATGAAAGGGCGAAAGACCCGCCGCCGTAGACGGAGCAGGTGGACACAAGGCCTGCTCGGCCGAACCCCGCACTTCTCGGATCTCCGCTTCCGTCCATCCGGACTCTCGGCATTGGGGGAGCATCTCAGAGAGCATTTGACTGACGTTGCCGACGCTTTCCGCAACCGGCTGATATCGCCCAAACGCTTGCGGTGAGTTGGCGACGGAGCAAACCGGTACGCTTAAATGCCAATCCTGCGCCGATTCCACCGGATCGAAGCCGATCCCCAAGAGACAATCGCTTTGCTCGATTAGCATGACAATGCGATCGTCCGCTCCTGCGCAAACCGTGCCCAGAAAACGCTCGCTGTACTCATCCGCTATGCCTTTCGCCTGTGGGAGAACAGCGAAAGGGAGATTGGTCTCGGCCAGGAAACGGCGCACAGCAAAAGCGTCGCGCGACAGATCGAGTGCAACGCCGATCACCGCGACCGGACGCCGCGCGGATTTCAGACGCCGGACGATAGCGGCGGTATCGGCATCTCCAGAGGCGAAAGGTGGCGGCTCGCGATAAGCGCCATCGGGAGAGTCGGCGAGGGCGGCGACGCCAGAAGACATCGACACGAAAACCGGTCCACGAGGAGCCCGGCGGGCCACGTCCAGCGCCGACAGGATCGTTTCACCCGTGCGGACGCCATTCAGCGATACAGACCATTTACTGATCGGCGCGAAGAGATCGTTGAGCCGGAGGTTTTGCTTGGTATGGGTGGAATCGCGTTCGGACCCGATCGAAGCTGAAAGCGCGAGCAACGGATCGCGATCGAGCAGCGCGTTGCCAACGCCCAGCACGAGGTTGCATGCGCCAGGTCCGAGTGTGGATAGACAGACCCCCGGTGAGCCCGTCAGACGGCCGATCGCGCCAGCCATGAATGCGGCCGCGGACTCGTGGCCATTGAGAACAAACTGGATGCCGGCTTGTTCAACCGCGTCGATCACATCCAACACTTCCCCGCCCGGATGGCCGAACACGTACCGGACCCCGGCCTCGCGCAGCGTGCCCGCCAGCGCCGTCGCACAGCCAGGGCCACTCTTCACAGCCGGACCCGCCACACTCACGCCGTTCAAGTCGCTCACGCTGGTTGGGCCCACGGATTTGGAGATTCGGTCCACTTGATCACCACGCTCTTTAATCGGGTGTAACTTTCTACCACTTCAATTCCCATGTCCGCCCCTATCCCGCTCAGACGATGACCCTCTTAGGGTACAGCCGGGGTCCAGTCATTGCTCGTGTTGATCCAGACAAACCCGCTATCCACTAGAGAAGCCATCCGGTGAGCGCGGCCGATGTCACGGGTCCAGATAGAGGTCGCCAATCCATACCTTGTCTGGTTGGCAATTTGCAACGCCTGTTCTTCGGTCTCGAAGTCGATCACGGAAAGGACCGGCCCGAAGATTTCCTCCTGGGCGAGAGTGGATGCAGGGTCAACGTGGTCGAAGACCACCGGATCCTGATAGTAGCCCTTAACGAGGCTTTCCGACCGCCAACCGCCGGACAAGGTGGAGTAACTTCCGCTCCCCAGTTCCACGTACCCGCGCACGCGTTGCAACTGCTCAGCGGAACACAAGGGCCCAAGCTTGGTGTCGCTCTGCATCGGATCGCCTACTTTTAGCTCCTTCATTTGGCGGATCAGGGCATCGAGGAACTGGTCATGGATGTCACGATGCAGTACCAGGCGCGATCCGGAGGTGCAAACCTGGCCGCTGTTGTAGCAGGAAGTAGCCACGCTGGCCGCCACGGCGGCTTCCAGTGGAGCGTCGGGAAAGACGATGAACGACGATTTTCCGCCCAGTTCCAGCGTGAACTTGCTTACGTGCTCTGCCGCGGCATGAACGATTTTCCGCCCCACTTCCGTGGAACCGGTAAACGAGATCTTTCCCACCCCCGGATGCCCGGCCAGAGCGCTTCCGGTGGTCTCTCCACGACCCGTGACAGTATTGACGACACCCGGAAATATCCCGGCGTCGAGACAAGGTTCCGCCAAGCGAAGTGCGGACCGGGGAGATTGCTCGGCGGGTTTCAAGACGATCGTGTTTCCACATGCCAGCGCGGGCGCAAGCTTCTGTACCGCTGAAGCAAATGGAAAATTCCAAGGTAGTATACAGGCCACCACACCGACGGGTTCGCGAACGACATGGATGTGCTTATCCACGCCAGCGGGAATCTGGCTTCCGCGGATCTTGTCGCAGAGGCCTGCATAAAACTGAAGGACTTCAACCGCGCCGGCTGCGTCGTGTTCAAGGGCATGCCGGTAAGGCTTACCCATATCCTTAGTGTCGAGCAGCGCGATTTCAGCGGCGTGTAGTTTCACCAGTTCCGCGAGGCGGTAGAGCAGGTTACCTCGCCCGGTGGGAGTGATGCGGCGCCAGGTGGTTTCGAAACTTCCGCAGGCGGCCCGAACGGCGAGGTCTACATCGCCCGGTCCCGCATCGGCGACGCGCACCTCAACCTGCTCGGTCGCAGGGTTAACCACGTCGAGCGTTTGGTTGGAAAGCGGAGCGACCTGCCGCCCGTTAATCAGCAACGGCAGTTCTACGGTTGCAAGCATGTAGCGATCCACTCATCGATCTGTCCGGCCAACGCTTCGAATCTGGGGTGGTCGTCAAACATCCACTCGGTGTGACCGGCGTCCGGGAGCCAGTGAAGCGTCTTTGGACCCGGATAAGCGTCGTATAAGTGCTGCGCTTCGGAAGGCGGATGAAGCTCATTCTGGGCGCCATGCACAATCAGTACAGGCACATTCTTCAGATGAGAGAGATTGTCGTCCGGGGCAAACAGCATCATAGATGTCGCGAACCCGAGCGGCACCTTCCCGCCAAAGCCGGGAAAACGGTACAACACGTCATCGACATACACCTGTGTCTGGCTATCCAGCGGGTACATGAAGAACGGCTCGATCTGCGGACTATTCCCGCTTTCCGCCGCGCGCGCCCGTTCTTTGAACAGCCAGCTCTTGTAGGCCGCCCAGCCATCGGCGCCGCGGACCTTTTCCTGCAGCCTGGCCCAATTGTAGAAGCCGTTGATGGTAATCAGCGCGCTGCTTATGGGAGTAATCCGCAGCGCATCAATCAGCAGACCCGCTCCCATGCCCCAGCCGATGGTCACGATTTGGCGGTTGCGTGTGTCCGGATGTTCGGAAAGATAACTCAACGCGTCGGCGATGTCGAGCGCCTGTTGCTGCGGTGAGGCGGTTCCAAGAGGGTCGCTCTTCCCGAATCCGCGGTAGTCAAAGCCGAAGCAAGGGTAACCTCGCCTGGAAAGAGATCGCGCGAAACGGGCCGGATGGATGTCTTTGAGTCCGAGGAAGCCGGAACACGTAAGCACCAGCGGTTTACGGGAATCCGCCCCGTCCAACGCACTTACCGGGCGGGCTGGAAAGTACAACGTGCCGTCCAGATATGCGCCGTCGCTATAGAAGCCAACTGTCTGTTCGATCATGGAATGTTAAATATGGAGAACAGATCCCACAGCCTACTTCAGTCCGCCTTGGAGTTATATTCAGACAAACTCTGTTTTAAAAACTCAGTATAGGGCCGGCGAGCTGTCGAGTCAAGCCCTTTGAATGAGCGCTCGAATCCGCCCAATCGGCTTCCCCCGGCAAAACCACTGATAGTGTTACAGTGACACTTGTGGCCCGTGTGGAAAAGCAGATCGTTGAAACTCCGAAACTGACCGCTCCGAAACCGACGTCCAAGGTAGATCAGGGAAATCGGTACTCGATCGAAGCGGTGGCGAAAGCGCTCGACATTTTACAGGTCTTCCTGAATCTAAAGAAAGATTCTCTCAGTTTTACTGAAATTGCCACTTCTGTCGGTTTGAATAAGAACGCGGTTTTCAGACTGCTGTACACACTTACCGAAAAGAGGTTTCTGCAAAAGGCTTCCGACAGCGGCAAATACAGCTTGAGTCCCAAATGCATCGAGATGGGGCGGAGCGCGCGGATCAACAACTCCCTGCGGAGAGTGGCGCTGCCTCATATGCAGGAACTGAGGAAGCGCTTTGAAGACACGATCAATTTCGCTGTACTGGAAGACGGTCAGATCTGCTACGTAGAGGTATTGGAGAGCGCTCATCGTTTCAAACTAGTCGCGTCTCCTGGAGACCGCGACCCTGTACATTCGACAGCACTCGGCAAGGCCATTCTGGCTCACCTGCCAGAAGACCAGGTTCGGCGGATCATCAAGGTTCGCGGCACACCGGCAATCACCAGCGCCACCATCACCAGCTATCAAGCCCTGGTTCAGGAACTGGAGAACGTCAGGCGGCGAGGATATGCGGTGAACGAAGGGGAAATGGTGGAGGGTTCGAGGTGCGTCGCCGTCGCTATTCTCAATTCCAGGTGGGAGGTTCAGGGCGCCATCAGCGTTTCTGGTCCGGCGGTCCGGATCGAAGAGAAGAACATCCCTGAGATTGCCTATTGCCTGATGAAAGTCTGCTCGGAAATTTCGCGCCAGTTGGACTGAGCGTGGATCAAGACTCTCGTTTTGTCCCCAGTGAGAAACCACCGCCTCAAGGCGGTGGCTTTTGTAACGGGCTGCAAGCCCTATTCCGGCCAAAGGCCGGCAGGATGATTCCCGCACCAAGCGGGCTTGAAGAAGTAGATGGCCTCAACCATCTACTTTGAAATCCTCATCAACCCCCTCGGTGACATTCTGGTTCGCGATGTACTCCGCTACGATCTCGTCCGTCACGTTTCCCGAACTGCAGCAGAAGTAGCCCCTCGCCCACAAGTGCCGTCCCCAGAACTGCTTCTTCACATGTGGAAACTCCAGCATCAGGTGGTGCGCCGTCTTCCCTTTCGGCCACTGCAACAGCCGGCTGATCGTCACTTGCGGTGGGATCGACACGAACAGGTGCACGTGATCCTTCGACACATGCCCTTTCATGATTCGTACATCATGCTTCGCTTAGTAGTACAGATATCCCGGATCAGGTCCCGCGTTCTCGTCGCCACCTCTCCCTTCAGCGCTGGCCGCCGATACTTCGTGATCCACACCAAATGCAAGTGTATCTCGAATACCGCGTGCGCGCCGCGTCTGTAGTCAGCCATCCCTCAACATTATCCTGCGGCACCATCGCTAAAAGCCGTCGCCTGCAAGGCGTGGCCAGCCACCTTGCCGGCGTCAACTCAAGCTACCTGGCTCAGCGTCTTGAGAGGGCTCCGCCTTTATCAATCTTAAGCTCTGCTTGGATGTGCGGCGACGAGAGCTATCTTTCGATCGACCCAATGTGAGCTTTCGGCAATTAACCGGCTAATCCGACGGTCACGAAAAGGCGAGTTGGGAGTGGCACGGGGTGTGCGGGCGCGCAGCCTTTACCAACAACTGCTGGAAGGCGAAGAACTTATCTTTTCCAGTTGATTTTCTCCAAATCGGGTCCCACACTTGATTCGGCCCACGGTCGCCATCCAACCAAAATGAGGAAAGATTGGCCGGTGTCCGGCGACAATTATTTTTCCCTATCGGCGACAATTACAAGCTTGGCAAAGCAACCTCGATTCCCTACACTGGTCTGGACCGGAGCAGAAGATAAGGCTCTGCAGGGATGCAACCTGAGCGCTGACTCCGGGGCCAGACCAGGCCCGGGGCGGGTTTGACCCGCTCCGGCGGTCCAACTGCCAACCCTGGGATGGCAGAATCGCGTTAAATCCCGGAGGTCTGGAGGCAGAGCCTCCAGTTCAATAAAAGACTTCCTCCTTATTCGCGGCGCGATCATTGTTGTTCAGCTTTCTTCTTGTTCTTGGCTTGCTCTATGCGATAGCTGGGGATGTTGAGCTCGAGGATCACACTGTACTACTAAATCCGAATTTCTTTGCGCGACGCGACGAATTTATTAGGCGGCCTTAGCGGCCAGTTCGTTAAGTTGATTGACGCTTGTGCGGGAGGTGGTGAGGACGGCGATGAGAATGTTTCGTCCGGCGTCGGTAACGTGATAGCGATGGGTGCGCGGTACTTTTTGGATGAGACCGTGAGCACGTAGGAGGCGAAGTTTCCGGCTGATGGCGGCGGATCGGCGCCGGCGTTCTTCCGGCGCGGTGGCTTGGGTTTGGTAGAGCAAGGCCTGAAGATCGCGGTTGCGGAAGCCGTTGATGAGGAATTCACCGTGATTGATGGCGGTCATTAGATCTTTGTCCTCCGCCCAGGGCCGCAGTCCTCGGACTCGGCGTCCAGAGTATGTGGTGTGGTGTTGAATGCCGGCGGTTAACTCCTCCACACTCCGGCTGTCGTCGGCGCTGGCCAACGCATTCAGCAACCGGGCGTTGGCTTTCTGCGATACTTCCGCCCGGCGATGGAGATCGGCGATTCCTTTGCGCATCGGCCGCCACTGGAGGTCCTCCTCCGGTCCTCCTTCTTGGGCCGATAGGTGCGAAAGTCCTCGACATTGTTGATCGTGGTTTCAGCCCCCCGCAGCACACTGCCGATCTCGCTGTAGGCCTTGTCGTAAAACTTCGCCGAATTTCCATTCATCCGGTACTTCACCGGTTCCCCTTCGTGACGGCGCTTCAGATCCGTCTCCAGGGTCCCGCTGAACGAGGCCGGAATGTCTCCCGACTGATTCACCTTCCGGCCGAAGTAGCGCATCACATCGGCGCTGGAAAAGCTGAGCATGCCGTGGCGCACCAATAGCGGCATCAACCGCTCCAGGGATTGCCGTTGGCGGAAAACCACATCGGTGGCCCACTCGGTTTGATAGGCCGTCCAATAGTAACTAGCCGGATAGTTTTCGAAAATACGTTCATGCAGTGGGTTCAGTTGCCCGGCCAATCCGCTCAACAGTCCCGTCCTAACGGCTCACACGAAGTTCGACACACCTCGTGGCAGGAGAAGGTAAGCCACTTGCGGAGCCAGACGGGCGCGTCCTCGATTGGCTTCGCCCAACTTCGATTCGAGTTCCGCCCAGCAGGGGAACGTCGAGGTTGCGCTACTGCTCCGTTAGACCATCGTCGCTGGTCGAAATCGTGAGGTTCTTCGATGCGCTCGTAGTCAGTGACGGTTTTGAACGCTTGATCTGAAGCGGCTTTGAGAAGTTGTTACAGTGAAAGCGCCATGTCGTCCAGAACAATTTCGACCTTGATCCAGCAGTTAACCGAGGACCCTTGGCGGGCCCAAGTCGGCTTCAGCCACGAGATGCAATCCGCGCTCGAGCTTATTCTGAACCCTTCCACACCGGACGCCGTGGTCGTGCAGACCCTGGGCGAATGGCTGTCGAAAAATCAACCCTGCCTTTTTGGTCGCATCGCTGCCAAGAAGGGACTACTGAGCTACTGCCTGATCAGCGAGGAAGAATTGGCTGATTCCGACGAGGCCATCGCACAGAAGATTCAGAGTTCTCGCCGCGAGTGGACCCGGCTCGGATTCGAGGGCAAGGCGAGCGGATTCATCATCGTCCTCCGTTCGCGCGCACTTGCTACAGCCGCCCCCGATGCCGCAGTCAAAGCCATTGCCCAACGTGTCTGCTCACTTTACCTCCAGGAAGACGTATCGATGGACAAGATTGCCCTGGATCGAACCTACTTGGAGCAGCCCGGAAACCGGCATACCACGTGGGAATGGGTGACCGGCGTGAACTACTTTTCCTCCCAAGGCGACAAGCGCTGGTGGCAGGATCACCGAATCCCTGCTGGCATGGCCTTTTCTGTTAATTCGGTCGGTCACATGGTGAAGTCAGGAAGGCTCGCTCGGGCGATGCACGATCTTGAGGAGGCCATGGAGACCGCTCAAGGTGACATGACGAACCCGGTCGTCGACTCTCTTGAAAGGGCGCTGGAACTGGCCATGCGAACAATCGCGCTCGCATCGGACGGTCCTTCGGGAAAGGCAACGGCCCTCGTACCGTGGCCATCTGGCGACGGTATTCCTAGGTGCCCGGTGACGCTGCCAGCGGCGTTTGCAGACAAAGACTACCGTGGGTATCAGGGGTGGTACCACACCGACTACACTCTCCCCTCGGAGTATTTCATCCCTGACGTCGAACGTCCGGCGTCGATCCGGACGAATGATCTGGATTTCACGTATCTATTTGATCAGTCGCTCGATAATCCAGACTTTGATCGAATGGGTCGCGGCAGAATCATTCGCGATCCGGCCGCCACCACCGACACCGACGTGGAAGAGACCTACAGGTGGCACAAACGACTTCGAGGAGAAGCGAGCGAAGTTGAGATTGACCACGTCTCAAGGTTGCGCGAGGCGTTAGGCGATCACTGAGCACCGGTAGCGCATCGCCAGCAATGCAGAGAGGTCAATCGTGCGGGCGCGCGACGTGGTCGGCCGGACAAGCGCTAGGCAGTGCAAGTTTCTTTCGGTACTCGTCGTATCCAATAGGAAGTCGATTGGATCTAGATCCTCGGCCTCAATTCTGACGACGCCCAAGTAGCGAGAGAACGGTACCGAGGTGCAGAGGCGCGCGACGAGAGATTCGGGTGCCCTGTTTTCCCCAAGTATCAACGATTCGACGTACGAGTGGGACTTGGTAATCCAGCAATCCCATGACGTAACCGTTCCCGGCGCGGCCAGCAATGACTGCCGATGTGCATGTATTTCCCTAACCAATCTGATCGCCGCTCTTCGAAGTTCACCAAACGACAAGCGGATTTTGGGATGTATTGGGATCAGGATATGCGAGAGCGTCCAAGTTTCAACGGATGAGGAGTTCCTGAGCTTGATTTGTAGAAGCAGGCGGTTGTTCCGCCGTCGAATATCGGCTTTGAGGTAGGGGCCATATCTGTCGTCATGTACGTAGAGTGCGGCCAAATCGCCAGCGCGGTCGTCCATCAATGGATCGATGAGCCGATGGACGTGGGGCTCACTCACTTTCATGCCAGCGACGGCGACCGCATGCGCTCTATCGCCCTGCGCGATTATCAGAACCGGAGAGATGCCGGACAAGACTGCCGAATACAACAGAGCACGCGACACGTCGAAGGTGTCAGCCCGATACAGATTTGGCGCGTAGCCCGAGGAGTGGACAGCCTGGCACATTTGATCCAGCGAGAGCCCCTCGGAAGGCATTGATCTCCCAAAGGGGAGGGCGAATTGGGAAGCTCGCATTGTGATCTGCGCTGGCGTTGCAGATGCGCCTTCTTCGAGTTCACGCGCCTTCTGCAGAGCAGACCATAGCGCCGTTGTCGCGCATGCACTAACCCCAAGATCCTGCTGCTGAAATGCGAGCCCTCTGACTGATAAGGGAACGCCGAGGAGATGCGCCCGGCAGTCGCAGACGCAGGCAAAATTTCGTAGGTACCCCTTATCCGTCTCGGCTGCAAAGCACCGGAGGATCGTCCGGCCGACCGGACAGCCCTGCAGCGGTTTGATCACACTGAATCCGAGGTAGAACTGCTTCGAGAACTTGGCACTCTCAGCTCGAAAATGCTCAGGCGCGACCGTGTTCCGGAGGCGCTTCAATTCGCGCCGCAAGACCGCAGGCTGACATGAGAAAAAGTGGACCCGCCGGCAAGCGTTAGGGTACGGCTGGAGGCTTTTCGAGTAGAAGACGCTGTGGTCTTCCATATGATCGCGGTCGATGTAGTGACCCTCGACGACCAGGGACTGGCACCCCAAGTCACGTACGTAGCCTTCTACGTATTCGAGCTGCCGGTGAGCCTCCGCCTCTTAAGGAACTCACCCTGCCACTTCGAGCGGAATGAGTGTGTAGCCCATTGACTTGGCCTTGGCATGGAGTTTGGCCTCCTGCCGCTTCTGATA
>DATLCW010000387.1:0-6826 GCA_035526195.1 Bryobacteraceae bacterium
AATCTCCGAATCTAGAATCTAGAGCGAAGGTCAGGCGAGGAAACCCAGAATGCGCCGGGTTACTTTTTCAGGCCTCTTTAATTGGCACTCCCAAATCGTTAGCACGGTCCATCCGAGGGCGCGGAGGCTCCTGGCGTTGTCCTTATCCCGCTTCACATTCCTCGCGAGCTTGGGACCCCAATAGTCTATGTGGGATTTCGGAATGTGAGAGTCAATGCATCCATGATGTTGATGCCAGAAACAGCCTCGTACTTCAATGATTCTTTTTCGGCTGGCAAAAACCATGTCTGGACTGCCTGGCAATGTAGGAACATGAAGCCGGTAACGGTATCCCAGCCCGTGCACGATTCGCCGTACTCGTAACTCGGGCGATGTATCCTTAGACTGGATCATGCGCATGTTTGCCGACCGGCGTGCTGGCGACAGAGTATCCAGAGAACTTACTTCTCCTTTTCCCCGATCGCCGTGGCAGCCTGGTTAGGATACTTTTTTACGAGCCAGCTCAATATTGCGACCTGATCAGCTCCGGTGGCGCGGCGGATCTGAATCAACAGCTTCTGTAGAGAAGGCCTGTCAAGCGTGAGATTGCGTGCGCCCTCATTACACACCGAACAGATGGCCCGCAAGTTACCTGTATCGTCGCCGCCGCCCATTGACTTGTCTACGATGTGGCCGATGTGAAGCCGAGTCTTGCGCGACGCGTCGAACGGGTGCGGCTCACCGGCTACAGCACCGCACATCTGGCAAGTGAAACCGTTACGGTCCAGTACATACGCCCGCGTCTCTTTTGAAATGCCACGCATAAAAGCGGGTAGGGGTTTCGGGTCCAGGAGAAGGTATTGCCCAGGCTTCAGATCGCTTCTGTCGTTGTGAGTCAGAATTTGATAGCCTTCTTCCGTCCGGAGTTCCCGTACTCTTCTTCCCCACTCACTGGCGTTGCCAGAGGCTTCGCGCAGTTCGGCCGAGTGGATTATACGTCCGGGATTTGCAAGAAAGAATGCCCGGAGCTTTTTTCTGGAGCTTTTACCGCGGTCTGAACCCATGAGATCGCGTTATCCCGTGACACGAATCAGGATGGACCTACTTAGGCAGGCTACCACAGAGTCTGCAACCGCTCTGGCAAAAGGCGGGGGTAAAGCGTTTCCGACTTGGCGGTAAGCGGCCGTTTTCTTTCCGGTAAACTCCCAATGATCCGGAAAACCCTGGATGCGCGCCACCATCCGGACGGTAAGGCGCGGCATACCAGTGAATTCCGGAGCAGGCGGATCATCCGCAATTCCCAGACCATCGACGCCGAGCGCGGCCCAGGCGCTTCTAGCCCTGGTCGGACCGAGGTCTGGCCCGCCGTGCTTGTGGGATCCCCCGACGATCGTTGGGGCGATCTGGTACGCCTTGTCACGCCACGCACCGGCTTCGCGCCAGCCACGTGAGGCGATCAGATCGTACAAGAGTTCGCCCACGTTCGGGGCGGGTGTGAGCGACGGCGCCGGCCAGGAGAAATGTTCGGAAAACTGACGCCGCAGTGCCATAAAAAATACTCGCGGACGTAACTGCGGCACGCCAAAATCACAAGCGTTCATCAGTTTCCAGCCGGTTTCATAACCGAGCTTCTTCAACTGGCCGGCGATGTGCTGGCGGTAATCCCCGAAGATGCCATCCATCATGCCGCGAACGTTTTCGATCATGACTGCTTTGGGCCTAACCTGATCTACTAAACGGATCATCGACGGAAACAGATTCCGTTCGTCGTTCTGGCCCAACTGCTTTCCGGCGACAGAAAAAGGGGGGCAAGGCAACCCGCCGGAAATAATATCGATGCCCTTAAACGCAGCACCATCGAAGGCGCTTACATCCTGCTCGAGAACATTCCAGGAAGGCCGGTTAAGGCGCAAAGTTGCACAGGCGTGCTTGTTTAGTTCCACCAGGCCTGCATGGACAATTCCGGCTTGCTCCAAGCCTAACGCCTGCCCACCGGCGCCGGCACATAACTCCAGGGTTGCAAGTCCGGCGGAGTAGGATGGGCGGGAAACGATCTCGCGATAAGTATCCCACGGATTTTCCGATAGCTCAGGAAACAACAACCGGTTGGAGGCACCAGTTTGCAAGGTCTTTCGTGACATGCGTGGCATGTTGAGTGTTCGCGGCGCTTCTCACGACCATAGCAGATCCTAGGCGCTTCGAGGGACTCGTTCCGGGCGGTCTACCAGCGGGGCCGGGGCGGTTTCTACGGTGGGTTCGGTGTGCGCGCACACGGCGATGAGCAGGTTGCGGATATCGTCGACGTTCACCGGCTTGCTCAGATAGTCGTCCATGCCGGAGGCGAGACATTTCTCTTTATCTCCTCGCAAGGCATAGGCCGTCATGGCGAAGATCGGTGTCCGCCGCTCCCCGATTTCGCGGCGGCGGATCTCCAACGTGGCCGCGTATCCATCCATCTCGGGCATGTGGCAATCCATAAAAATCGCATCGTAGGGCAGCTTTTCGGCCATTTGCACGGCTTCTCTTCCATTGGCGGCAACATCTACGCGGGCTCCGAACTTTTCCAGAATGGCGGCTCCCAGTTTTTGATTCACGGCGTTGTCTTCGACCAACAGGATCCGCCGGCCTGGAAACACCAGCGGATCGTTGCGCTGGGACTCGATCGCGGCGCGAGGCGCTTCCGGTTTCGCATCGGGATCGAGCGGCAGTGGTAAATGGAAGTGAAAGGTGGAGCCGAGTCCAGCCTTGCTCGCCACGCCGATGGTGCCGTTCATCAGCTCTACCAGGCGTTTGCACAATGCCAGGCCGATGCCCATTCCCGAATGCTTGCGCGAGCCGGACCCGTCTGACTGGCCGAACGGCGTGAAGAGCCGCCGTAGTTTATCGTCGGCGATTCCAGAGCCGGTGTCGCTTACGGAAATTCGCAGCAGTGCCGCATCGTCGGCGCGGCTCTCTTCCTGCACGGCGATCACGATTCGCCCCCGATTGGTGAATTTCAGCGCGTTATCGATGAGGTGCATCGCCACCTGCCGGATACGGCCGGGGTCGCCGATCACCGCTCGGGGAACGGTTGGCCCATAAATCAACGACATTTCGACACGGTTCTCACGGGCGCGCGGCTGCATCCATTCCATCAACTCCTCAAGCGAACGGTCCAGTTGCATGGGCACGGGTTCGATCTCCAGCTGGCCCGCTTCGATTTTGGCGAGGTCCAACACATCGTTGAACATCGCGAGCAAGCGGTCCGCGGAAACACGGATGATTTGAAGCGAATCGCGCTGTCGGTCATCGAGCGCTGTATCGAGCAGCAACCCGCTCATTCCGAGGATGGCGTTCATGGGGGTGCGGATCTCATGACTGACGTTGGCGAGGAATTCGGACTTTGCCGTCCCGGCCGACTCGGCTTCGAGACGGGCCTGCTGCATGGCCTGCTCGGCCCGCTTGCGCTCGCTCACATCGTGGACCACCAACTGAACCGCCGGCTCTCCGCGATGGGTAACGGGAATCGCGATCATGTCGATATAGATTCGGGCGCCGGCCCGCACCAGAGACTGCCCGGCAATTCCCATCTCGCGGCCATTCCTCACCACCTCGTTCATCACATCTTCCACTGCGTCGGCGGCCGCCAGATCGAGGTAATCGCGGAGCAGCTTGTTCTCGTATTCTTTGGAGGACTCGGCGGCGATCAGCCGTTCCCACGCACGGTTGCCCTGGACGATCCGGGCCTTCTGGCACAAGACGATCGGGATAGGCGTGAGGGCGAGAAATCGCTGGTAGCGCTCGTCGCTATCGCGCAGCGCTTTTTCGGTCTGGTCGCGCTGGCGGATGTCCTTTCGATAGACATGGAACAGCAGCACCGGCACCACGCCCAGCATGCAGCAGGTCACCACCAGGAGGGTCTGGCGCTGGTTGCTGCTGAGCAGGGAAAGCGTCAAAAGGATCGAAAGCAGACCCAGAAGAGCAGTCAGCCCGGTCCAGATTCTGGATTTCATAGGATAGCCGGATCTGCGTCCTGAATCGGCGGAAAAGTAGTGATACAGTAGAGCCGCATGAAGAGTTTGATCCTAATCTGTTTAGGGGCGGCCGTCGCAGCCGGCCAGACACGGGAAGAAGCGCTGGCGGCGATGAAGAAGGCGACGGAATTTTTCCGCGATAAAGTGTCCACCCATGGCGGCTATCATTTCACTTACACCGACGATCTGAGCTATGGGCGGTCGGAACATTCGGAGACGCCTCATCGGGTGGAAGTACAACGCGAAGGCACTCCGCGCGTGGGGATGGCGTATCTGGAGGCTTATGACGCGACCGCGGATCGCACGTTTCTCGACGCGGCGCGCGCGGCGGCGCACATGCTGGTGAAGGGTCAATTATGCTCCGGCGGCTGGGATTACTTTACCGAATTCGATCCGGCGGAACGGAAATATTATCCCTACCGCGCCGATCACAATTGTTCGCCCGCTCAAAAGAAGGGCAAGCCGGTCACGACGCTGGACGACAATGTGACCCAGGCCTGTGTCCGGCTGCTGATGCGGGCGGACCGGGCGCTGCAATTCGAGGATAAGGCGATTCACGAGGCAACGCTTTTTGCGCTCGAAAGCCTGCTTCGCGCCCAGTATCCGATCGGAGCGTGGCCGCAGCGGTTCAGCGAATTCCCGGATCCGGCAAAGTTTCCGGTGCGGCAGGCGAGCTATCCCGCCGCCTGGCCGCGCAAGTGGCCGGGCACGGATTATCAAGGCCACTACACATTCAACGACAACACGATTTCCGATGCGATCGACGTGATGCTCGAGGCGGCGCGCATTTATAAGGATGCGCGGTATCTGGCTGCCGCCGGGAAGGGCGGCGGTTTTATTCTAAAGGCGCAGATGCCGGATCCCCAGCCGGCCTGGGCGCAGCAATACGATATCGACATGCATCCGGTGTGGGCACGGATGTTCGAGCCGCCTTCGATTACCGGCGGGGAGTCGTTTGGCATCATGCGTACTTTGATGGTGCTCTATCGGGAGACGGGGGATCGTAAGTACCTGGAGCCGATTCCTCGCGCCCTTGCTTACCTGAAACGTTCCGTTCTGCCGCCGGTTGACCGGGAGGTGGAGGCGCGGCGGCGCATCCCCAAGGGCGCACCCGTGATGGCCCGATTTTATGAATTACGGACGAACAAGCCGCTGTACATTACCAAGGGCACGATGATCCGGGGCAAGGGCGTTTCCAATATCTCGCGGCCCGATGGTTATGAGCTGAGCTACAGCGATGCTTCGGTGATCACGCATTACGGAGTGTTGGTGAGTGGAGCGGAGTTGCCGTTGATTGAGGCGGAATACCAGCGGTTGGCGGCTGCCGATAAAGCGCAGATCCGGCGTCCGGAGAAGCTGCATGGGTTATCCCCGTGGACCGAGCGGCAGGACCGGCGTCAGGCAATCCCGGTGAAGAAGATTATCGATTCCATGGATCCCCGCGGCGCTTGGACGGAAGAGGGGATTATCGGCAAGGCGGACAAGGTGGTGTCGGTGTTCGCGGCCCGGGAAATGGTCCTTACCATCAATGGGCGGCCGATTCCTATCAAGGAGAATGACAACATCGAGTTGTTTGAAGGGAAGCAGCCGCCGCGGACTCGGATCATCCGGTCGGCCACGTTTGCAGAAAATCTGGAGGCTTTGGCGGGATTCGTCAAGGCGCCGGGGCGCTAGTTACCGCGAAGAGCGTTCCCCGGCCCAACAGCCAGTGTGGATCGAGCCGCCGCTTGATGGCCTTCATGGCATCCAGGTGCTCGGTTGCGTACTGTAGTTCCAACAAGTGCGCTTTCCTTTTTCCGAGCCCGTGTTCCGCACCTACGGTACCTCCCAACGCCACGGCCACCCGCGCGAATTCGCTCATCAACGCCTTTCCGCGGGTGAAGCCGTCTTCGGTTGCCGGCAGAATGTTCACGTGGACGTGCGCGTCGCCGATGTGCCCGAAGATTACGTAGTGGCGGGGAAAATCCTCCCGCAGCCGTTTGCGGTAATAGGCCATCATCTCGCGATTGCGAGGGAATGGGACGGCATAATCGGAGCCGAGTTTTGGGAAGCCGTTTTTGCGCCCCGCCTCGTTCACGGCTTCGGGCAGCGCGTGGCGGAAGCGGCGGAAGCGCTCACGGTCGGCGGTGGTGGCCGCAAACCAGGAGTCTTCCTCGAGCGCCCCGGCCTCGAGCAGCCTGTCCGCCCAGGCATCCACTTCGGGGGAATCTGCGGCATCCAGTTGCTGTTCGATGAGCAGCGCCGCCTGCGCCCTGGCCGGAATCTCGGGGTACTTGTGGCGCAGCAGTTGCAGCGAGGGGCCATCCATATACTCGAGCATGCTGAGGAGTGGCGTTGCCCGCCAGAATTCCACGGCTGCAAGCGCGGAATCCTCATCCGGCATAAAAATCACGCCGGTCAGTAAATGTTCCGGCGCCGGCATGAGTTGCAGTTCCGCTTCCAGCACGACCCCGAGTGTTCCCTCGGAACCGATGAAGAGGTCGAGATGGTCCATGCGCGGTTTCAGCCAATAGCCGGCGGAATGCTTGGTGGTCGCGGGCATGGGGATGTCGGGTACCGGAAACGGGACCGGCTCGCCGCGGCGCAGCGCCAACACTGTGCCGTCCATCAGGGCGACGCGCAGCGCCCGGATGTGGCGGCGGGTATCGCCGAAGCGGAAACTGCGCGAGCCGCTGGCATTGGCGGCGATGTTGCCGCCAATGGCCGAGGAATTTTCGGTGGGGTCGGGCGCGTAAAACTGGTTCGAAGCCGCCGCCGCAGCCTGAATCTCGCGCAACAGCACTCCGGAGCCAACGATGGCGAAGCCGGTATGAACTTCCAGGCGGCGGAATTTC
>DATLCW010000020.1:0-27174 GCA_035526195.1 Bryobacteraceae bacterium
GGCCGCATTCGCCTTTTCCGCCGCCAGCCGCGCCTGCCGTGCCCTGCGGCCGACATAAGCTGCCGCTGCCAAGCCCCCCACGAGCAGGAAAATTCCCGTCCATAGGACGCGTGAGTTGCGCCGCGCATCGATGCCCTGCAGAATCGCATGGACTTCGCTCGGCGGTTGATAAAACCACTTCGCCTGCAGCCTTGTGATGCTGCCGTCCTCCCACAGCTGTTCCAGTCCCCTCCTCAGCTCTTCCACCACCTCGGCCGTCTCTTTGGTGGAGCCGAGACCCACCGGCATGTCGACATCCGCCAGCGGCACCGGAAGCAGATCCATGCCCTGGCACCGGAGGGGCTTATGCATCAGAACCTCCATCGCCAGCCTGTATTCCAGAAACGCCGCCTCAGCCTTTCCGTCACATACCGCTTCCACCGCCTTCGCGATTCCTTCAAAGGTAAGCTGTGTTCGATCCGGCAAATGCGGTCTGGCGGTATTCGCGATGCCCTGCGTCTCATCCAGCGCGATCGTCATCGGCTTGGATGTCTTTGGCAAGCGTCCTCCTTCTTCGCGGGGCGTGAGGAAACAAAAGCTCAACCGCAGCCACGGCTTCGTGACGTGGTAGCGCTGCTGCCGGGCCGGGGTGGGAATCATCCGCGGCCAGATATCCACTCCTCCATCCAGCGCGTCTTCCGGGGAACCCGGCCGGTGGACCCACTCGAGTCCAATGCCGCTGCGCCGGGCCGCCTCACGAATCGCCTCAAACACGAACCCCATCGGTTGCCCGTCCGCGGAGCGCGCGTTATACGGATAGGCTTCGTTATAGCCGATGCGGTAGGTGCGGGCTTCCAACACCATGGGACGTAACCCCAGCGCCAGACATGTGCAGACTATCGCCGCTCGGTACACCTGGCCGTGCATTCGCGTCCTACGTCGCTGGTTCATATCCGGTCGCTTTTAACACCGCTTCCGCCGCATAGGCTGTATTCGCATGAATCGCCACCGTATCTTCGAGCCGCCGCGCATACCCGCCCGCCAACACGATTGCCACCGGCGCATGGTTCCTCAAAGCGTGCTCAACCACCAATCGGTCCCGTTCCTGCAGGCCCTCGATTGAAAGGTTCAACCCGCCAAGTTGATCGTCCGCGTAGGGATCCGCTCCCGCCACATAGAACAGGATGTCCGGCTTGTAGGAAGGGATCGCCACCCGGCAAAACTCACCCAGCTTTTCCAGGTACTCCGCATCCCCCACGCCATCTCGCAGATGAATGTCAATTGTCGAGGGCGGTTTCTCAGACGGGTAGTTCTTGTACTGGTGGATCGACATCGTAAAGACGCTCGCATCCCCGCTGAAAAGTGCCGCCGTGCCATTGCCGTGATGCACGTCGCAGTCGATCGTCATCGCCCGCTGGATTACGCGCTCGTGCTGCAGCTTACGAATCGCCACCGCCACATCGTGAATGGCGCAGAACCCCTCCCCATGTCCCGCAAACGCGTGATGAAATCCGCCGCCAATGTTGAAAGCCGTACCGCATTGCAGTGCCTGCCGCGCCGCCAGAATCGTACCCCCGGCGGCCAGCCAGAAGGCCTTCACCATCTGCTGGCTGTAAGGAACTTCCAGCCGCAGAATTTCGGCGTAACTCAAAGTGCCGTGCTTCAGCCCGCGTACCCATTCGCCCGTGTGCACCCGGAGAAGGTCCTCGTCGTCCGCAGGTTCGGGAGCCTGGAATTCCTCGGCCGTGCAAAATTCATCGTCGATCAACTTCTGCCGGATCATCTTGTACTTGCACGAAGGAAATACGTGATCGCCGAACTGCAGATCGTACCCGTCGTGATAGATAATCGACGTGCCGGTCATCCTGCGGTCTGCAACGCAGTGATAATCGCCACATTGTAGACATCCTCCTCGCAACAGCCTCGTGACAAGTCGTTGGCCGGCTTTGCCAGCCCTTGCAGAAACGGCCCGATCGCCGCCGCTCCCGCCAAACGCTCCACCAGTTTATAGGCGATATTGCCGGACATCAGGTCCGGGAAGATCAGCGTGTTCGCCCGCCCCGCCACCGTCGACCCCGCCGCTTTGCTCTGGCCCACGGCCTCCACCAGTGCGGCATCCACTTGCAGCTCCCCATCAATATTCAGGTGGGGAGCCCGTTCCTTCACGATACGTAAGGCCTCCACAATGCTGTCGATCCGCTTCCCTTTTCCGCTGCCCTTGGTCGAGTACGAAAGTAGCGCCACCACGGGTTCGACATCCAGCAGCGCACGGGTCGAGCGGGCCGTCGCCATCGCGATTTCCGCCAGCTCCAAGGCGGAGGGCTCTATCACCACGGCGCAGTCCGCGAATGCCAGCAAACCGCTGGGAGCGGCCATTAGAAAAACACTCGATACAGTCTGCACGTCCTTCGCGGCGCCAATCGCGTGCAGCGCCGCCCGTACCGTATCGGCGGTGGTGTTGGCGGCCCCGCCCGCAAAGCCCTCCGCGTCCCCGGAGGCCACCATCAAAGCCGCAAAGAACAGCGGCTGTCTGGCGATGGCTGCCGCCTCCACCTCCGTAATGCCTTTCGCTTTCCGCCGCTCGTGATATAAGCGCGTGTAAGCCGCTAGCTTAGGCGACGACTCGGGTTCGACAAACTGTACCCCCTTCGGCGGAGCTTCAGACTTGCCGATGAGGATCGGTTCCACCAGACCTTCCGCCGCCAGCCGCGCCGCCGCTCCCAGAATCCTCTGATCCGCACTTTCCGGAAAGACGATCCGCCGTTTCGGCCGCAGCGCGCGCACACGCTCTTTCTGGCGCCGCATATACTCGGCGGCCGTTTCGGGAATTGCCATCTGCTTCATTGTAGATGGCGGCCTGCTATGATGCCAGAACCCGCCGCGATGAGCCCACAGTCCACCATTGCTCACTACCGCATCCAATCCAAGCTCGGGGAAGGAGGGATGGGAACTGTCTACCGCGCCACCGACACCAAACTCAACCGCGACGTGGCGATCAAGGTTCTGCCGGATGCCTTTGCCGCCGATGCCGGCCGCTTGGGCCGTTTCACCCGCGAGGCACAGGTCCTCGCCTCGCTGAATCATCCCAACATTGCGGCCATCTACGGCGTGGAAGAACGATCCATCGTACTCGAACTGGTGGAAGGACAGACCTTGGCCGGCCCACTCTCCGAGGAGGAAGCACTCCCGCTGATCCATCAACTCATCGACGCGCTCGAGTACGCGCACGAAAAAGGCATCGTCCACCGCGATCTGAAACCGGCCAATATCAAGATCACGCCGGAAGGCCGGCTTAAGGTGCTGGATTTCGGCCTTGCCAAGGCCATGAGCAATGACGCGCCCGAGGCTGGCGATCCATCCCTATCGCCCACCCTCACGATGCGCGCCACCCTCACGGGCGTGATCATGGGCACGGCCGCGTATATGTCGCCGGAGCAGGCGCGCGGCCACGCGGTAGATAAACGCGCCGACATCTGGGCGTTTGCGGTGGTAGTCCATGAGATGCTCACCGGCCGCGCGTTGTTCCAGGGCGAGACGGTCAGTGACACGCTGGCCGCGGTTCTGCGCCAGGATCCGGACATCGCCGCCGCTCCGCCGCGCTTCCACCGTTTGCTCCGTCTTTGCCTCATGCGAGACCCGCGCCAAAGGCTCCGCGATATCAGTGGGGCGCGATTGCTCTTAGACGAACCAACGGCGGCATCGGCCGCACCAGCGAGCCGGCCGGTAAAATGGATCGCGGCCACGGCAGTCATGGCTGCAATCAGCGCCATCGCTCTCGGGGTCGCCTGGCACGCGACCCGCCCCATCGAACGCCCGCTCATGCGATTGAACGTCGATCTCGGGCCTGAAGCCGTCGCCGATCCGCGCACCGTCTTCACGCTTTCTCCCGACGCCCGGCGCATCGTCTATACCGCGCGTTCTGCCGGAAAGCAGGTCCTCGCCACCAGGCTACTTCACCAGACCAAAGTAGACATCATCCCCGGCACCGAGGGCGCCACCGACCCGTTCTTTTCCCCCGACGGCGAGTGGCTCGGCTTCTTCGCTGACAATAAAGTGAAGAAGATTGCGGTGCAGGGCGGCGCCCCGGTCGTTCTGTCCGAAGCAACCTCCTATACACGGGGAGCATCCTGGGGGGAGGATGGCAGCATCGTCGTGACCATGTCTCCGGCGACCGGACTCTCCCGGATTTCGGCTTCCGGCGGCGCGGCTCAGGTCCTCACCAATCCCTACGCCCAAGGGCAGGTTACTCACCGCTGGCCTCAATTCCTGCCTGGTGGGCACGCGGTAATCTTTACTGCCCACACCGTCAGTACCGGCCTTGACGACGCTTCGATTGACGCTCTCGATTTGAAGACCGGCAAATGGAAGACCGTCCAGCGCGGCGGCTTCTTCGGGCGCTATCTGCCCTCCGGGCATCTCGTTTATGTCCATAAAGGAGTCCTCTACGGGGTCCGATTCGATCCCGTGCGGCTGGAAACCCGAGGGTCTCCCGCCCCTCTATTGGATGACGTGGCGGCGAATCTCGTGGCGGCAGCCGGAAGGTTCGATTTCTCGGCCGCGCCGTCCGGTTCCGGAACCTTCGGCTACATGACCGGCAGACCGGAGACCGTGCCCGCTCGGACCGTATGGCTCGATCAGACAGGCAAAACGCAGCCGGTATCATTCACCGGCGGAACGATCGGACCCGCCCTCTCGCCCGACGGCCGGATGGTGGCGCTCGCCGTGGGAGGAATCGGCAGCCAGGATATCCGCGTGTGGGACTTCACCCGCGAAGTCCTCACCTCCATCACTTCCAACGCAAAAGGCAACGCGAATCCCGTATGGACCCCGGACGGCCGCCACCTTGTGTTCGGCTCGTTTTTCAACAACGTTTCTACACTGTGGTGGGCTCGCGCCGATGGCGGAGGCGAACCCCGCAAGCTGGTGGAGAGCAAGGCGATCCTCGTCCCGTCCTCCTTTTCTCCCGATGGGCGCCGCCTCGCGTATACGCAGCCCGTGTCTGGAACCGGCGAAGATCTATGGACCGTACCGATCGATATCAGCGATCCCGAGAATCCCAAAGCGGGTACACCCGAGCCTTTTTTGCGTACTCCTGCTGCGGATGTCCGCCCGATGTTCTCACCCGATGGCCGCTGGATCGCCTACGCCTCCCAGGAAACCGGGCCTTTTGAAGTCTATGTGCGTCCCTTCCCAAGCGGAGGGGGCCGATGGCAGATCTCTGCTGGCGATGGCGCGTTCGCGCGCTGGTCGCGAACCGGCCGGCAAATCTTCTTCACCACTTCTGATGGCCGCATCATGGTGACCGACTACGAGATCAAGGGAGATTCTTTTCTGGTTGGCAAGCCCCGCCCCTGGACGGACACTCGCATCAGCGCAAACATGGGGCGCGCGAGCTTTGATCTCGCGCCCGGCGCCAAGCGCGTCCTGACCTCTGTGAATCCCGTGGATGTTTCGCAGCCGTCCGGCTCCGTCCACATCACTCTCCTGCTCAACTTCTTTGACGAGTTGAAACGGCGTCTGCCCTGATTGGCGGTGCTTCAATATCCGCCACTTTCGGGCCTGGTGACGACGAGAGGGCCAAAAAAGATTAATGGTGCAAAAGGCAGAACACTTCTCTACAACGGCCGGTGTGTGCTCTGGCGCGGAACAACAGGCCAGCCGGCTAGACCCCCGCTTCGCGCCGGCCGGAACTGGCGAAGGCGAGGCGACCGCACGTTACGTTCCCACTCAGCCAATCGATTTTTCAGGTCTCGAACGATCTCACCGCGCTCTGCGAGCAAATCGTTCTTCTCCGCAGGATCGCGGGTAAGGTCGTGCAGGGATTTCATGCCGTTATCGTCGACATATTTCCAGTTAGCGTGGCGCACCGCCCTGCGCACGTTTTTCGCGCGCTTATACCGCCAAAACACGGTGCGGTCGATGGGGCCACGTGCACCAGTAATAGATGACATCAGATCCATCCCGTCAAACACGCCTGTTTTCGATCCGGCCGCGCCCAAAAGAGTCGGTGACAAATCCATTGTCATCGCCACCTGATCGATATTGCGGCCGGGACGAATAACATCAGGCCAGCGGATATGCAGCGGAACGCGAATGCCTCCTTCCCACACGGAACTCTTGCTGCCCCTGTACGGATCGTTGCGTCCATTGACGTCGGCGCCGTTGTCAGATGTGAAGATCACGATTGTATTGCCCGCCGCTGAGATCTCGTCCACCAGGCGCAGCAAATCTCCGATGCGGGAGTCCATGCGTTCGACCATGCGCACATAGGCCGGGCGGTACCGCTGCCGGTGCGGTGCGGTGCCGGTTTTCGGATCAAAATCCTCACGTGCCTGAATCGGCGTGTGCGGCGCAGTAAAGGGCAGGTACAGAAAGAACGGCTTCGACTTGCGCCGTTTCACCCAATCCAGCGCAGCATCAGCGATTACGTCGGTCATGTACCCGGAGCGCCTGGTCCTTCGGCTGTTCTCGAACATCTGTATCTTTCCCGCGCCTTCGCCCTCTTCCTCGTGCGTGAAATAATCCGCATTGCCGCCGAGAATGCCGAAGGAGTAGTTGAATCCGTGTTCTTTCGGCCAGTGTTTCTCCGCGTATCCGAGATGCCATTTGCCCGTGATTGCAGTCTCGTATCCAAGCGCTTTGAAACGCCTGCCGAGCGTATCCTGAGATGCGGGCAGACCGAGTTCACCGCGCTGCTGGAGCCATTCCGCCTCGTCGTATCGGCCGATGTTGTTGACTCCGATCGCGCATTCGAGCCCGCCGACCCGCTGTTGGTAGCGCCCCGTTAGGAGAGCACAGCGTGTGGGTGTGCATTCCGGAGCGTTTGAATAAGACTGAGTGAAACGCACGCCGGCATGGGCAATACCGTCGATGTGCGGCGATCGAATATCGGTCGCACCGTTGATTGCGAGATCGCCCCAGCCGAGGTCGTCCGCAACAATGACGATGACATTGGGCGGTCGCTTCGGAGAGGCCGGCGCCGGCGCCGCCAGTGCCAGGAGAAAGTCTCGTCGGTTCACCTCTAAAGCTTACCTGGAACTCGCGCAACCAGTGGACGTCGCGGTAAGGCCCGAGGATGCCAGATTTTACCGAACTATACTGAAAATCCGCCAAACGAATCGGCGCTGGCCCGAGTAGGCGTGCCAACTTCCAAGTTACCGACGATCCGCTCGGTAGCGGAAAGCGGCGGTCTCAGCGATGGTTCCCGCTCCGCCGGCTGCTAGCGAGTGCCGGCCGACATTTGCCCTTCGCTCAGTGACTGTCCCGGGTCCGCGAATGGGCCAGCGAATGGTTTGCGGAGTTCGCCCGAACCGTTTCCTCTGTGAGACGCGCGCGCTCACAGTGGCATAAATTGTCCTCAGCTGAGCTCTTGGGCGAGTCCGATGAGAAGCCCTTCGGGCCCGCGGATGTAGCAGAGCCGATACGCGTCTTTATACTGAACTACGTCGCCTACGAGCTGCGCGCCGCGCTTGCTGAGCCTTTCAAGCGTCTCGTCGATGTCGTCCACCGCGAACATGACGCGGAGGTAGCCTAGAGCGTTCACGGGGGCGTTGCGGTGATCCGCGATGGCAGGCGGCGTGAGAAAGCGGGAGAGCTCGAGGCCGAGCTCGCGAAAGAAATCAATCGTCCCTCCTAGGTCATCGACGACGATTCCTACGTTGTCCATCCGTTTGAGCGCCATGTGTCCAATCTACCAGGGTTGTTCTCCAACGGACCCTTTTGCAACGCCCAAGCAAGAGCGCGACGTGGAGACTGAGAGATCACTCCCGAATAGCGCTTATATGGGGCGGATCACGCGCCATCCGGAGTATCGTGGGCTGCCTGAGCAGTTCGAGACGTGTCCAGACTGGGTAGCCACACTTCAATTCCCGAAACTCGCGCTATCTGATGGATCTCATTGCCAGTCTTTGAAGACTTCCCTCGAATTTTGCCGGTAAGATCCCTACTCCCAGCATGGACTCGAACCAGTAGCCCAAGCGATCTCGCGAGAGACAGACGGTCTGTCCGAGCTTGTTGAACTCAAGCATGGCGCGGGCATATACTTGCCCGGAAGGAGTCTTACCATATCCACGCCGTCGGCAAGCACGGAATCAAGCGTCCTCATTCGTTCGATGAAGGAGGCCGATCTGGGTGAAGCGCGCAGAATCTTCCGGCTCGCTTTTGGCACCTTCCTCGGCGTGCCCGATCCGGAGGCGTTCTGGGCGGATCGCGAGTACGTTTTCACCCGGTGGCGAGCGAATCCGGGGGCGGCACTAATAGCTGAAGAGAATGGCAAGCTGGCTGGGTCAAATTTCGCAACGCACTGGGGCAGTTTTGGCTTTTTCGGCCCCCTAACGGTTCGGCCCGATCTATGGGACCAGCACATTGCTCAGAAACTGCTGGCTCCAACGATGGAACTCTTTGAGAAATGGGACGTGCGAGAAACTGGTCTTTTCACGTTTGCACACAGTCCCAAACACATCGGGCTCTATCAGAAGTTCGGTTTCTGGCCGCGATTCCTGACTGCCATCATGTCGGTAGAAGTAACTGGAAAAGCGACATCGGCAATCAAGTATTCGGGGCTGAATGAAGAAGGCCAAGACCAAGCTCTGCGGGCCTGCCGCAATTTGACGGATTCTATCTACGAAGGGCTGGACTTGACTTCCGAAATCCAATCGGTGCGGGATCAGAACTTGGGCGAGACCGTCCTCCTATGGGGTGGCGACTCGCTGGATGCGTTCGCAATATGCCATTGTGGCGAGGGCACCGAAGCCGGACAAAAAACTTGCTATGTCAAGTTTGGGGCGGTGGCGCCAGGGCCGCGGGCGGAGAGCGGGTTCGAACATTTACTGGATGCCTGCGACGCGCTCGCCGCAGAGCGCAGTTTGCAGCGAATTGAAGCTGGCATGAACCTTAACCGCAGTCAGGCTTATCGTCACATGCGTCGGCGCGGTTTTCACACTGATATTCAGGGTGTTGCGATGCACAAGCCCGACTCACCTGCTTACAATCGGCCGGACGCCTTCGTCGTGGACGATTGGCGCTAGCAGCTTCTTGCTTCCATACGTCTTGTATCACAGCGTATCCGGAAGTTATCTTTGGGTTCCCCCTGGCGGGTTCGAGACGTGTCCAGTGTGGGTAGCCAGAGGAACGGTTTCAATCGGTAGTTTTCAGATGCACCGAATCTCACTCCCGATCGACCCCATAAACGGGCTTGACATCCGGGAGTTCAGTACGGAACGCGCTCGATGCCGGTGACGAACGTGACACCGGAGACGACCAGCCCTGAGAGCCTGTTGTCGTTGGTCACGAACAGATCAGTCCTCGCCGCGGAAGCGCAAGCCAGCTGGATCGCGTCAGCTGGCCGAATGCGTTCCCGACTTCGAATGTCTCCATACCGCTGGGCTGCGTCGAGGCTGAAACCAACCAATTCCACGGAACCACCAGAGAAAAAGTTGATGTAACTCCTTTCGAGCATGGCGTTGTTTAGTTGTTTTGGCTTGGTGAGCACCTCGCCGACAGTAAGGTAGCTCGTCAGCAACTCATCGCCACGGGCCAACATCCTTCGACGGAGTTCGATTACGCGGGGCGACCACTCAGCATTCTTCTCGAATAGATAAATGAAGAGATGGGTGTCCCAAAACACTCTTGCCATCCGGTCACCATTCCTGGCCTCGTATTCGTCTGTCCGTCAGCAGAGCGAATACGTATGGGTAGTCCATCAGGTCACTGATCTCGGTTGTGCGCGTCAGCGGACAACGGGACAGTGCCACTTCAAATTGCGTCCGCGTGAGCTTACGATTGACGCGCTTGCCATCGCGGAAAAACCAGATTCCGGCCCCTTCCACTTCGAAAGTAAGTGGCAATCCGCTCACAGTTTGAAACTGCTCTCCCTGGTGACTGACAATGCGTTGCCAAATGGTCTCCGGCAGATTTCGCGCGGGGCCGGGGGAAGTATGCCTGGCCGGCGGCACGGGCAGATCCTCCGACCTGAGACGTTCCACAAAGTGCCGATCGTAGACGCTCCTACGCCTTCCATAGGTAAAATAAGAGAATCCTATGAGTGACCAGGAGAATTCCCCATCCCCCGCGGACGACATGGAAAACATTCCGATTCCTCCGCCCACCTTCGAATTCCTGACGCTGTCATTCAAAACCCAGGCAGAAATCCACATGGGGCTTCTGCACTTTGGCGAAGAGAATGACCGCCCCAAGCCGAATGAGCGTCTGGCCCGCCATACAATCGACATGCTTGCCATGCTCCAGGACAAAACCAGGGGCAATCTATCGCTCGAAGAACAGCGCCTGATCGAGAATTCATTGACCGAGTTGCGCTTCCGCTTCGTGCAGCAATTCAACGCGGCTAAGAACTCCTGATGGGGCCAGGCAGCGGCGCGATCCGGCTCACGGTGCTCGGCTCCGGTACAAGTGCCGGCGTGCCTACGATCGGTTGCCGCTGCGCGGTCTGTACCTCCCGCGACCCGCGCGACACACGATTGCGGCCCTCGGTAGCCTTGCGCTTCCAGGACCGGAGCGTGGTAATTGACACGACGCCCGATTTCCGCGCCCAGGCGCTGCGCTCGGGTCTGGAACGGCTGGATGCGGTCCTGTTCACCCATTCCCACGCCGATCATGTCATGGGGCTCGACGATACACGCGCTTTTAACTTCCGCCAGCGCGGCGAAATTCCGATCTATGGCTCGGAGGAAACCATCGCCGTCATCCAGCGAATCTTTGCCTATATTTTTACCGACGAAGAATCCGAGTCCTGGGTACCCAAGCTTCGCGCCCATGTTTTCGGAGCCGATGATGTATTCGATCTGTTCGGAGCCACGGTCACTCCGATTCGCCTCAAACACGGGAAAGGTACGGTCTTCGGATTTCGCATGGGCTCGCTTGCCTACCTGACCGACCACAGCGACATCCCCCCGGAGTCGCTCGAAAAACTCTACGGCCTGGATGTTCTTTTTCTTGACGCGCTCCGCCACAAGCCGCATCCCACTCACTCCACGGTTCAGAAATCGCTGCAGCACGTGGAAGTGCTCAAGCCCAGGCGCGCGTATTTCACTCATATCTCACACGACCTCGCGCATCAGCGGACGGAAGAACTTCTGCCGCCGCATGTCCGTCTGGCCTACGACGGATTGGAAATAGTGGTGGAATAATGCATATCTTTCGAAGTCTGGAGGAGGCGCGCGGGCAATTTGGACCATGCGCCCTCACCATCGGCAATTTCGATGGGGTGCATTGCGCCCATCAGAGCCTTTTCGCGGAAGTAGCCCAGCTCAGCCGAAAGCATGGCTGGAAACCATCGGTGCTCACGTTTGATCCACACCCCACGAAAATTGTGGCGCCCGGCAAGGCCCCGCGCCTGCTCACCACAATCGAACAACGCTGCCGGTACATGGAGCAGCGCGGGATCACGCAGGTGCTGATTCTGCCCTTCGATGCTTCTGTGGCCTCCCTCAGCGCCGAAGATTTCGTCCAGACGATCCTCACGGACGCGCTCCAAACCAAAGCCATCCTGGTGGGGGAGGGCTTTCGCTTCGGCCATAAACAGGCCGGCGGCACGGAACTGTTGGCGCGCATGGGAGACGGGCATGGCTTCATCGTCCGTCCTGTGCCTGCTGTGGAGATGCGTGGCTCGATCATTTCCAGTAGCGAGATCCGCAGGAGAATTCTGGCGGGCGACGTGAGTAAAGCTGCGCGCATGCTCGGACGCTTTTATTCCCTCGAGGGAAAAGTGGTCAAGGGCCATGGCATCGGGTCGGCAAAAACCGTGCCCACGCTCAATCTGGAAACCCCGGCGGAAGTACTGCCCGCCGTGGGGGTTTACGTCACGCGCACAGCCTGTCTGGATACGAGCAGGCGCTGGCCATCCGTCAGCAACATCGGCTCCCGGCCCACTTTCGGGGGAGAAGCGCTAACCATCGAGACCTACCTGCTCGATCCGCTGCAGGGCGATCCCCTCACCCGCATCGCGGTGGAATTCACCCACCGCATTCGCGACGAGCGGCGCTTTGAAGGACCTGAAGCGCTGAAACAGCAGATCCTGCGCGACGTGCGCGCCGCCCAAAACTGGCATCGCCGCACGCACAGCCTGCTTTCCCGATCGGCGTTATAAACTGGTACTTACATCGCCGCAAGGAGAAATACGTTGAACCTGTCCCCAGGAAAAAAGAAGCACATGGATGCTGTGTCCAACGCGGGCGGCGTCATCGCCGCCGCCGCCATGGATCAGCGCGGGAGCCTGCAGAACACGATCGCCAAGGCGAAAGGCGTGCAACCGGAAGCCGTTACCGCCGAAATGATGTCGGAGTTCAAGATCGCTGTGACCAGGGCGCTCACGCCGCATGCCAGTGCCATCCTGCTCGACCCGGAATACGGAATACCGGCATCCAAAGTGCGCAGTTCCAACGCGGGACTGCTGCTGGCGTATGAGAAAAGCGGGTATGACAATGATCAGCCGGGCCGTCTGCCGGATCTGCTGCCGCATGTATCGGCAAAGCGGATCGGGGATTGGGGCGGCGACGCCGTGAAGATTCTCATCTACTACACGCCCTACGAAGACGCCGCGGTCAACGACATCAAACACGCTTTCGTGGAACGTATCGGCTCGGAGTGCGATCATTGCCAGATTCCGTTCTTTCTGGAGTTCATCGGCTACGATCCCAAGGGCGGAGATGAAAAGGGAATCGAGTTCGCCAAGCTAAAGCCGGAGATCGTCCGCAAGAGCATGGAAGAATTCTCCAAGCCTTATTACCACGTGGACGTGCTCAAAGTGGAAGTGCCCATCAATGCCAACTTTGTGGAAGGCAGCAGCGTCTACACGGGACAGAAGGCTTATTCCATGGAAGAAGCTCTCGATCACTTCCGTCAAAGCGCGGCGGTGGCCAAAAAACCGTTCATCTATCTCAGCGCGGGCGTGAGCAACGCACAGTTCATCGAGTCTCTCCGTATGGCTGCCAAGGCCGGCACGGATTTCTCCGGCGTGCTCTGCGGACGCGCCACCTGGAAAGACGGTGTCCCGATCTACGCCCAAAAAGGCATCCAGGCGCTTGAGGATTGGCTCGCCACCGAAGGCGTAAAGAACATCCAGGCTGTGAACGAGGCTCTGAAGCCCGCCAAACCATGGCACGCCAAATTAACCTAGGATTATGTCTCCTCTTTGCCGGAAGGGTCAGTTCATAGAGCGGAGAGGAGATTAAGGTGCCTCGCCAAAGCACTCCCTTACGGTCGTGGCCCGGTAAGCAACTGATCACAAGGCGGCAATTTGAGTTTGTGAAAGGCGCTTTCGCGGATTCCCCATGACTCCCGAACTCTGGCACAGAGTCGATGAGATCTTCGCCGGTACCGAAGGTCTGTCGCGGGATCAGGTGAAAGTCTATCTCGATCGGGAATGTTCCGGCAACTCGGAGTTGCGCCGCGAAGTGGAAGCGCTCCTTTCGTTCGCACCCAACAATGACAGCCTGCTTCATGGAATCGTGGAGGAGGCCGCCGTGTTCCTGGCCGATTCCAAAGCCACCCTCCGGCCCGATCCGGCGGAGCGGCGCATCGGTCTCCGCATCGGCCCATACCGCCTGACCCAAGTCATCGGGGCGGGTGGTATGGGAGTGGTTTATCTCGCCGAACGCGATGATGACCAGTATCAGAAGAAGGTCGCCATCAAACTGGTGCAGCAGGGGCGTGACACCAAGTTCATTCACGACCGCTTCCGGCAGGAGCGGCAGATCCTGGCGCAACTGGATCATCCCAACATCGCGCGATTCATTGACGGCGGAGTCACCGAAGACGGACTGCCATACTACGCCATGGAGTTCGTCGAAGATGCCCAGCCTATTGTTGAATACTGCCAGAAACATCAGCTTCCGCTGATGCGCCGGCTCGCACTGTTTCTGCAGATCTGTACCGCCGTCAACTTCGCCCATCGGAACCTGGTGGTGCATCGCGATCTGAAGCCGGGCAACATCCTCGTCGATCGCAACGGGTGCCCCAAGCTGCTCGACTTCGGCATCGCCAAGCTTCTGCGCGAAGAGCCGGGCACTGGCCGCACTACGCAGACCGGGGTACGCATGATGACGCCGGATTACGCCAGTCCGGAACAAGTCCTCGGCGTCCTCATCACGACCGCGACCGACGTTTACTCCCTGGGAGCCATCCTCTATGAGATGGTGAGTGACCAGCCTGCCCACCGGTTCAAGAATTACTCCTCGACTGAGATTGAGCGCGTCATTTGCGTCGAAGACCCGGTAGCGCCCAGTCAGGCATTGTTGCTGGCCGGGGATACGCCGGAACGCCAACGGCGGGCGAAGGTGTTGCAAGCCGACCTCGACAGCATTGTCGCCATGGCGCTTCGCAAGGAGCCGGACCGGCGGTATCAGTCCGTAAGCCAACTGATCGACGACCTCGACCGCTTTACGGCTGGACAACCGGTGTTGGCACACCGCGGAACCATTCAATACGTGGCGGGCAAATTCATTCGCCGTCACAAACTCCCGATTGCGGCCGCCGCCATGGTGGTGCTCAGCCTGATCGGCGGCATCGCCGCCACCGCGTATCAGGCCCGGCGCGCGGAGAATCGCTTCCAGCAGGTGCGCGAGCTTGCCAACACTTTGCTCACCGACCTCGATAAGCGCATCGAGACCATGCCTCAATCCATGGAACTTCGCCAATGGATGGCTTCCACGGTTGTACGTTACCTCGACAACCTCGCCAAAGAAGCAGGCGGCGACCATCAGTTGCAGTTCGAGCTGGCGCAGGGATACTACAAGATCGGAATGCTGCTGGGCGCCCCTTTCTATTCGAACCTAGGCCAGACGCTTCCCGCGCTGGAAAACTATCGCAAAGCAGCAAGCATTCTGGTCCCGCTGGCTGGGAAGAAACAGCACGACGCCGCTATCCAGGAGAGTCTTTGCGCCACCCTCCGTAATCAAGCCGCGCTGGAAGTGTTGGGCGATAACTTCACCCAGTCGCGCACCACTTTTGAGCTCGCTTTGAGGCATGGCCAGATCCTGATCGGCCTTCGGCCCGAAGCAGGGAATGAATGCCTGGCGGGCGCGTACGCCGGCATCGTGAATATCGAGATGCGCGCCGCCAACCCGCGCGGCGCCATTCCTTATCTCACCCGGCAGCTGGAGCATGCCCGGAACATGATTGCCCTGCGCAATGACCATTCCGCGCAGGAGCAGCTCTTGTCGGCGCAGTTAGGCATGGCCCAGGCGCAGGCGGAATCGGGACACACCGAAAAAGCAAGCGACGTCATCCGCGAGGCGGCGGAGATCGGCCAAAAAGCGTTTGGTAACCAATGGGAGGCTTCCCGCTACTACATCCGGCTGCGGGAAACCATTGGAGACATGGCCGGCTATCCTCGCGATATTCACCTTTGCGAGCCCCAACGGGCCCTGGAGAATTTTCGGGCCGGCCTCGCCGTCGCCGAGAAGCACTATGCCCGCGATTCCAACGACGCCCGCGCCCGCCGCGATGTAGACCGGCTCCTGCGCAAGATCGGTTTGATGATCGTCGACGATCAACCGCGGGAGGGAATGCAGTTGTACCGGCGGGCGCTCGCGCTTTCCGAAATTAACCTGGCTATTTCGCCCAGCAATCCGGAGTATATCCGCGACAATGCCGATGGCCTGCTGGGCGTAGGCTACGCGTTTGAGGCCACCAATCATTGGGAGGAAGCACTGGCGTATTTCCAGAAAGCCCTTCAGCGGCAAATGGACTTGAAGCGCCTGAGTCCCGAATGGCGCCGCTTCCAGCGCGAGTTTCAGGAAACCTATGAAGCCATTGGCGATGCGTATCTTCAAATCGGGCGCGATAAAGACGCGCTGGCCAGCTATGAAAAAGGGACGCAAACCATCGTCGGCCTGCTTTGGGAACGGCCCACTGACCCTTATCTGCTCCGCGACTTATCCGATTGCCATCATAGCCTCGCCAATTATTACGCCGTACTTGCCCGAAGAGGCAGCCCCCAAAGCCGCTCTTACTGGAAACAGGCGATCGAGTATCAAAAGAAGAGCCTGCAAATCTGGACCGAATGGCCCGCCAAAGTTTCCCCCGGCCCCTACCAGCGCATCCGCCTGGAGAGTGCTAAAAAAAATCTGGAAGCATACGAGAAAGCCGCCAGACCGATATAATGGCGGGATTCCCATGAGGCGTCACTAAGTGCAGCTAACCGCGCTCGATTGGGCGGTGGTCGCCCTCTATTTCTTTTTCAACCTCGCCATCGGCTGGTATTACAAGAATCGCGCGGGAAAGAGCATCAGCGAATTTTTTCTCTCCGGGCGCGACGTACCCTGGTGGCTCGCGGGCACTTCGATGGTGGCCACCACGTTTGCGGCGGATACTCCGCTGGCGGTTACGGGAATGGTGGCCCGCTACGGCATCGCGGGAAACTGGCTCTGGTGGAACTTCGTCTTCAGCGGCATGCTGACTGTTTTCTTCTACGCCCGCCTGTGGCGCCGGTCCGGCGTGATGACCGATATCGAGTTCTGTGAGATCCGCTACTCGGGCAGGCCCGCTGCTTTTCTGCGCGGCTTCCGCGCCGTCTATCTGGGGATCCCGATCAACTGCATCGTGCTCGGATGGGTGAACCTGGCGATGGTCAAGATCCTGATGCTCGTGCTCGGCGTGGATAAGGGCATGGCGCTGATCATCGTCATGGGGCTCATCGGTGTTACTTCCTTTATCTCCACGCTCTCCGGATTGTGGGGAGTGCTGGTTACCGATGTGTTCCAGTTCGTCATCAAGATGGGTATGGTGATTGTGCTCGCCGTGGCTGCCGTAAATGCGGTGGGCGGAATCGACGCGCTTAAGCTCAAGCTGATGGCCATCGATCAGGCGCGAGGCGTTGCTTCCGGAGGAGCCGGCTCGTCGTTGAGCTTTGTGCCCGACCTTAACTCCGCCTGGATGCCCATGATTACGTTCCTGGTCTACATTTCCGTAAACTGGTGGGCCACCTGGTATCCCGGGGCCGAACCCGGCGGCGGCGGCTACGTGGCGCAGCGTATGCTGTCCGCCAGGGATGAACGCCACTCCCTGCTGGCCACGTTGTGGTTCAACATCGCCCACTATGCGGTGCGGCCGTGGCCATGGATCCTCACCGGACTGGCTTCCATGGTGCTCTATCCCAATCTCGCCGATCCCGAGACCGGCTACATCCGGGTGATGATTGACCATCTTCCGCCCTACCTCCGCGGCCTGATGGTGGCGGCGTTCGCGGCCGCCTATATGTCCACCATCGCCACCCAGTTGAACTGGGGAGCCAGCTACCTGGTCAACGACGTGTATTACCGCTTCATGAATCCCGCGGCCACCCAACCGTCGCTGGTCCGTATCTCCCAACTGGCCACTGTCGCCCTCAGTCTCCTCTCGGCCTGGGTCACGTTTCACATGGATTCCATCACCGGGGCGTGGAAGCTCCTGATCGTGACCGGCGCGGGCACCGGCGGCGTCCTGCTGTTGCGCTGGTATTGGTGGCGCATCAACGCCTGGAGCGAAATCTCGGCCATGATCTCCGCGTTTATCGTTTCCGTCTATCTGCAGACGGTCGCGGGTATGGATAGCGACAAGCCTGTCGATTTCGCATGGATCATGATCATTACCGTCGCCATCACCACGGTGGTGTGGCTGGCGGCCACCTTTTTCACCTCGCCCGAGCCGGACAAGGTGCTCGTCGCTTTTTACCGCCGCACCAGGCCTTCCATCACGGGATGGGGTCACGTGGCCCGGCTTGCTCCGGACGTGAAGGTTTCCCGCGATGGCCTCTCCAATCTGCTCGATTGGGCGTGCGGCTGCATCATGATATTCGGGATTCTGTTCGGCGTCGGCAAGCTGATCCTTAAAGATTATGGTTCCGGTGCATTGATGCTGGCCGTGGGACTGCTCGCCGGTGGGGTCATCTACTGGGATTTGTCGAGAAGAGGCTGGAGTGCGGTGGTCGATTAGTCTCCTGTGGCTTGTCCCGGCCGCCCTTGCCGGTCCCGTCGATTTCGGCCGCGAGGAGTTGCTCAAAGCAATCGCTGCGCGCAATTTCGGCGCGAAAAGTTTACCTTTTGAAGCGGAAGTCTCCATGAAGGAGCGTCCGGAAGCGTTTCAAATTGCGCCCGGACGCATCAGCGGCGGCGACGTGCGCGGTCTGATGTACGGACTGCTGGAAGCCGCCGGGCAGGTTCGTGCAACCGGAAAGCTGACGCCCGCCCGGGGCGAGGCTGCCGCCAGTGTGCGGGGCGTACGGCTACTCTTGAACAACGAGGAATGGGAGCAGCGGAACTTCCACTCGCGGCCGTTCTGGGTCTCTTACTTTCAATTGCTCGCCCGTTCGCGCTTGAACCGTCTCCATCTCGCGTTCGCTGTCCGTCCGGACCATTGGGTTCCACCATACCCGCATCTCTTCTCGCTGCCTATGTTCGCCGGCGTGGAAGTTGATGGGCTTACGCTGTTTGACCGCGGCCGCAACATGGACACGCTACGCATGATCACCCAGTTGTCCGTGGAGTATGCCGTGGATTTTACGTTCGGCGTGTGGTCGCACATTCCCTCCGCGAAGATTCGCGGTCTGGCGCCGGACCTGATCCCTCCTTACATGCGGTCCGCCCTGGTCCATTTACTGGCGGCTTGCCCCGGCATCCGCGCCGTGTACTTCCATGTGACGCCTCAGCAGGCTGCGCTGGCCGATGACGTGGCCGCCGCGGCTGTGCAGGAAGCGGGGCGTCTGGTAACGCTGGAACTTCCCTTAGGAACTGAGGTAAAGCGCGGCGGCATCACCGTCCGCTTCATCCAGGAATTGCCGGAAGGCGTGCCGCACCCGCCTCTCGATCAGATAACGATGCGCGGTCCCCAGGTGCTGCGTGCCGTTTCCACGGGGAAATGGATCAACCCGGACTTCATCCGCAAGGTGATCTATGCAAGTCAACTTGGGAATATCCCCGGCTTCGAAGTGATCGCGCCCGCGCAATCCTACGCGTTTTATACGGGGTGGGGAAGGCTGGGGTACAACCCCGCGATGGAAGATCCCGTCGAGATCCCCACTGGCGTTGCCGCCGCGGCCCGGGCCATCGAAGATTGGGCCGCCGGGGAATCCAAGCCGCCCTCCCTCGATCTGGTGCAACGGCTGCACAACAGCGCTTTAGAGATGGAGCAGGCGGCCGACGAGGATCCGGCGCTGCCGGCGATGGCTAGGCTGACCAGATATCGTGCGCGCATGCTGTGGGGAGACTGGGTGGCCGCTTATTATCAGGAGAACAAGCACGACAGCGCATTCCATGCGGCAAGGAACGAGTATCGCGCGGCGCTCGCGCTGGCTGAGGCGTTGAAACTACCGTTGGACGACGTGCAGCGGCGGATCGCATCGCTGCACGAACCGCGGGAGCGAAGCCCCGGCGCAATCCCGTGGACTTTGCCACCGCCCCGGCCCGCGATGACGCATCAGGCGCCGAAAGTCGCGTTTCAGGGGCAGCCGCTCACTCTTCTCATCCAGGTGGCGCCCGTCGGGGGAGTCTCTACGATCCGGCTCCATTACCGCCACCTTTCCTCCGCCGCCGGTTTCAAGACACTGGAAGCCAATGCCCGGCAGCCGCGTTTCACGATTCCCGCAACGGACCTGAACCAACTCGGCCCGCTGATCTATTACTTCGAGGTGGGACCCTGGCGAATGCCGGAAGTGGCCGCTCAACTCCAGGTCTACGTGACGGACATCAAGGCCGCTCCAGCCGCGCCGGCCGCCCTTCCCTGATAAAATCTCTTCAGCTACCGTTATGCTCCTTTCGACTCTTTTCCTATTCGCGACCACCTTGTTGGGCCAGACCACCTATGACCTTCTGTTGAAGGGTGGTCATGTCATAGACCCTAAAAACAAGATAAGCGGGGTGCGTGACGTGGCTATCCGGGACGGCGTCATTGCCGCTGTTGCCCCGAATATTCCCGCCGCACAGGCCCGGAAGGTTGTCAGCGTCGCCGGACTGTACGTCACCCCTGGCTTGATCGATCTCCACGCCCATGTCTTCGCCGGCTCGGAAGGGACCGGACTGGCGGGCGGCCACTCCAGTATCTTCCCCGACGACTTCGCCCAGCGCGTGGGAGTCACCACGGTTGTCGATGCCGGTTCCTCCGGCCGCAACAACTTTGCGCAGTTCAAGAAGAACGTGATTGATCGCGCCCGCACCCGCGTGCTCGTCTTTCTGAACATCGGCGCTGCCGGCATGCCTGGCGATCGCCAGGAACAGGACGTTTCCAGCATGGACGCCAAGGCCGCCGCCGACCTCGCAATCGCCAACCGCGACATCATCGTCGGCATCAAAGTTGCTCATTACCGCGGGCCTGACTGGACTCCTGTGGAGCGCGGGGTCGAAGCCGGCACGCTGGCGAACATTCCGGTGATGATCGATTTTGGCGAATTCCGCTCCGAACGCCCGTTTCAGGAATTGGTTTTGAAAAAGCTGCGCCCTGGCGACATTTACACGCATGCCTTTTACGTACCGGTCCCTATGCTCGATGAGAAAGGACGCCTGTTGCCCTATCTGTTTGAGGCCCGGAAGCGCGGGGTCCTGTTCGACGTGGGCCACGGAGGCGCGGCCTTTGAATTTCGGCAGGCTGTTCCAGCCGTCAAACAGGGATTTCCGCCCGATTCCATCTCGACCGATGTCCATTCCGGCAGTATCAACGCCGGCATGAAGGATCAACTGAATGTCATGTCCAAATTCCTGAACATGGGGATGACGCTGGATGACGTGGTTTATCGATCCACCTGGAATCCGGCGCGAATCATTCATCACGAAGCGCTCGGTCACCTCTCAGCCGGAGCCATCGCCGATATTGCCGTCCTGCGGCTGGAAAAGGGCCAGTTCGCCTTCGTCGACTCGTGGGGCGCCCGGATGGACGGCACGCAACGCCTGACGGGCGAGCTCACGGTGGCCTCAGGCCGGGTGGTATACGATCTGAACGGAATCACGCGCGAGCGCTGGGACAAGCTTGGGAAGTACCAGGCGCAAGGGGAGCCTTTCTGGGATGGCTCGCGAGGCGCAAGCCGCGCGCGGCCGGTAACCCGGCCGAAGTAGGCTCGCCCGAGGCGGCACGTTGGCTATTTTTGGAATGGGCGAGTGCTGCCTTCAGTCCGGAATTCATGTTTTGTTAGCTTCATCGCGGCCGTATCGCGGGTGACTCGCACCACTCTGCCCTTGACCACCAATTTGATCCGGCAAGTCAACCCAAGCTTGCATGGCCATTCCAGACTGGCTTCGACCACTGCTCCTAGCCGGGGAAGATCCCTACAGGTAAAAAGAACGCCAGTACTGCTCACATTAATAGTTTTACCGTCGAATCTGGCACCACCTGCGGTCAGGCGAAAGTACATATTCAATTCCAAAGGGAAACGAATGCGGCATCTTCGTTCCAGACATTGACTAATGGCTGACTTAGCGAGTGCAGACATAGCGCCTTCCATTCTGTAGGCTGTCCCACGCCTAATAGCGCGAGACAGCCCCCGGTACTATGTCTTAACGTGCGAAATAATGTTCAAAACCATCGGCAGGAGTTATCTGATGCACCGGGTCAGATGGCCGTCGATTCTCCGTGAACGGCTTGCTTTGTCTTGTCCACTACTTTGTCCACGGCCTTTTTGGTGCCCTCAGCCGCATCATCGATCTTATCTTTCACATTTTCTTTGGTATCGCTCCATCTTTCTCCTCTGTTGTCTATCGGCAGAGCAGTTTTTCGCCGAAGAATCTCCACTCGAGCGACCCCGGCAGATGCATCATTACACTCCCTTTTCGAGCCGCTTGACTTGCGCGATCAACCAGGTATATTGAAACCAATAAGTGTTGGGGCAGATGTTCGGCAAATTTCCCTAAGGAGGAAGAGCCAATGTCTGGGGTACAAATTGCGGCTCTGCTCGCCGTTGTTTTCTCGTCCGGCGCGTGCACGCCTCCGCTGGAACGGCCCAGGCCGGCCAATCAGAAACGCAGTGGTCCCGCGAGTACCGAACCACTTGCGATCCGGCAGCAGGTGGAAAGGCTCAGCGCTGCCGTTGACACCAGCAACAGTGAAGAGTTCGCGTCATTGTTCGCTCCCGACGCGGTGTTCATGCCCTACAACCAAAAGCACGTTGCCGGCCGGCAAGCTATCCGTGCGTGGGCGCAGGAAATGTTCGTGCTCTACGATTATGACAAGACCGCGATTCATTTGGATTACGTGGAAGTGATCGATACCTGGGCGTTCGTCCGCGGTTCCTATGCGCAGAATCTGTTTCCAAGATCCGGCGGGCCGGTTCTACACGCAACCGGCAGCTTCGTCCACACCTTGCAACGGCAAGAGGATGGTTCCTGGCTCCTGAGTAATACGATTTGGTCGAACAGTTCTCCGCTGCCGCAACTTCCTTGACCGGAACGAATCGGAAAAACTTCAAGAGCGGTTCCCAGTAGAGCCTTTGTTATAATTTAAGGTTTGTCTACCGTTTCACCCACAACACTGCTTCCTGTACCATCTATCCTGCGCCGGGCTGGGGCTTGGTTCCTCGAATCTGGTATCCAGGAAGAGCACGGCGGTGTGGCCCGCCATTACCGCGTAGATTTGGCACGGAACAGCCGCATCTCCACGGAAATCACCGGATACGCGGTCAGCACGTTTTGCTACCTGCATGGTCAGACAGGAGAAGCCGCCTACCGTGACGCCGCGCTCCGGGCAGGCCGGTTCCTCATCGCACAAGCCTGGGATAAAGATTCCGGCATCTTCCCGTTCGAATGGCCAAAGACCGCAAAGCCGGAAGAGAATCGCGCGTTCTTCTTCGATTGCGGCATCATCGTGCGCGGCCTCATCGCGTTGTGGCGCATGACGAACAACAGCCAGTTTCTGGATGTAGCGGTGAGCTGCGGGCACGGTATGGCCGGCCGCTTCAAAGGCTTGGCGCCCATCCTTCAATTGCCGGATGCCGAGCCGCTTCCCTTCGGCGGAAGCTGGTCGAATAACCCCGGCTGCTACCAATTGAAATCGGCCCTGGGCTGGTTCGAAATATGGCGGGAGGCGGGAGACCCGGTATTCCGCGGCCCCTTTGAAGACGCGCTAAAACAAGCACTGGACAATGACGATGCATTTCTGCCCGGCACGGAAGAACGGCATCGCGTAATGGACCGGCTGCATGCGTACTGCTACTATCTCGAGGCGCTGCTGGCGGTCTCCGATCGCGAGGAATGCGCCGCTCGAATCCGTGCGGGAATTGGAAAAGTGTCCCGCTACCTGCGTAACATCGCGCCCCAGTTCGCGCGTTCCGACGTCTATGCCCAGCTCTTGCGGGTGCGGCTGCTCGCCGTACACCAAGGCGTCTGCGCATTAAACGTGGAAGAAGCGCGTGAGGAGGCGGAGGCCATTCCCGCGTTTCAATGGATCAGCCGGGATCCGAAGCTGGATGGCGCTTTCTGTTTCGGGACTCACGGTCACGAATGGCTGCCCTACGCGAATCCGGTCTCCACAGCGTTCTGCCTCCAGGCCCTCGCCATGTGGCACGCCAGACAATCCGGGGAACTACCAGGGACGTGGCGAGATCTGATTTGACCATCAAGGTCGCGTTTGTTTCCTGCAAGGAACAGCGGACCTCTGCGTTCCTCGACCGCATCGACGCCATTTATCCGGAGTTGCCGTTGTGGGTGGTGTCGGAGTTCCCGCCGCCCGCCGGCAAGTGGATTCCCTATAAGCCCAATCGCAGCCTGAGGGAAAACTATGCGAGGCTCATCGCATCGATCCGCGGAGCCAAGGTGCGGCTGGCCGCGGTGATTTTGGAACCACAATCTCCCTACTGGCCGATGCGCTGGATGGCGTTCCGGCTGTCCCCGCCGGGCTTTATCGCCTTCAACGAGAGTCTCGACAATTTCATGCTGCGGCCCCGCTGCGCCGGTACCATCGCGCGGCATTTCGGCTGGCGGCTCAAGGCTTTTTTGCGCTTCCAGCTGCGGCCGGGGGGAACCTGGTACACGTGGGCATGGCGGCTGCGCCATCCCAAAGCGCTCCGCAGGCCCGCCGTTTATCGCGCGGCGCTGATCGCCGGGTGGCTCGCGTCGCTGATTCGTAGAATTGTTCCAGCCAGACCCGATCCGCCCCCGAAACCGCGTCCCTCCGGTATCAGCGTCGTAATTCCCACCCGCGGCGGGAAGGATTTATTGGCACGCATTCTCCCGGGACTGCTGGCGCAGCAGCCGGACGAGGTGATTGTCGTCGACAACGGCTCGCATGACGGAACCGCGGCCTATCTCGCGGCGACGTTTCCGCAGGTACAAGTGGACGTGAGCGTGGAGCCGCTGCCGGTCGGAAACGCATTGAACCGCGGCGTCCGTGCCGCGCGCTACTCGCATGTCTGCGTGCTGAATAACGACATGATCCTCGAGCCGGATTTTCTGGAACCCCTGCGGCGCGCCTTTGACGAGGTGCCGCAATTGTTTTGCGCCACCGCGCAAATCCTGTTTCCCGAAGGTATGCGCCGGCAGGAAACCGGAAAGGCGGTGTGGTGGGGCAGGCAGGATCATCGCCAGGATAGAGACTTCCCCGTTCGCTGCATCGAGCCCTTTGCCGGCGAAGATAAAACATACGTTCTCTACGGCAGCGGCGGCTGCTCGATGTACGATGCGGCGAAGTATGAACAGATCGGCGGCTTTGACGAGGCAATCCGCCCCGCGTATGTGGAGGATCTCGACCTCGGCTGGCGTGGGTGGCAGCGCAACTGGCCAACCGTATTCGTGGCCCGGGCGCGGCTGATCCATTTCCACCGCAGCACCACCACCCGTCATTTCAAACCGGAGATGCTGCAGAGCTTCGTCGAGTTTAACTTTCTGCGATTCCTGGCGCGTCATGTGACCGATCCCGCAGTTTTCCGGCGCCTGTGGCGCGACGCTGTGAAGCGCCTCAACCTGCTGGCTGTGGACCAGCCGGTGTTTCTCGGTTGGGCCATCGAAGCGTTGGCATTCGCCTGGAAAGCGGCTCGGCTCTACCAGTCCCCTCCGGCGCCGTGCTGGCCGGAGGAGTTAATCCTCGCCATCGGCAGTGGCGCGGTGGCGGTCTTCCCCGGCGGGATGCAAAGCGGGAAGCCGCGCGTGATGGTGGTGAGCCCGTACATCCCGTTCCCGCTTTCTCACGGGGGCGCGGTGCGCATCTTCAATCTGATGCGCTGCGCCGCGGAGGACTTCGACCAGGTGCTGGTGGCATTCGTCGATGAACTCATGCCAGCGCCCGCTGAGCTGCTGGCGCTCTGCGCCGAAGTAGTGTTGGTGAAGCGTTATCCCACTCATCTGTTCCCCGATACCGGACGGCCCGATGTGGTCGAGGAGTACGGCAGCCCCGTGATGCACGCTGCCTTGCGCCAGACCGTGAGAAAGTGGCAACCCCAGGTGGCGCAACTGGAGTTCACCCAGATGGCGCAATATGCGGCGGACTGCGCCCCCGCGCGCACGGTTCTGGTGGAGCATGACATCACGTTCGATCTCCAGGAACAGTTGCTCGCCCAGAGTGAGGACTGGGAAACAAGGCGTCAATACCAACGGTGGCTTCGTTTTGAAAAGGCCGCCTGGCGCCGGATGGACGCTGTGGTTGTGATGTCCGGGAAGGACCGCGCGGCCGTTGGTGATCCCAAAGCGGTTTGTCTCGCGAATGGCGTCGACCTCGATCGCTTTCGTACGGGCGGCCGCGATCCGGAGCCGAACCGCATGCTGTTCATCGGCTCCTTCGCGCACCTCCCCAACGTGCTGGCCATGGACTTCTTTTTGCGCGAGTGCTGGCCGCTGCTGGAGGATCTGCAACCGGTGCTGCACATCATTGCCGGATCGCGGCACCGCTATTTTCTGGATCGCTATCAGGACACCGTGCGGCTCAACATCGATCAGCCGGGCGTTCAGATCGAGGACTTCGTTGCGGACGTGCGCCCGGCGTATGAGCGTGCCTCCGTAGTCATTGCCCCGCTGGTGGCCAGTGCCGGCACCAACATAAAAATTATGGAAGCAATGGCCATGCGCAAGGCCGTGGTGAGTACGCCGGCAGGCATCAATGGTCTGGCATTGGTGCACGGCAGGGATGTGATTGTAGTGGAAAGCGGTGCCGAGATGGCCCGCGCCATCCGCGGTCTGATGGAAAATCCAAGCCAGCGGCGGCAACTCGAAGAGCAAGCCAGGCAAACCGTGGAACGGGACTTTGACTGGCGCAGAATAGGCCGGCGGCAGCGCGAACTTTATGAAAAGCTATCCCGCGCGGAGCCTGGCGCGCGCTGAGGCGCCAAATCCTTATTCGATCGCAATCCGCCGCAGCAGTTTGAAATCGGTAAGCATCTTGCCTGTGCCCAATACCACGCTGGCCAGCGGATCCTCTGCAATAGACACCGGCAAACCTGTTTCTTCCCGGATGCGCCGGTCCAGATTTTTTATCATCGCCCCGCCGCCGGTGAGTACGATGCCGCGGTCGCTGATGTCCGCGCTGAGTTCCGGAGGCGTACGCTCCAGAGCCACGCGAATGGCGTTCATGATGGTGGCCACGCACTCCGACAACGCTTCCCGGATCTCGCTGTCTTCAATCGTGATCGTCTTCGGAACTCCCTCAATGAGGTTGCGGCCTTTGATCTCCATCGTGATCGGCCGGTCCAGCGGAAACGCCGACCCAATCGTGATCTTGATCTGCTCCGCGGTGCGCTCCCCGATCAGCAGGTTGTACTTCCTCTTCAGATACTGCATGATGGCGTCGTCCATCTCATTGCCCGCAACTCTCACGGAACGCGAATACACGATGCCCGACAGGGAAATCACGGCAACGTCCGTCGTGCCGCCGCCAATATCCACGACCATATTGCCGGAAGGCTCCGTAATCGGCAGACCGGCGCCGATGGCCGCCACCATCGCCTGCTCCACCAGGTGCACTTCGCTGGCCTTGGCCCGATAAGCCGAGTCGATCACCGCCCGTTTTTCCACTTGCGTGATCTCGCTGGGCACGCCGATCACAATGCGCGGATGCACCAGCATCTTCCGTCCATGCGCCTTCTGAATAAAGTAGTTCAGCATGCGCTCGGTGACCTTGAAATCCGCGATCACGCCATCCTTCATCGGCCGGATGGCTACGATATTGCCCGGCGTACGGCCAAGCATTTCCTTGGCTTCCCTGCCCACCGCCTCCACTTCTCCGGTATTCTTATTGATCGCCACGATAGATGGCTCGTTGACGACGATCCCCTTGCCTTTGGCAAAGACCAGAGTATTC
>DATLCW010000092.1:0-6323 GCA_035526195.1 Bryobacteraceae bacterium
GTCGCTTAACCTCGTGGAAAGAAATTGCGTCCTACCTCGGCGTAAGTGACAAAACCGCGCAACAGTGGGAGAAGACGAGGCAACTGCCAGTGGAGCGGGTTGGAAACCGCGTTTCCATCTCCGAGCGGGACTTACAAGCCTGGCAGCAGTCCAGCCGAACTCCGCTACCGCCACAAATCACCTCTGCTCCAGCTCCGCCGGAAGCGGCTGACAGGGCGTGGTGGGAGAGCCGGCGCATTCTCAAGTTGTGGTCGTTCAGCTCAACCGGTATCCTCTTGCTGGGCATCACGGCCGGGATCGCCTATTGGTGGTCATCCCGGGCAGGCCCGCCGGTTTCCGTTCAGTGGCAGGGGCCTGTTGCGACGGCGGTTGATGTCAAAGGCCGGGAGGTGTGGCAACGGCGGTTCCCCTATCCGTTGATGATTCTATCTACCGTCGCTGTTGACATCCTGGCTCCATGGATCGGGGACGCAGACGGCGATGGGCGGAGTGAGACGATCCTTCCCTATTACCACGTGAAGCGGGAAGCGGAAGGGTGGGATCTGTATTGTATTTCGTCGCGCGGAGAGGTCCTGTGGCGGCTGGCACCGGCGCGCGTCGTCAGCAATGCTACTTCTACCTTCCGCGGGCCCTATGTTCTCCGGGGATATTCCGTGTTTCCCTCTCCAGAACGAGACGGAACCCATTGGACCGCTGGGGTTTTTGTACATCACACGGAGTATCCGGCGGTTCTTCTGGTCGTCGATGGGAAAGGGAAACAGCGGGGCGAATTCTGGCACGCAGGCCATTTGAATTCCCTTCGCACCCTGGATCTGGATGGAGACGGCGTTGTGGAACTCCTGGCCGGCGGCGTACAACATGGCGCCGAACAAGCGGTATTAGTGGTACTCGACCCTCGTAGGATAGAGGGAGCGGCACAGCTCGAACCCGCTGCCCATCCACTCCAATTGCAAAAGATGAGTAAAGGTACTGAAAAGGTGGTTGTTTATTTCCCGCGCACTGCATTGAATCGCACACAGGATCAATTTAATTTCCTGAATGAGCTTGAAATTGTGAACGGGCTCATGCAGGCTAGTGTATATGAACACCTCGGCCCTCCGCAAAGCTACCTGATATACACTCTGGCCAAAGACTTTACGGTGAAAACCCTCACGAGATCGGTCTCTTACATCAACGCTTTCATGCAATTACGCCAACAACGCCAGTTGGACTTCATAACCGGGGCCGAAGAAGTAGAAGGCTTAAAGAAACAGGTTCGTGTGGTGCGTCGAAGCCCCTAGCGCTATCAGAATCAGCATTCGTAAGGAACCAGCGGGAATCAGCGGGCGGTGCGAAGGAAGGTATCGATGTTCTTGATGTTCTCTTTGGCGAGTTTCGTTTCATCCATATCGGGATTAATCTTGATCGTCTCCTCAAAATGCTTGCGCGCCGCCGGCAGCAATCCGATATCGCCGATCGCATCCGCCTGCCGGTAATACGCCAATCCCAGCGCAAAGTGCGTAAACGCATCCTCTTTATCGAAACTAAGCGACTTCTGGCAATACACAATCGCATTATCAAAGTGATACACCCGGCGTTCACAATCGCAAAGCCCGAAATACGCCAGACTGCGCAGATCGCGCCACACGTCGGACGTCCCGGCCCGCTTCTTCTTGAACATCCCAAAGCCAATCGCGTAATACCCGACTTTCTGCATCGCACTCGAATCGAAGTTGCTCAGCTTCAAATACTCGCGATACACAGGAATCGCATCGCTGAAGCGCTTCTCCAGCCGCAATCCCTCGGCCAGATAGAAGTAGGCTTCGGCATTCTTCGGAGTCAGCCGGACCGCGTTCTCCGCCGCCTCAATCGTCTCCTTAAAAAGATCCTTGAAACGATACGCCTGCGCCAGCAGATACCACGACATCGCATGATTCTTGTCCCGCTGGATCACCTGATTCAACTGGCGAATCGCTTCATCCACATTGCCGGTGTCGTACAGCATCCCCGCATAGGTCGAGCGCGCCTCATGATAATCCGGGTCAATGGCCAGCGCCTTCTTAAACGCCGCCCCCGCCTGCTCATACTCGCGAAGATCCCGATAGGCGCGCCCCAAATAAAGCGCCGCCTGGCTATAGGTCCCGTCAATGGCGAGGATCTCTTCAAAATCCTTCACCGCCCGGCGATACTGTTCCGGGCCGCGCGCTTTCTGATACTGTTCCACCGCCGGATCGAACTTGTCCAAAGCCGCCTTGGGCCGCCGCCGCGGGATCAGAACCTTGAAGGTTATGGTGGCATCCTGGCCGGGGTAAACCATCTCCTCCCGCGGACCATCCGGTTCATAACCCATGCGCACGCCCTTCACCGTATGAATGCCGGGCGTCAGCCCAGGCAGTTTCAATGGCGTGCCTTTGCTGAGCACGCCCACCGATTTGCCATCGACGAAAACCTCCACCCCATCCATATTGGATTCGAAAATCAGTGTGCCGAACTTCGGCGGCGGCGGCGTGCCCGTCTTCGCTCCGGCGGGGATATAGGCCAGTTGCATGTTGTTATCGAAGCTCCCACCCACGGTGGGATTCTGCCGGTTCTCACTGGCATCGCGGACATTTCTTTGAACGTAGGCCGTAAGCTCATCGGCGGTGACGATGCCGTTCTTCGATTCATCGGCCTCGCCTTCCAATCCCTTGGCCACGTAATAGGTGAAGATGCCATGGCCGCCGCCCCATTCGGGAGATTCGAAGGACAACTCGCGGTCGCGGCTGGCGGTGAGCGAGAACAGCGATTTGTTCAGATCCAACAGCCGGCTGTTAATGGTGCGCACGTCGGTGTCCGAGGTGATCGCGCCGGAATGGCAGGCATCGGTAAACAGCACTTTCCACTTGCCTTTGATCTTGCTTCCGAACGCCGCTCCCAGCGCGTCGGAAGAATAACCGGTCCCCGCGGGATTTTTATAATCGAAGTCCGTCGGAGCCAGATACACTTTGCCGTTAAAGACAAACCCGTGGCCGGCAAAATAGACCAGCACGCGGTCATCGTCTTTGGTGACCGACGGGAGCCACTCCTCGAGTTCCTTGCGGATGTTGGCAAGAGTGGCTTTGGCGCCCACCAGCTTGTGCACGTTCTCGGCGCGGAAGCTGCCGCCCTCCCGGCTGATGAGGATCGAATACATGGATTCCGCATCGCGCTCGGTGAACTTCAATTGCAGCTTCTTTTCGAGCTTCGGGTATTCGGAAACGCCGATCACGACGGCATAGCTGCGCGGGATCACTACCTTCCCGGAAACAGGCGGATCGATGGTCTCATCCACCTCATACTTCAAATCGCGCTGCTGCGTGGCCGCTTTTTTCGACTGCGCCGCCAAGCCAACCGATGCAATTACAAACAGTGTCAATATCGCTCGCATAATAGTTCTCGCTTACTTGTGGGCCAACCGGAATTCGAAGATGACAGGACCCGACAGCGGGACCGGAGAGGAGATCACGCTGCTTTTCTGTTTCTTCATGAACATGAGATCTTGTGACGTTGCGCCCGCGGCCGGCTTGATGTTCTCCGGCAACTGCGAGGCGTCGGGCACCGCCTGTGGCCCGGCGGAACTGTCGACGCAATCGCCGCGCGCACGCAGAATCGAGTCGTCGCAGCGCGGTGTTAACGTAGCTTTCATTTTTGCCGTCATCGGCGGCGCCGGAGGCAGCGGCGTATAGGATCGCGAGCCGCCTTCCATGTCGATCGGCGACACCACCCAATAAACCACATCATGCCCCGGAGGGCCATCGACGCGAAACGACCCCTCGGTGGCCGGCACCACGTAATCCTTGCCCGTTTCCACCCGGTTCGCCATGCCCGTATCTTCTCTCGGAAAAAGCTTCGAATACGTCCCAGCCGTCCCCTGGTTCATCACGTACAGATAACCGCTGAAGTTGGTCTTGAAGCGGAAGCGTATGTTGTCGCTTTTGGCGAAAATGAAACCGGGATCCACCACCCGCCAGCCTGCCGTGGACTTACGTTCCAGGGTCAGTTCCATGCGATGCGGACCTTGCGTCAGAGATTTGGATTGCGCGGCGGCAGGCATCGCCGGCGACAGCGCCAGTACACTCAACACCAAAAGGGAACGATACATACATGTCCTTTAGTCGTGCTGCAGCTTGATGTCTACCACCAACCGCGCATCGGGCTTTCCGCTCTTCTCTACCACATAGACGGCTGCTTCCTTCTTTTCGGCAGTCGCACTCTTGGTATCGTCGATCGTCTCGAACACCAGATCGCGGGTCAGCATCTGGCTGCGCAGGCGGCCGACCAGGGCATCGTCAATCGGAGCGATGCTCTGCGCCAACATCACCCGCTTAGGCGGGGCAGCGGGCGTTTCCTCCGCCTTTTTGGGAGCTCCGGTCTTTTTCGTGGGAGCCGTGGGAGCCGCCTTGCCGTTCTGGTTCAAATCGTACATCAACTGATCCAGGTCGCTCACCGGCTTGCGCGACAGCACAAGAAAAACCTTTTCTTCGCCCTTGTTATTGTCGAACGACCAGGCGCCGCGGCGGTTGGGCAGCATCTGCGGCTCTCCCGATTCAATCCGGTTATCTCCCTCGCGGATCTCTTTCTGCGGGAAAAGCGTGTCCCATTTTCCGCTGGAACCACGCGCCACAATGTAGAGATAGCCGTTCTCATTGGCTTCCACCTTTACCCGGATCCGGTCGCCTGATTTGAAAGTCGAATGGGTGGGCACTTCCTCCCAGGAGCCGTTCTGAAGTTTCAGGATGCTGTACCGCAGCCCGAGCGGACGCGGGCCGCTGTAGCTGGCCGTCACCAGCATCACCGGAGCTTCCGCCTGCGGCATTTGGTGCGGAGGAGTATGATTCGGAGGGGGCGTAGCGTTCTTCTTGCTCCCGGCTACCTGTTGGCTGCCTTTTGCAACCGTGGGGCTGGTGTTTTTCTTCTGCTGGCTCACCACCGGAGGCGCCGCCGGAGCGTAAAAAAGCTCGCGTGCGGTCAGCCCCGCCTGGTTCTGGGCGCCGATCACCGCGGCTCCCACCAGCAGAGCGGGCATTAAATGCTTACTAATCATGTACATATTCCTTAATGGCGGGCTGGCTGCCGGTGCATCGGCGTCCATAACCTCTCACCCTCAACTATATAGGTGCAAACGGCCGGTGAAAACCCTCACACTAAGATCGGCTCTTCCGCGGCTCTATAATAGGGATGACGCCGTGACGCGAACTTTCGTCCTTCTCCTGGCCGCAATTCCCGCTTCTGCCGCAGTCGACTTCAATCGTGAGATACGGCCCATCCTTTCCGATCGCTGCTTCTCCTGCCATGGACCCGACTCCGCCAACCGTAAAGCCGGCCTGCGCCTGGATCAGGAGGCCGCGGCCAAAACCGCGCTGCCTTCCGGGAAGACGCCCATATTACAAAACAAACCCAACGCCAGCGAAGTCTACCGCCGCATTACAGCGGATAGCAAAGCGCTGCGGATGCCGCCCGCCTACGCCGGCCATGAGCCGCTAAGTGCTTCTGAAATCAGCCGCATCCGTTCCTGGATCGAGGAGGGAGCGCCGTGGCAAAAACATTGGTCCTTCCTGCCCCCGGTGCGTCCCGTTCCCCCGAGTACAAAGCAAAGCCAATGGACCCGCAACCCGATGGATGCGTTTATCTTGAGCCGGCTGGAACACGAAGGGCTCGCACCTTCCCCCGAAGCCCCGAAATCCACCCTGCTGCGACGTGCCGCGCTCGACCTCACCGGACTGCCGCCTACCCCGGAAGACCTGCAAGCCTTTCTCGAAGATTCCGCTCCCGACGCTTATGAGAAAGCGGTGGACCGCCTTTTGACCTCCTCCCGCTACGCGGAGCGAATGGCGATTCGGTGGCTGGAAGCCGCCCGCTATGCCGATACCAACGGCTACCAAAGCGACGGCGAACGCAGCATGTGGCGCTGGCGCGACTGGGTGCTCGACGCGTTTAGAAAGAACATGCCGTTTGACCGCTTCACCATCGAGCAACTCGCCGGCGACTTGCTGCCGGGTGCGACGCTCGATCAGAAAATCGCCTCCGGATTTCATCGCAACCATCGTACGAATGCCGAAGGCGGCATCGTGGAAGAGGAGTTCCGGGTAGAGTACGTGGCTGATCGGGCCGAGACCACCAGCACCGTCTGGCTGGGACTCACGCTCGGCTGCGCCCGTTGTCACGATCACAAATACGACCCGTTTACGCAAAAAGAGTTCTACCAGCTTTTTGCGTTCTTTAACAATATTTCCGACCGCGGCCTGGTTTATAACTTTGGGAATGAAGAGCCGTATATCAAGGCCCCTACACGCGAACATGAGCTGCGGCTGAAGGAGTTCGATTCC
>DATLCW010000110.1:0-3407 GCA_035526195.1 Bryobacteraceae bacterium
TAGTTGTCGACGTTTACTTGAACCGCGAGTATATCGCTGGAGAGCGAGCGGGCATATTCGATGGCGCCAAGACTCGCGCGATTTACGCCGGGCACCGGGACCACGACGGTGTGATGCACCCTGGCCAGCTTGTCGTAAGCGGTAACCGAGAGCTCCGTGGCAACCTCGAAATAGTGCCGACGAATGCGCAGGAACATCCACACAAGAGCGGGAATGGCAACCAACACCATCCAGGCGCCGTGGGTAAATTTCGCCGCCGCCACAATGACCAGGACGGTCAGCGTGGTGAACGCGCCCAGCCCGTTCAAACACATTCGCCAGAAGTAGCCGGGACCGCGTACACGCCGCCAATGCGCCACCATTCCCGCTTGAGAGAGCGTAAATGCTACAAACACTCCGACCGTGTACAGGGGAATCAGGTTGTGTTCGCTGGCACCATAGATCACCACCAGCGCCGCGGCTGAGAGGCTGAGGAACATGATTCCGTTCGAGAAAACCAGCCGGTCGCCGAGATTAGCGAATTGACGCGGCAGGAAGCGGTCTGAGGCAATGTACGAAGTCAGACGGGGAAATCCTGCGAAGGCGGTATTCGCGGCAAGCACGAGGATGGTGGTCGTTGCACCCTGGAAAATGAAGTACACAGCGCCATGCCCGAAGCTGACCCGCGCCAACTGCGAAAGTATGGTTTCGCCTTCGATTGGACTTAAATGATGCAGCGTCGTGGCGGAAGTGATGCCCAGGAAGAGCGTTCCGAGGATAACTCCCATAATCATCTGCGTGATTTTGGCGTTGCGAGCCGCCGGTGCTCGGAAAGCCTGAACACCGTTGGCGACTGCTTCCACACCCGTCAATGCTGTGCAACCGGAGGCAAACGCTTTCAGCAGGATCAGGAATGAAAACGCCTCTGCCGGGCTGCCTGCGCTCGCCGCGGCCGTCGCCGGAGTGCCCGGGACTTCATAGAGGGCCAGAATACAAAGAAGGTAGGCCGCCAGTATGAACAAGTACACGGGGCCCGCAAAAGCCGTGGCGGATTCCTTTACACCACGCAGATTCAGCCACGTCATAACGCCGATGGCCACAAGGCACAGCGCTATTCGATGCGAGTACAACTGCGGAAAGGCGGAGGTGATGGCCGCGATTCCCGCCGCGACGCTCACCGCCACCGTCAGGATGTAATCGATCAGGAGAGCGGCTCCGCCAATCAGGGCCGCGTAGATGCCGAGATTTTCCTTGGCGACGGTGTACGCTCCGCCGCCGGTGGGATAGGTCTCCAGCGTCTGTCCATAGGAGATCACCACGATCCACAGCAGGACAACGATCATGATCGCGGCAGGCACAGCCAGCCGGAAGGTGCTGGTCCCGGCCGCGACCAGGGCGAGAAGGATGGCCTCCGTAGCGTAAGCCGTGGAAGACAAACTGTCGGAGGCAAAGACGGCGAGCGCAGCCTTCTTGGAAAGTTTCTGCTCGCTCTCCTCGGCGGAGTCAAGTGGACGCCCGACGACTAATTGTTTAAACCATCCCACGTGATAAGTCCGGACGTTGGCGCAAGATCACCGCGAAATCGACAGAGTAATCAGTAATTCTACTTTTTATAGAGGAGATTGCAAAGCAATACGCCGGGTTGGGGTAGTGTCCCAGTTTGAATTCAATCCGTCGTTCTCTCCGTTTGTCATCCCGAGCGTAGCGAGGAATCTGTTTTGTTTTGAGGAAAGAGAACAGCAGATTCCTCGTCGCTGACGCTCCTCGGAATGACAATTTCAAGCTGGGACTTGCTTCCACGTGCCTTGTTCCGATTCGACCCTACTGCTCTTGGGACGCTCCTGGCGGTTGAGTTTCGCCAATCTGAGGAGCGACCGCGGGAGCAGGTTCAGGACGCGGCGGGGGTGATGACGCCGGAGGCCGCGGCGACGGCGGCGGAGCGGATGCTCCGGTAGCGCGGGCGGGTGGCGGAGGAACAGCGGGAACCGCTGGGCGAGTTGAAGAACCCACAGGGGTGGTCGAGGCGAGTGCGGAGCCGGCAGCATTGGTACTGCTGACGGGCATCTGCGGTCCGAAGCGGACCGGTTCGGGCAACGGCATCTCAAAGCTGGTATTCAGGATCACCATCACTTCTTCCAGGCTCTGTAGCGATGCCGACGGGCGAACCTTGACATCGAGAAACTTCTGCCCCCGCGTCGCGCTTTCCACCACGCCGACCGGCAGGCCCGGCGGATAAATCTTGTCTTCGCCGGAGGTGAATACGCGCTGGCCGGTGGCAACTTGTTCGCCGTTCGATATGAAGTCCAGATACAGCAATGGTTCGTTGCGACCTTTGAGCACGCCGTGCATGCGCGATTGCTCCAACAACACGCCGGCGCCGCTGAATGGGTCGCTTAGCAGAATCACCTGCGCGGAATCGGAAAACACCGCGAGGACTTTTCCCACCACACCATCGGGAACCATGACCGGAAGGTCCGGCTTGATCCCCGCGTCGGCTCCTTTGTCAATCATCAGCAAGCGAGAGGACTCTCCGGCGCTTCCACCCACCACGCGCGCGACCACCGTTTCAGCGGGTATTTGGGATTTCAATCCCATGAAGCCGCGTAGTCGCTTGGCCTCGCTTTCGGCGGATTGCAGCTTTTGGTTGGCTAGTTTAAGCTCCTCCACTTTCGCGGCTAATGACTTGTTTTCCTGGCGAGCATTTCGCAAATCAACGTAGCCAAACCAGGCGCCTTGGATACCATTCACGATCGCCGCCATGGAACGGTTAATCGGCTCGATGATGAGCACGGTCCCCAGCCGGACCAGCGGGACATCGCTCTGTGTACGCAGTTGATAGCCGACCACGATCAATTGTGCGAGCAGCATGCTGGCTAGCACGATCAGGCTGCGGTAGAACGCGGATATTCGGGAGGTTTCCATAAAAGCGATAAACGGTCAGAGCTTATTTTAAGCGGCGGAAGGGCAATCAGGAAGAATTGCTGCGCGAGAGAGGTTTACGAAATCTGTACGCTTTGAGATGGAAAGAACTAATCGACTGCGATCTTCCGCAATAAGTTGAAGTCGCTTAACATTTTGCCCGTTCCGAGCACCACGCAGGCCAGCGGGTCGTCGGCAATGGAGACGGGCAGTCCGGTTTCTTCCCGGATGCGCTTATCCAGGTTCTTGAGTAAAGCGCCGCCGCCGGTGAGCACGATGCCGCGGTCGGAGATGTCGGCGGACAACTCAGGCGGCGTACGCTCCAAGGCCACGCGAATGGCATTGACAATGGTGTCCACACCTTCGGAAAGCGCTTCACGTATTTCAGCATCCTGAATGGTCAGCGTCTTCGGCACGCCTTCGATCAAATCGCGTCCCTTGATCTCCATCGAGAGCGGCTTTTCCAGCGGATAGGCCGAGCCGATTTCGATTTTAATCTGCTCCGCGGT
>DATLCW010000113.1:0-47408 GCA_035526195.1 Bryobacteraceae bacterium
GGAAGCACAACATTCCGAAAATCTGGGAAGAACGTAATTTCCCGCTGCCGGAAGGCGTTCCGCCGGAAAGCCTCATCCGCACTCCGGACAATGCGCAGTACTTCGCGGCGATCGGCGCCGTCGAATACGGCAAAACCGAAGACGACAATGTTGGCGTTTACGCCGGCTACGACAAACTGAAATGGTACGTCGAAGTCGGTCGTGAAGAAGAGAAGAACAAACGCGGCGGCGGCGGCGGTCTCGCAAAGACCGTTGACGAACTGGAAACGTTCAAAGACAAGTACCGCCACAAGAAGTACCAGCCGGTCAACTTCCAGCCCGGAGAGGTCGTGGAAGGGTTCATCGGCATTGACGGCGGGTCCACTTCGACCAAAGCGGTGCTGATGGGCAAGGACAAGTCACGGCCGATTCTGGCCAAGGCCTACCAGCTCTCCAAAGGCAATCCGATCGAGGATACGCTCGAGATTTTCCAGAAACTGGAAAAGCAGATCACCGATCAGGGGGCAACGCTCAAGTGTCTCGGTGTGGGCAGCACCGGATATGCGAAAGACATCCTTCGGGATGTAATTTCGGCGGACGCCGCGGTGGTGGAAACGGTCGCCCATACCCAGGCCGGGCTGCACTTTTACGACAATGTCGATGTCATCTGCGACGTCGGCGGCCAGGACATCAAGATCATTATTCTGAAGAACGGCCGCGTCAAGGATTTCAAGCTCAATACCCAATGCTCGGCGGGGAACGGCTACTTCCTGCAATCCACCGCGCAGGGCTTTGGCCACCCGGTGGAGGCGTTCGCGGACATTGCTTTCGGAGCCAACGGGTATCCGCAGTTCGGCTACGGCTGCGCCGTGTTCATGCAGTCCGATATTGTCGACTTCCAGCGCCAGGGCTGGAAGCCCGAAGAGATCATGGCCGGATTGTGCAATGTGCTGCCGAAGAATATCTGGCTCTACGTTTCTCAAATCCCCAACCTCTCGGCCATTGGCACCACCTTCCTGCTACAGGGCGGCACGCAGTATAACCTCGCGGCAGTGAAGGCCCAGGTCGATTTCATCGAATCGAGATTCAAGGGCAAAGATGTCCCGGCGCGCGTCATTGTTCATGAACATTGCGGAGAAGCCGGAGCCATCGGAGCCGCGCTCGAAGCGGGACGCCTATGGGATAACGGACGCCAATCGACTTTCATCGGTCTCGAAGCCGTTCAGAACATCGTTTACAAAACCACTCGCGAAGAAGCGACCCGCTGTTATTTCTGTAAGAACAAGTGTCTTCGCACCTTTATCGATGTGAAGACCGGTGTTTTCGCCGATGCCTCGGCGCCTCCCAAGAAGACCAAGGTTCCTCTGGAAGCCGGCTCTCAGCGCCTGATCATTGCCACCTGCGAAAAAGGCACCGTGGAAGACATTAATGACATGCGTAAGATCAAGGGCGATCTGGATACGGTGAAGAAGGCCAACCCCAACTTCGTCGAAATCGCCGCCCGCCAGGTCTTCCGCGTTCCCGATGTTCCTCTGGTTGCCGATCCGGCTCCCAAGTTCCAGTTCACGCAGGTGCAGAAGAAGCGCGCCGAGATGCTGAAGAAGCGCGGCGAAATCCGCATAGGGATGCCGCGGGTACTTAACATGTACTCGATGGCTCCTGTCTTCACGGCCTACTTTGCTTCTCTGGGTGTCAAGGCGGAGCACCTGATCTGGTCGGATTATACTTCCGAACAGCTCTACAAGGAAGGCGCCAAGCGTGGGTCCATTGATCCCTGCTTCCCGTCGAAGCTCGGCATTCCTCACGTGCATAATCTGTTGTACGTGCATCACGCGAAGAAACCGCTGGACATCATCTTCTTCCCGATGATCGACTGCCTGACTTCAGACCTGACCAATATACAGGCCACGCGCAGCTGTCCGACGGTGTCGGCCACGCCGGCCGCCGTAAAGGCAGCGTTCTCGAAGGAGGGCAATCTGTTCCAGGAGAAAGGGGTGAAGTTTCTCGATACCTTCGTCAACATCTCCAAGCCGGACATGCTGGAACGGCAGATGTACGAAGAGTTCAAGGATATCCTCGGCCTCACTCCGGAAGAAAACAGCCGGGCCATTGTCGAAGCCTTCAAAGCGCTCGACTTCTTCAATAACGTAACCATGCGCGGCGCTGCCCGCGAGGTGATTGAGCAACTGGAGCGGGAAGACCGGTTAGGAGTAGTGCTGCTCGGCCGTCCTTATCACAATGATCCCGGCGTGAATCACGAGATTCTCGAGGAGTTCCAGAAGCTGGGATATCCCGTGTTTACGCAGGATTGCCTCCCGATCGACGACGACATTGTCTGGCGGCTGTTCGGCGCCGAAGTTCTTACGGGAGAGATCACCGACCCGATGTCGATCAGCGATGTGTGGAAGAACTCGTACTCCGAAAACACCTCGCGCAAGGTTTGGGCGGCGAAATACATCGCCCGCCATCCCAATCTGGTCGCGCTCGAGCTCTCCAGCTTCAAGTGCGGTCATGACGCCCCGATCTACTCGGTGGTGGAGGAGATCGTCGAACATTCCGGCAGCCCGTACTTCTGCTTCAAGGATATCGACGAAAACAAGCCCACCGGCTCGATCAAAATCCGCACCGAAACCATCGGGTACTTCCTCAAGCGCTACCGTGAGGATATGGTGGTGAACAGCAAGAAAAAGACCGCCATCGAGCAGCAGCTCGCGGACTTTGAGCAGCGACTTCGACGTCAGCTTCTGAAAGAGAAACTCGAGAAGATGCACACGGACGAAGCGGTGAGGCACTCCATCGATCAGGGGGTGATCCCCACCATCCATGTCAGTCTCGGCCAGCTTGCCGCCAGCAGGCCGCCGCAGCAACCGCGCGTCAGCGGCGACTGATTCTCATCCCATACCCCAACCGCCCGGCTGCTGAAAAGGCAGCCGGGCTTTTTCGTGTCCAAGGTACGATAAGGTATGAGCCGGTACGCCGCCATCGACATCGGAAGCAATTCCGTGCGCATGCTGGCAGCCGAGGTGGATTCCAAGGGCGCTATGCAAACCCTTGCCAGTGACCGTCAGGTTACCCGCCTGGGAGACACCGTTTTCCGCGATGGCAAGATCAGCAACGGCGCCCTCGATCAGCTTTGTGCGGTGCTCGCCCGGATGCGTGAGGCGATTGGAAAACTCGACATTGCGGCAATGCGCGCGGTGGCCACCAGCGCCGTGCGCGACACCAGCAATCAAGCGCAGTTTCTAGAGCGAGCCTCGTTCGCAATAGGCGCTCCGATTGAGGTGATCTCGGGCCTCGAGGAAGCCCGGCTCATTCATTTTGGCGTAACCGCCCGCTGGCCGCATCCCCATCATCGCGTGCTAATCATTGACGTTGGCGGCGGCAGCGCGGAAATCATTCTCTCTGAGCACGGAGTTCGAAAGGAGGCGTTCTCGAAGCCGCTGGGCGCGGTGCGGCTTTATGAGGTGTTTCTCAAAAACGATCCGCCGGAACCCGTGGAGCTTTACCGGATGGAGCAATACATTCAGGAAAAGATTGCTCCCTGCCTCGCCAAAATCGGACTCCGGAAATTCGACCGCGTCATCGGCACCTCCGCCACGGCGGCCGCACTCGTATCGGCCGTCCATCGTATCCCCAGTATGAGAAGGGACGAAGCCGACCGCCGCAAAGCGACCGCGCAGCAGGTTCGTCATCTCTACGCCGGCCTGTGCAAGCGAAATTTGGCCGGACGGCGGAAGTTGCCGGGTATCGGTCCACGGCGGGCGGAAATTATTATTCCCGGCGCCGCCGTATTTGTCAAAGCGATGGAGGCGTTTCATCTGCCAGCCGTGCATTACACCGATGCAGGCGTCAAGGACGGCATCGTCGCGGATCTCGCGGCACGGGGCGTGGGGCGGGAGCGTGCGCTGCTTGATCGCGATCAACGGCGCGTTGTCGAGCAGATGGCGCGCAAGTATGGAGTGGAAGTGCCGCACGCGCGTCATGTCGCCTTATTGGCGCACCGGCTTTTTGAAACCTTGCAGCCCATCCACAAGCTGCCGCCGGAGTGTGGACGGCTGTTACAAGCGGCAGCCTACCTTCACGACACGGGCCATTTCATCAGCGACTCCGCCCACCATAAACATTCCGCCTACATCGTTGCGAACTCGGGCATGCCCGGCTTCACAGATGTCGAGCGGCGCCTGATCGGCATGCTGTGCCGCTTCCATCGAAAATCCATGCCCAGTATGCGACACGAAACGTTTCATTCGATGCCGCCGGAGCAGCGGCACCGTACGCTCGTTCTTTTACCGTTGCTGCGCCTGGCGGACAGCCTCGATCGGAGCCATTCCCAGCATATCGATCATCTGGATTGCGACGTTAGCAGCAATTCGGTCGAACTGCAGGTACGATCCAAGGGCGGCGCCGACCTGGATCTGTGGGCGGCCGAGCGAGTCGCTGAAATCTTCCGCCAGATTTACGGCAAAACACTCCAATTGGTCAATATCAGGAGTTGATGAAATGAGTTTGCGCGAGTTTGCCGAAACCCGGGTGAAGGAACTGCTGGAGCGCTTCTACAAGGAACTAGGCAACGTCTCGAAGCATCACGACCCCACTGCCATCCACGATCTTCGGGTTTCGATTCGGCGGTTAGCGGAGGCTTTGCGCGCCCTAAAGGAACTTTTCCCGGCGCGCGTGGAAGTTCGAGTGCGCGGACGGCTTCGCCGTTTGATGGATCTTTCCGCGAACGTGCGGAATTACGACATAGCTTTAGAACTGTGTACAGCCGCCGGCATATCTCACGAGACCCCGCAGTGCCGGAAGATGATCCGCGCGCGGAAAACCGCGGCCCGGCAGTTGGCGTCGTGCGCAACGCAGCTTAAGAAAAACGAAATCCTCAGTGACTGGAAGAAACTCCTGGTGGTCAAAGCAAGCGGAAAAGGCTCCTGGCGCCCCGATGCCTCCGTGCAGGAGAATGCGGCCCGGCAGTTGCCAGAAGTCGTGGAAGAATACGCCAAAGCGGGGCGTAAAGTGGCCCATAAGAAAGCCAAAGCTACGAAGCTGCACAGGTTTCGCCTGCGGACCAAACATTTTCGCTATCTGCTCGATCTCTTTTCTCCATTCTACGGGGACGATGTGGAAACGATGTCGAAACGGCTCCGGGAAATCCAAAGTTTATTGGGGGAGATAAACGACTACGCCACAGTCCGGGAGATGATGGCAAAGTCATCGGAACTGATGCCTTTGTTTGACTATCTCGATAAGGAACAGGCCAAAAAGGTCAACAGTTTTCTGCGCTATTGGAAAGGAAAAATGGATGCTGAGGGCCAGAAGAAGCACTGGAAGAAGTGCCTGTCGAATCCGGTTGACGGCAGGGGCTTTCCGCCTAAACCTTCCGCATGATAAACTCGAAAGATCGTTGGGAGGTCGTCTAACGGTAAGACTGCGGCCTCTGGAGCCGCGTATCGGGGTTCGAATCCCTGCCTCCCAGCCACGCTGTTCATCGGGTTACGAAGGATTGTGTTGCAGAACACTCCGCCAGCCGCCGACTGAAACTTTAGTACCACCGAGCTAAGGTTTTAAGAATCCATATACCGGAAAAACCCGAATTGGAGAATTGGCGGGAGTCAAGCACGATAAAGGGTAGGAACCCTGTGCCAACTACTGAAGCTCCGCCGATAACGGATGTACACGCCGGTCCTTTCATACCGCCGGTACCGCAGTCCATTGAGGAAACCGGCCTCAACGAATCATTTCTTCAGCAACTGATTCTGAAGGTGCTCTACTTCCGCGGGGAACTGATCGGCCGCGATCTAGCTAAAGTGCTCGGTCTGAATTACAGCGTGATCGATGGAATCCTTGAGTACTTCAAGCTGCAACACCTGGTAGCTGTGAAGCGGTCGCTCGGCATGGGCCCGGTGTCATCGGTTTTCGCGCTTTCCGATCAGGGACGCGCCCTCGCCACCAAATATCTGGATGCCAACGCTTATGCCGCCAAGGCCCCCGTGCCGCTCGATCAGTACTCCGCCGCGGTCAAACTACAGCGCCGCCGGGGCAACTGGCTGACCAAGCCGATGTTGCAATCGGCCTTCCAGCACATGGTGATGAGTGAGAACATCATCGGTGTGGTGGGACCGGCAGTGAACTCCGGCAAGTCCTTTCTGATTTACGGCCAGCCGGGAAATGGCAAGACCTATCTCGCCGAGGCATTGGTGAAAATTGAAAGCGACCCGATCTATATTCCGTACTCAATCGAGGCCCAGGGACAGATCATCCAGATGTACGATCCGCTCTATCACCAACGGCTTGATGTGGAAGAAGAGCAGGATTCCATCTGGAACGCCGAGCCGGATATCCAGCACGATGGCCGCTGGTTTCGAGCCAAACGGCCGTTCATCGTAACCGGCGGCGAACTGGCACTCGATATGCTGGACCTCGCGTTCAAACCGGATTCCAAAACTTACGATGCGCCCTTTCAACTCAAAGCCAACAACGGCATCTATCTGATCGACGACTTCGGCCGCCAGAAGGTCTCGCCCGCCGAAGTACTGAACCGCTGGATCGTCCCGATGGAGCGCGGGATCGATTATTTCACCTTCCTGTCCGGCGGCAAAATGTCGATACCTTTTGAGACTTTCCTCGTGTTTTCCACCAATCTCAGACCGGAACAGATTGGAGATGAGGCGTTTCTGCGCCGCATCCAGTACAAGATGTTCCTGAAAAGCCCGGTGGAGGAGGAGTTCCTCAATATCTTCCGGCGCTTTTGCGCGTCTCTCAATCTGCCGATTGCCGACGGCGCCATCCCCGCGTTTGTTGAAAAATACTACCGGTCTACGGGGAAGATGTTCCGCCGCTGCCAGCCGCGCGATATCATCTCTCACGCCATTGACCTGATCAATTTCGAAGGTCTCCCCTATGAGCTGACCTTCGAAACATTGGAGCGCGCTTTCGAAGGAACCTTCGTCGCCGACCAATACGAAAGCTAACGGCAGGCTGACCCGCCTAGCCCGTCACTAACACGCTGTTAAATCCTCCGCGGTCATCGGCCGCCTTGCACGGATTGGCAGGGTCCGTCAGCCAATGTCCATCCACCAGGAATTTGTACTCGTGGCGGCCTTTGGAGAAAACGGGACCGGCGGCGCGCCACACTCCGCGGTCCACCTGCCGCGCTTCGAGCCCCACCGTCCAGCCGTTCCAGCTTCCAAACACCTGAACGCGGAACGCGTCGCGGTTCCGAAGCAGGAACACGGTACCGCCAGAGGTGGCATGGGGCGAAGTGGAGTACCCGTCCACCGCGCCGCCCCTCGCCCGTAACGCATGGGACACGGCCAGAGCCGCGTCAATCCCACCGAGTCCCTGCTGCTCCGGCGGGGCTCCTTCAATCGGCTGGCAGGCGTGCGCGAGACATTGGCGGGCGACATCCGGCGTCAGCGCGGGATTGGCTTCCACCATACACGCGAGAACGGACGCCACGATGGGCGCGCTGAAACTCGTACCCTCCACCAACTTATAATGCGGGCTCACCAGATTCCTCTGCTCGATCGCGTCTTCGTCCTGGCTCGAGAAGAGTTGGGCCGCCTCGCCATGCTGCGCCGTACCAGGCAACAGGGGAGCAACCACCCAGATCGAGGGGGCCACGAACTCCGGCTTCAAGGCGCCGCTGGTGCTTTCTCCATAGTTGCTGTGCCAGAGCATCTGATTCTGGTCCAGCCCGCCCACGGTGATGACATGGGGACAGGTGGAGGGCGGGAGGAGTTTCCGAATACCATCGTTGCCGGCGGCGGCCACTACGAGTACGCCTCGCCTTACCAGTGCGGACGCGGCGGCGTCAATTGGATTGCCTGGCTTCGCGGGGTGATCTCCCACCACGGACAAATTCACGATCCGCAACCGCAGCCGCTCCGCATTCTCCCGCAGCCAGCGCAGCGCTCGTTCAATGGAAGCCTCCAAAATGCGCCCGCCAGCCTCGCTTGTCTGCACCAGCACCACGTCGGCCTCGGAAGCGAGGCCGGGGTACTGCCCGCATCCTGCCGCCACCACGCTGGTCATCATCCCGTGCCATTGCGTCGGGCGGCACGCGTCCCAGTTAGGCCACACAGGCTTATCGTGCTGCCCGAAATATCGAATCTCCACCGGCTCCAGCGTTGCATCCACCCAGGCGCGGATGCGGTTACGCGGCGTAGTCAGATCGGCGTGAGGATAGAAGCCGGAATCCACCAATGCCAGCGTCACTCCGCGCCCGCAGAACTGCGGATCAGCGTGCATGCGCGCGGGAGTCTGCAAAACACCATCCAGCGCGATTGACAAATTGGCCATTCCTATTCCTATGATACTGTGCCTGTCCTGGCGGAATGAGTCATAATCGTTGTCTTTCCCCAGCCAGCAGCATGAACCGGATATCGCACCAACAAAGGCCGCCCCTATGGGAATGTACGATTCTCGCGATCATGCTCGCCGCGTACCTGATGGTGCTGTCGCGGTTGGCCGAACGGACCGGAATCACCACGGACGAACCGAGCCACATCCTCTCGTCGATTCTCTACTGGGAAGGCAATGACAAACTGGCGCCGCGCGACATGCCGCCACTGATCAAGATTACGGGCGGATGGGCGGCGGCCAGAGCCGGGTTCCGCATTGTCGAGGAGTCGCATCCGGTCTGGAAAACCAATCACGAATGGAATATCTCCCAGGACATGATCCTGAGAATGAGTGAACGCAGCCTCCGCTCCAGCATGTACCAGGCCCGCTTGCCGCTGCTGATTTTTCCGGTCATGACGAGCCTGCTGCTGTGGTGGTGGGGACGCCAGCTCTTCACGCCGCTGACTGGCCTGATGCTGGCTTTTCTCTTTATGGCGGAGCCAACCGCCCTGGCTCATGGCGCGTTGTTCAAGAATGACCATGCCAGCGCGTTCGGATATCTGTTGTTCTGGTACTGTGCCTGGCGCTACTGGAAAAAATCGACACTCGCTAACGCCACCTGGTTAGGGGTAGCCACGGCTGTGGCCGTCCTGACGAAATTGTCGATGCTTATTCTGGCTCCGATAGCGCCTGCGATCGTGTTAGCCGTGGCAATGGCACGGGCTCGAAGCGTGCCAAGGGCTCTCGCGGCGCTGCTGTTGGTGCTTGTCATTCCCTATGCCACAGCCATCGCGGCCTGCCAGTTCGAAACGCAGCCATTGGGATTTTTGCCCGTGCCCGCGCCCATGCGGACCGGCGTCCAAGCGCTTCTCTTCAACAGCGCGAAAGAGACGGCGGTCTACCTGACCGGTCATCGCTATCCCTGGGGCAGCCGGGCATACTTCGCCATCGGCGCGCTGGTGAAGTCACCCGAAGTGCTGCTCGTCCTCCTCCTGACGGGAATCGTTTTCCTGGCCAGACAATTCCGCCAGAAGGCGTTGACGCTTGCGGATGCTTTTTGGCTTCTGCCGGGAGCCCTTTACTTTTCACTTGCCTCGCTGAGCTCGCTTCAACTCGGCTTCCGCTTGATTCTTCCCTGCCTGCCTTTCGCCATCCTGTTGTGCGGGGCTCCTCTCCGTTTACTCGAAAAGCACCGATGGCCGCTGCTTCTGATCGCCACTGTTTTGATCGCGCCGCTCGTGGTCTACTACCCGAATTATCTGCCGTACTTCAACTATGTTTCCGGCGGCGCGGCCAACGGCCTGCGCTATCTGTCGGACAGCAATCTCGATTGGGGCCAAGGGCTGAGAGAACTACGGCGCTACGTGAACGAGAATCGAATCGAGCAGTTCAGCCTCTCCTACATGGGTTCCGACAGCGTGACCGCCTATCTGCGGCCCGAGTTCTACCACTGGATCGATCCACCCTTCTCCGGCCGCCCCATAAGCACTATGCTCTATACCCCGCCCCCCGGAGTGTACGCCATTAGTGCGACCCTGTTAACAGGCCAATACTTCGAGGAGCCTTACCGGGACTTCTACCGGGCGTTTCGCGAGTCAAAGCCCATCGCCTATGCGGGGTACTCCATCTATATCTACCGGTTCCGCTGAGCGCACCCATGGGCGCTCTCGCGGCAAGCAGCCAGCAGGCGAGCCGCCCAAAGGCGTCAAGAACCTTCGCGCCGTCCTGCCTCTGGTCTGGGAGCTGGTGAAGCCGCGCCGAGCCACGCTGGCGGTCGGTTTCATCCTCATCGTGATCAGCCGTGTGGCCGGGCTGGTACTGCCGGCTTCCACGAAATACCTGGTCGACGACGTGATCGGCAAGCGACAGGTGGAGATGCTTGGCGTGCTCTTTGGGGTCGTGCTGGGAGCCACCGCCATCCAGGCGGCGACGAGCTTTGCTCTCACGCAGCTACTCTCCAAATCCGCTCAGAAACTGATCGCCGAGATGCGCCGCAAGGTGCAGTCCCATGTCGGCCGCCTTCCGATTACTTACTATGACTCGAATAAGACGGGCGTTCTGGTCTCACGGATCATGAACGATGTGGAAGGGGTGCGCAACCTGGTGGGCACCGGCCTGGTGGAATTTCTCGGCGGCTTGCTCACCGCTTTCCTGGCCTTGTTCATGCTCATGCGCATCAGCCCCTTGATGACGATGATTGCTGTCGGAGTCATCGTGCTGGTTTCCGTCCTCTTACAGAAGGCGTTCAGCACCCTGAGGCCCATCTTCCGGGAGCGCGGGAAGATCACGGGCGAAGTGACCGGCCGGCTCACGGAATCGCTGTCGGGGGTGCGTGTCGTAAAGGGCTATCACGCCGAAACCCGCGAGGAGCAGGTGTTCGGGCAGGGCGTCCAGAGACTCCTCGACAATGTGTTGAAGTCCTTAACCGGTGTTTCGCTGATGAGCCTCTCGGCCACTCTTCTGCTGGGCATTGTAGGTGCGATCGTCATGTACGTGGGCGCCAAGCAAATCATCGCGGGAACGCTGACGCTGGGCGGGTTCATGACCTTCACCGCATTTCTTGCCTTCCTGGTCGCGCCCGTATTTCAGATCGTGGGTATCGGCACGCAACTCACGGAGGCGCTCGCGGGACTTGAGAGAACGCGAGAGGTACTGGATGTCGCGCGTGAGGATCAGGACCCGTTGCGCACCGTTACGCTGGGACCCATCCGCGGCGAGATGCGCTTTGATAACGTCAGCTTCTCCTATGAAGAGGGTAAGCCCGTGCTGCACGATGTGTCATTTATTTCGGCTCCCGGCACGGTGACGGCGCTTGTAGGCTCATCGGGCTCCGGTAAGTCGACCACCATTGGATTGGTTTCCGCGTTTCACAATCCGTCCTCGGGCAAAGTAACCATCGACGGAGTCGATCTCTCCACCGTGCGCCTCAACTCTTACCGCACTCAGTTAGGCGTGGTTTTGCAGGAGACATTCCTGTTCGATGGCACCATTCGCGAGAACATCGCGTTCTCGCGCCCGGGCGCAACCGAGGAGCAGATCCTCGAAGCGTGCCGGATTGCCCGCGTCGATGAATTTGCCGAAGGGTTTTCGGAGAAATACGATACGATTGTCGGCGAGCGGGGGGTGAAGCTGTCTGGGGGACAGCGGCAGCGCCTTTCGATTGCACGAGCCATTTTGGCCGATCCGCGCATACTCATTCTCGACGAGGCGACCTCGAGTCTCGATTCCGAATCCGAGCAGATGATCCAGGCCGGCCTTTCCCACCTGATGAAAGGCCGCACTACCTTCGTCATCGCCCACCGCCTCTCCACCATCCGCCGCGCCGATCAGATTCTGGTAATGGAAGCGGGACGCATCATTGAGCGCGGCACGCATGCGTCCCTGTATGCTGCAAGAGGCCGTTATTACGATCTTTATACCAAGCAACATGGCCTTGAATCCAACCTCTTCCTCGCGCCTGGTGAAGGCGATGCCGTTCCGGCCGGTGATGACGGCGGCGCGGTCCGGACACGTCCGCTCGGCGAGCCTGTCCGCTTCGGCTGATCTCTCGAGAGTCCTACGATCGCTGAAGAGTCCCGGGGGCATTCAGCGGTTTCTTGACCAGGAGATTCACTATAACAAGGAGGAATCGGGACCTTCCTGCCGTTCTCCGTTGAGGGTGATTCGGGATCGCCTTGCGCATTGCATGGAGGGCGCATTGTTTGCTGCGGCCGCGCTCTCAGCGCAGGGGCACCCCCCGCTGCTGGTGGATCTCGAGTCAGTCCGGGATGATGACCATGTGCTGGCGCTCTATCGCGAGCAAAGACATTGGGGCGCGATCGCGAAATCGAACTATGCGAGCCTCCGGTTCCGCGAGCCGGTTTACCGCTCGATCCGGGAGCTGGTGATGTCCTACTTCGAGCACTACCATAACGAGGCGGGCGAGAAGACTCTGCGCGGCTACTCCAGACCGGTGCGGCTGGATCGGTTCAATTCCATCCGATGGAGAACTTCGGAAGATGACCTTTGGGCGATCCCGGAGTATCTTTGCACGGTAAGCCACACGCCGGTGATTACGCCAGCGATGGAGCGCCGCCTCAATCTCGTGGATGACCGGCTACGGACTTCAGAGAAGGTGGGGATGAAGCTCTGAGCGCTTACGTCAGTGTGGTCATGATCTCGAAGCTGAGCTGTTGATGGGCGCTGCGGAGGGCCGCTTCTACTTCCCCCGGCTGCGCGGCGCGGGCGAAGATAAACCCCAGATAACTGCTTGCTTCAGGATACGTTTTCAGCGTTTGTCCTATCGTGGCCGAGATCAGGACGTCGTCGATACCTGCTACCTGCCGGGCCGCTTCCACGCCCTCGACTCCCCGGTAAATGCCCGCCTTCGGAATGGGAATCATCATCACACCGCTGGCCGCCGCTTCCCGTTGCAGGCCGGTCACATCTTCTCCCAGAGCATGCCGCAGCAGCAGTTCTTCGAGCGGCATTCCGTTGTCAAATCGGAGCGCTTTGGCGCAGTATCCGCCGATCGGCCGGCCGGCCACCTCTAGAATCCAGGCGCCGGCGGCGTTGTGGCGGACCTCGGCATGAACCGGTCCGTGACTAAATCCGAGCGCACGAATGGCCTGCTCGACGGTTTGAATGATCGCCGCCTGGATAGCCGGTGATTCCCGCGAAGGAGTCACGTAAATGGTTTCCTCGAAGTACGGGCCATCGAGCGGATCCGGTTTGTCGAAGATAGCCAGCACCTGCAGCGTGCCATTTGTCACGATGCCTTCCAACGCGTACTCGCGGCCCGGAATAAAGCCTTCCACCTGAAGGAAGTCCTTCTGGTCCTCTGCCAGACGGCGAATATCGGGTTCGCTGAGAAGGTCGCGGATGCGGCGGAATGCCCCCTGAAATTCTACTGGATTATCCGCGCGAATCACGCCCCGGCTGCCGGAGAGTCCCAGGGGTTTTAATACACACGGGTAAGGGACTTGTACCGCCGCCTGCTGAGCATCGGAATCTAGCCGGTAACGCCAAAAGGGAGGCAACCGCAAGCCGGCGGCACGGAAGCGCTCCTTGGAAAGGAACTTACTGCGCGCCGCTTCAATCGCATGAGATGGGTGGAACGCCAGGAAAGCGCGTTCTGCATAGAGCGCTGCCAGAAGCGTAGTGCGATCCGCCAGCGCGCCAACTGCTTGGAAAGGGCCCCGCTGAGCGATCGAATGCAATGACCCGATGGGATCTTCAAACCGCACCGCGATCGCATTGTCACCCCAGGGGTCGTCAAGCTGGTGGCAGCGGTCCGTTGCCAGCGTAAATTGTACGCCGAGGCGCTTCGCTGCGTCCAAAAACATCTTTGTTTGATATCCGGTGGTGGTGGCGAACAATAGAATATGGCGGGGATCGGTCATTTCTCCACTCACTTTCCCGCGCAGTTGTGGCAAAATAGAGAGAACAAAATGGACGTCAGTAAAATGATTTCGGAGTTACGCTCCGAGCTGCAAGAGATTGAAGGGGTCATCCTCGCGCTCGAACGGTTGGCGATAGGGGGCGGAAAGCGCCGGGGCCGTCCGCCCAAATGGCTTGCCGCGGCACGCACCACGCCCGAGAATGACGGGAACGGCGCGGCGTCCGCAGCCGCTCCAAGGCCAAAGAAGCGCAAGAGGACATTCAGCGCGGAAACCAAGCGCAAGATGGCGGAAGCGCAAAGAAAACGTTGGGCCGCGAAGGACGTCTCCGCGGTGCCCGAGGAACAAGCCGCAGAGTAGCGGAGCGTCAGTTTATACAAGAGCAACCTGCTCTTCCGTAGGCTCCGCTCAACAATACCAGGGTTCGTCCATATAAGGGATCGCCGCCCGTGGAATCAGGTCGAATTCCTCGCGCGGTGGCGCTCCGTGGGCCTCTTCCCAAATAAGTGCGAACAGGTCGCGGCGGGATCTGCGGCGTTTTTGTTCCGTCGAAACCAGACGCAGAATAGAAGAGGCCAGCGAATCCATCTCCGGGTTGGGGTTTGACCAGCGGTAAAGAAGCGCCGCCTTGTCATAGCCGGAGATACAGGCCTGAATGTCTTGTAATTCCAGCAAAAGAGAGCCCGGCGGGATAAGCAGCCGCAGCGCCAATTGGACTGAAGCCACGTTCTCGATCAGGTCTTCGGCGGCGATCACCTGGAGTAGATCCTGATAGCCTTTTCGCGTAGTCCAGGGGGTGAAAGGTACAAATGTCGGAGCCAGTACCATCCCCAGTTGGCGAAATAACCGCGATACTTCAAGAAAATCGGCGCGTGTGTGGCCTTTATCGAACTTCGCAAGGATCACATTGTCGGTGCTTTCGACCGCGCTGGTGACAAACAGGCAGCCAGTATCCCGCAGTTCCGGCAGATATTCGCGGTGCTTTAGCAGGTGCTCCACCTTAATGGTGACATCGTAGGTAAGCGCCGGGAATTCTTTGTGCAGGGCGCGCACGATGCGCATGCCATGCCCAGGACCGTTAAAGAAATCGGGATCTCCGAAGGTAATATGGGTGGCTCCGGCACTCACCTGGTGGCGCACATCTTCAATCACAACCTCGGGTTGCACGACGCGGAAGACTCCCTGGTAAACCGGCGCCACGGGACAATGACGGCAAAGGTGCTTGCATCCGCGACTCGCCTCGGTATAACCCGCAATTCGCGCTTCGCCATTCAAACGGAGTTTAGAATAGAGCGCCAGATTGGGCAGACCGGCGCGGTCTGGAATTCGAAAAGATAGCCGCTCCAGGGAGACGAGTTCGGCGGTGCGAGGCTCGCCGCCCAGCACATCCGCCAGCACGCGCTCAAATTCGCCTCCGGCAATCGTTTCCACACCCAGTTCTCGCAGGTACGCGGCGTTCAGCGGCGCATAGAGTCCATAGGCGAGCAGGCGAGCGGAGGGATTCAATAAACGCACTTTCGCGATGGCTTCCGCCGCCAGGCGTGTCGCGGTGTGCATGGGCAGGAAGAAGGCGACCGCGTCCGCTTCCCGAATCGCCAGCGAGGGCAACGTCCCGACCGCAAGATCCACAGCGGTGACGTGGTGGCCGCGCTCTCGCAGCCATGCCGCTGGAGATGCCAGCCCGAAAGGCTGATGGCCCAAATCGTAAGTGGATATTAAGACTACGTTCACCGGTTACGGCGCTGCGGCGCGGCTGATATAGTTAGGATAGAGTACTTCCCCTTCATGCGGCTACAGGGCGTTGCTATCTTTCTCGCTTTGGCTTCGAGTGTTTACGCGGAACCGACGTTTTCCCGGGATGTTTCGCGCATCATGCAGGCCAAGTGCCAGATGTGCCACCGCCCGAACGATATTGCTCCTTTTTCTCTGTTGAGTTATGAAGATGCCGCCACGTGGGCGGAAGACATCAAACGGGTGATCTCGGAGAAGATCATGCCTCCCTGGAAGCCGGTGGAAGGCTTTGGCGAGTTCAAAGATGCCTATTCGTTGTCAGATGACGAGCGGCGCACGATTGTCGAGTGGGTGGACGCGGGCGCTCCCCTGGGGGACGCCAGCGAGTTGCCGGAACAAGCCGTTCCGACGGGCGAATGGCAGTTGGGCGAGCCCGATCAAGTGTTGCAAATGGGCGAGGCGTTCACACCGCCCCGGGGGAAGGATGTCTATCGGTGTTTCGTGGTTTCGGATCCGTTCGAGCAGGTGACCTACGTGAGAGCGGTAGACGTAATTCCCGCGAACCGCCAGGTAGTTCACCACGTAATCATGTTCATCGATGAGAGCGGTGAGTCGGTGAAACTGGATGCCGCCGAGGAAGGGCCAGGCTATACCTGCTTCGGTGGGCCGGGTTTTGGTATTGGCGAGAATAGCCTGCTCGGTGGGTGGGCTCCGGGAAGCCTACCCAAAGCGCTTCCCGATGGAATTGGGATTTATATCCCGAAAGGCGCCCGGTTAGTGATGCAGGTCCATTATTTTCCGGCCGGCCGCACCGGCGAAGACGCCACTCGCGTGGGACTCTACTTCAACAGGACCAAGGTCTCCAAGCGCATCTACTACGCGCCCATCGTCAACACAACTTTCGCCATTCCCCCGGGAGCTTCGAATCACGAAGTGCCCGCCAGTCTGTTCTTCCCCGCGCTTTTTGGATCTGCCAAAATTATTCAGATTTTCCCTCATATGCACTTGTTGGGACGCCAGATAAAGGTAGAGGTGGAAGACTCGGCAAAACAGGTGACTCCGCTGATTTACATCAACGATTGGGATTTCAACTGGCAGGGGTTCTACAACTACAAGGAACCAGTGGCCCTGCCGGGCAACTCCTGGTTGAAAGCAACGTGCCTGTTTGACAACTCGGCGGATAACCCAAGGAATCCCAATGACCCTCTAAAAACGATCCGCTGGGGTGAAGGTACGCAGGATGAAATGTGCCTCGCGTTTGTCGGCCTTACTTTGGACAATCAGAATTTGCCGTAGCCTTATATGAAATCAGCTCTAAGATGCACTTGTTTCAGTCTGCTTCTAGGCGCGCTAGCCTTCCCCCAGACCGTCCCTGACGATTACGCGGCCGTTCTCAAAGCGCTTGGAAAATCCGGCGATTTCAAAACAAATGTGCTGAAAGTCAATATCCCTCGAAATGACCTGAAAGTCACAATCGATGGAACGGCAACACCGACGCCCTTCGGGTTTGGAGGTTGGCTGGCGATGACCAAGGGCCATGCCGGAACCGACGTGATGATGGGGGATCTGGTGCTGCTCGAGGAGGAAGTGAATCCGGTCATGTCCGCCCTGCTCGACAACGGCATCGACGTCACGGCCCTGCACAACCATTTCTTCTTCGAGAATCCACGGATTTTTTATATGCACGTCCATGCGCACGGGACCGCCTCCGATCTTGCCCGGCGCGTGAAGCCCGCCGTGGACCTGATCGGGCGGAACCCATCGCGCCGCCAGACCACAATTACCGGGAGCTCTTCAGCCATTGCCGAGGGCAAGATGGACACAGCCGAAATTGCCCGCGTTGCCGGTCACCAGGGCGAGCAATCCGGCGCCGTTTACAAGATCACCGTAGGCCGCGACGATGTGAATCTGATGGAAATGGGAGCACGCATCAATGCGCGAATGGGGTTAAACTCCTGGGCCTCGTTCTACGGCAGTGATTCCAATGCACAGATCGCCGGCGATATCGCGATGCTTGCGGGCGAGATTACGCCGGTTCTAAAGGTGCTTCGCCGCAACGGGATCAGTATCGTGGCCATTCACAACCACATGACCGGCGGAGAACCGGCGGTGTACTTTCTGCACTATTGGGGGACAGGGCCTGCCGCAAAACTAGCCGGTGCGTTCAAAGCGGCGCTCGATGCTTCTCATGGAGCGAGACGATAATTGACCGTGATGGTGGTGATGATTTCTACCGGCTTCCCGTTCAATAGGGTCGGCTGGTACCGCCATTGCTTCACAGCATCGATCGCCGCCTGACCAAGTTCGGGATGTACCAGAGAGTTCAGGCTGCGTAGACTCAGCAGGCTGCCATCCGTTGAGATAACGCCTTCCAGCAGAACTGTGCCCTCCACACCCTGCTGCTGCAGGTTCTGCGGGTACTGCGGCTTGGGCATATAGACGAGTTTCGTCGCCTGCACATTGCCGCCGATGCGAATTCGCTGTGGCGTTCCAGCGGGAGGAAGCGGGGCGGGCCTCGTACCTTTGCCCACTACCTCGACAGTCTCCTGCACCCGTCCCATCTCCAAGGTTAGATCGAGCTTCTGCGCCTCTCCCACTTTTACCGCGACGTCTTTCCGCGAGAGCAATGCAAATCCGGGCTTCCGCACCTCCACGCCATAGGGGCCAGCGGGCAGTGACGCGAAGGCATACCGCCCATCAGGGCCACTATGGGCAATCTCTTTTTTGTTCCCGCTGGATACAATCACTACCGCCTGCGGCACCGCAGCTCCGCTGATATCGAGGACGGAGCCGAACAACTGTCCCGCATTGGGCTGGGCGTGCGTTTTGATGACGACGAGCGAGAGCACGGCGATCACACTGAAGGCGGCAAATGCGGCCTTCGTGGAAGCCCGGGGAGACTGCCGTGGAAGGCGTGAGTTCAGTGCCGCCCGGATCCGGGATTCCAGTTCCGAAGCCTGCGCCATAGGCACGGCCAGTGCCGGGATCCGTTGCGCGCGGCCGGCGGCGGCTATCTCGAGCAGGTGGCAAGCATAGTCCGCCGCCTTTTCCCCAGTTCGAAGAACGGCGTCATCGCACGCCTTCTCACGTTCGCGGCGCATGCCCGCCATCGCCGTCCAGGTCAAAGGGTTGTACCAGAAAGCGGCGCACGCCGCTCCCGCCAACAGTTGGGTGAGAAAATCGAAGCGTTGCGCGTGGGTAAGCTCGTGCAACAGCACCAGCCGTAAACGATCGTCGCTCCAATCCGCGGCTGCGGCGGGAAACATGATGGTGGGACGCAGCACTCCCCAAGTCATGGGCATCGCGGTACGCGGCGAAATGTAAACGCGAACGTCGCGGCGGATGTCCAATTGCTGTTTCAACTCACGCAGAATCACAGCGGCAAAGGGGATTGCGCTTCGCCGTCTGAGACTTAGCTGTGCCAGGCCGGCGAGTTGATAACACACGATCAGGCCGAATCCCGCAGACCACAGCATCGAGGCTGCATTCGGGGCCGCGGCGACGGTAGAGGCAGAAGCGACGCCGGTGCCGGTGTCGATTTCCGCACTATTGGCGGCTGGACTGGCCAACACAACGACGGCGGGCGCCGGGCGCTCCAACACCGGCACGGCCAGCAGTGCCATTAGCGATGCCGCCCACACCAGATGCCGCTCGGCAGCGGATCGTCTTCTCAACAGCAGCGCCGCACCATGAGCAGCCAACAGGATTACCCCGCCTTTCCAAGCCAGGGCGGTAAGAACAGAAATAGTGGGCAACATTGGATCAGACTCCCTTCTTGCGTGTGTCTTCAATCAACCGGCTAAGGCGGTCCAACTCGTCCGCCGCGAGTTTCGAGGACTTGGAATCGAGTAACGCCGCCACGGCATGCTCTACCGAGCCATCGAAGAATGTGTCTATCAGGTGCCGCAGCGCACCGCGCTTGGCTTTCTCCCGCGAGACTTTGGGAAGAAAGATGTAGCGCTGATTTTCTTCCTTATGCAGGATGTGGCCCTTTTCTTCGAGGATACGCAACATGGTGCGGACAGCCGAATTGCTTGGCGGGTCCGGTAACGCGTCGCGTATCTCCGCCGCGGAAGCATTTCCGAGGCGGTACAGGATATCCATAATCTGGCGTTCGCGGCGGCTGAGATGCTCCATAGCGCAACATGCTAAAATATTAGCATGATAAAAATTTAACATCTATCGCCGCGGCTGTCAATGGCTTTCCGGACGGCTGAGGTCTCGCCCCCGACTGCACCGGCGAAACCGGGTATCTTGGGTTATGCGAATGTTCGGCACCCTTCTTTTATTCCCCAGTTTGCTTGCTCAGGCCCAGCCTTATGACGTCCTCATCACTGGCGGCCGGGTGCTGGACGGCTCCGGCAATCCAGCGTACTATGCGGACCTCGCCATTCGCGACGGCCGTATCGCCGCGATCGGACGGCTGACGGGGGTGACGGCTGCGCGGCGCATAGACGCCAAGGGGAAGTACGTTTGTCCGGGCTTTATCGACATGCATTCTCACGCCGACCGCGGCCTCGCGTCGCCGGATGCGCGACGCAGATCCGCGCCCAACCTGGTGAGCCAGGGGATCACGACGGTCCTGGTGAATCCCGATGGCGCCTCGCCCTGGCCGTTAGCGTCGCAACGCGCCACCTATGAACGGCTGGGGATTGGTCCAAATGCGGCGTTGATGATCGGACACGGCACCGTGCGCCGGCTGGTGATGAAGGAGGACCACCAGCGGTCCGCCTCCGCCGCTGAGATCGCCAAAATGCGCGAACTGGTAAAACTCGGAATGGAGGAGAAGGCCTTCGGTATGTCGGCGGGACTCGAATATGTGCCGGGCATCTGGAGCACGACCCAGGAGATCACGGAGCTGGTGCGCGAGATCGCTCCCTACGGCGGCGTCTATAGCGTGCATCAGCGGAGCGAATCCACCGATCCGCGCTGGTTCCGGCCAAGCATCGACAAACCCGGACAGCCGACCATGCTCGATGCGGTGGAAGAAACGATCCGTATCGGCGAGGACACCGGCGCCACTGTCATCTGGTCGCATGCGAAGGCGATGGGTGCTAATTATTGGGGATCAAGCAAAGCGGCGATCCGCCTCATCACCCGCGCGCGCAATCGCGGCGTGGACATCTGGACCGATCAGTATCCGTACAATTCCACGGGCGGCGACGGCTCAACCGTACTCATCCCGGCATGGGCGCTGGGAGACGATGCGTATTCGGGCGCTCGCGGCAAAGCCAAGAAAGCGGATTATGCCACCGCGTTACGCGTCACCATGGAAGATACGGGCAAGGGCGCAAAGGTGCGTGGTGACATTACCCATGAGATTGCGCGCCGCGGTGGTCCGGAGAATGTCGTCGTATTCGAACATCCTAACAAGGCTTTCATCGGCAAGAGTCTCGATGCTCTTGCTTCCAGCCGTGGAATTACTCCCGTGCAGATGGCGCTGGAACTACAGTATGAAGGCTATCGCGACCGTCCCGGCGGGGCACGCTTGCGCGGCTTCTCCGTGTGGGAGGACGATGCGGAAGCTTTTATGGCACAACGCTGGAACGCCACCTCCACCGATGCAGGAATCGCTCTGGCCGAGGATGGGCCCGACACGCACGCGCGGTTCTACGGGTCGTACCCGCGTAAGCTGCAGCGCTATGCGCTCGAGCGCAATGTAATCTCGATCGAGGACGCAGTCCGGTCTTCTACTTCGCTGCCCGCGCAAATTTTGCGCATTCGGGACCGCGGTCTGTTGCGCGAAGGTATGGCGGCGGACGTTGTGGTGTTCGATCCCGCGAAGGTGCGGGACCGTTCGACGTTCGCCGATCCGCATCATTATTCCGAGGGAATTGATGATGTGCTGGTGAACGGGAAGGCGGTCGTCGAGGGCGGCAAGCTGACGGCGGTGCTGGCCGGTAAGGTGCTGTCGCGGTAGGTGGTACCGGCGGCGTGAGAAGGTTATCATTGCTGCATGCCTGAGAAACTGCCGGAAAGTAATCACCTTGCTGAGAAACCCGCGGACGAGGTTACCCGTCGCGATGTATTTCACATCGGGAACGTACTCGCCCTTCCCGCTCTCTTTGGTGGCGCGCAAGCTATGGCGGCGACCGGTCCCCTTCGGCCGGGGCCGGAGATCTACCAGTCTATCGGCGTCGAACCAGTCATCAATTGCCGCGGCACGTTCACCATCATTGGCGCCTCTGTAGAATTGCCGGAGGTGCGCGCCGCGATGGACGCCGCCTCCAGGTATTTCGTGCAATTGGATGAGTTGGCGGGAGCCGTAGGACAGCGGTTAGCGGAATTGACGGGCGCGGAGTGGGGAATGGTTTCGGCCGGCTGCGCCGCGGGCCTGAAGCACGTTACGGCCGCTTGCGTTGCCGGCGGCAACCCGGAGAAGCTGCTACGTATTCCAGACCTCTCGGGCATGGAGAAGACCGAAGTGGTGGTACCCAAATCGTCGCGTAGCGCGTACGACCACGCTATCCGCAACATTGGCGTGAAGTTGATCATGGTGGATACGGCGGAAGAGTTTGAGCGCGCGCTGAGTCCACGAACGGCCATGATCTATCTGTCGGCCGGCGGCTCCACCTCGTCGGGTCCGCTGTCGCTGGAAAACGTAGCCCGGATGGCGAAATCGCGGGATATTCCGATCCTCGTGGATGCAGCCGCCGAGGTGCTCACAATCCCCAATGTTCACCTGGCGCGGGGAGCAACGGTCGTTGCTTACAGCGGAGGCAAAGCCATTTGCGGGCCGCAGTGCGCGGGACTGTTGCTGGGCCGCAAGGATATTCTCATGTCAGCGTGGCAGGCGAGTTCTCCGCACCACGGGCCGGGCCGCGATAACAAGGTAGGGCGCGAAGAAACCTTGGGCATGGTGGCGGCCGTTGAGGCATGGGTGAAACGCGATCACAAAGCCGAATGGACCAAGTGGCTCTCTTACCTCGACACCATTTCCAAGCGCCTTTCCAAGGTCGATGGAGTCACTACCGAGGTGCGCGAGCCTACCGGCCTTTCCAACCGCAGCCCGGTGCTGCTGATTTCCTGGGACCCGGCAAAGCTGCACATCAACGGAGAAGAGGTGGCCGAGGAGGTCGCCAGAAACAAACCGAGAATTGCGCTCGGTGCCGGCGGTCTCGGACGCGGCCGACGCGAGGATCCCGTTGATTCCTCCTCAACCTCGATCAACATTACTGCCTGGATGATGCAGCCTGGAGACGACAGAGTCGTGGCGGACAGGCTCTTCGGCGTGTTTTCGAAGAAACGCAGCCCGAAACCCGCGATGTCCCAACCTGCGGCCAACCTCAGCGGCCGGTGGGATGTCGACGTGGAGTTTTTCAGCAGCAAAAGCCGGCACACGCTGATGCTAGAACAGGACGGCAATCGTCTGCAAGGCTCCCACAAGGGCGATTTTTCTGTGCGCGATGTATTTGGCACGATTGACGGCGATCAGGTCAAGCTGCAAAGCACGGAGCGCATTCCGGGCGATTCCATTACCTTTACCTTCGCCGGCTCGCTATCGGGCGACAGTATCGCAGGGCCCGTCTACATGGGCGAATATCTCAACGCTAAGTTTACGGCGAAGCGGCACGCCTATCCCACTTCTCGCGGATCGATTCTGATTCCCGGCGGACCTCCGCTGGCGAATTAGGCCGTTAGGACTGGGCCGCTTCGATCGAGTGCGAGAGGTCTTCCCACTCGGCCATCAGGGATTCGAGCTGTTTGCGTTGGGCATCCATTTGGGTGGTGAGCCTGACGGTCTGTTCGGCGCTTTGAAACACCGCCAGCTCCCGTTCTCCCTGGGAGATTTCATCCTCGAGCGTGGCGATTTCCTTTTCGATCACGCCGCAGCGCGCGCGCATTTGCTTCAGCTTGATAGGATTGACGCGCTTGCCTGGTCTCGCGGGATCCTCCGCCGAGGACTCAGGCATCGGTTCCGCGGCGTCGAGAGTTACGATTTGGCCCGTTGCTTCCTGTTCCTTGCGCCAAAGGTAATCTTCATAGTTGCCCGGAAATACGTGTACGGCTCCGCCGCCGATCTCGAACACCTTGGTGGCCAGTTTGTCGATGAAGTAGCGGTCATGCGACACGAACACGAGCGTGCCATTGAAATTCTGCAGAGACTCGAGCAGCACGTCCTTGGCGCGCATGTCGAGATGATTCGTCGGTTCGTCGAGCAGCAGGAAGTTTGACGGATGGAGTAGCAATCGGGCTAGAGCGTAACGGTTGCGCTCCCCTCCGCTCAAGACTCCTATCGGCTTGAATGCATCGTCGGCGCCGAACAGGAAGCACCCGAGCAGCGTACGCAATTCCGTTTGCGAGCGGTTGGGCGCAATGGATTGCAGATCGTCAAAGATTCGCGCGCTTTGGTCGAGTTCCTTGTACTGATCCTGGGCGAAGTAATCGGGCTCCACATTATGCCCGAGTTTGTACTGGCCGGATGTTAGCGGCTCCGTGCCCGCCAGCAGCTTGATGAGCGTCGATTTTCCAGCCCCGTTGTGGCCCACCAGCGCGATCCGGTCGCCGCGCTCGATCAGAAAGTTGATCTTGCGCAGCACCTGTTTCTCGCCGTAGCTTTTATCCACGTTATGGAATTCCGCCACCACGCGGCCGCTCGGCTTGGGTTGGGGAAAAGTGAAGTGGATCGTCTCCTCTTCCGGTGGAATATCCACCCGTTCCATGCGCTCGAGTTCTTTGATGCGGCTCTGTACCTGCTTGGCTTTTGTGGCCTGGGCCCGAAAGCGATTGATGAACGCCTCCAATTGCTCGATGCGTTCATTCTGATTTCGGGCCGCGGCCCGCAGATGCTCCAGGCGCTCCTGTTTCAAGGCCAGATATTTCGAGTAGTTGCCGGGGTAAAACCACAGCCGCTTGTTCCAGATTTCGAGCAGCTTATCCACGGTGACGTCGAGAAAGTAGCGGTCATGCGAGATCAGGATGTAGGAATTCGGGTAATAGCGGAGATAGCCTTCGAGCCAATTGCGCGCTTCCAGGTCGAGGTGGTTGGTGGGCTCATCCAGCAGCAGCAGATTGGGCTTTGAGAGCAGCAGCTTCGCGAGTGCGATGCGCATCTGCCAGCCGCCGGAAAACTCGTCTGTGAAGCGGGTCCAATCGTCCTTGGCGAACCCGAGGCCGGCGAGCACCGTGCCTACCTGCGCTTCGAGCGAATACCCGTCGCGAGTGCGGAATTCGCTATCGATCGCATGATAGCGGTTGACCAGCGTGGAATACTCCTCTGATTCGGGATCGATTTCGCCCATGCGGTGATTCAGATCGTGAAGCTCCACTTCCATCGCTCGCAGATCCTCAAAAACGCTGAGGCATTCGTCGAATACGGTTCGACCGCGCAGGGAAAGACCTTCCTGCGGGAGATAGCCGAGCTTGATGCCGCGCATGGCGGACAGGTCCCCGTGATCGAGAGCCTCGATTCCCGCCAGAATCTTGAGCAAGGTCGATTTGCCGGTGCCGTTGCCGCCCACAATGCCGATGCGATCCTTGGGGCCGATGAGCCAGTTGGCTTCTTCGAACAGCACTTTGTGCCCGAATCGCTTGGCGGCGTTGGTAAGTTGAATCATGGCTACTCCGGCCGGTGGCGCAGCACACTGCCGCCTCGAGCCTCGGTCAGCCGGCCGTCTTCCACCATCACGACCCCGTTCACCAGCACCCAGTCAAAGCCTTCCGAATACTGATGCGGATTTTGAAAGGTGGCCTTGTCCCGCACCTTGGCGGGGTCAAAGATCACCAGATCCGCGGCGAAGCCTTCGCGCAACAAACCGCGGTCGCGAAAGGCGAAAGTCCGTGCGGGTAACGATGTCATGCGGCGGACGGCATCTTCCAACATCAGCACTTTCCGTTCTCTGACGTATTCCGCGAGCACGCGGGCATTGGTGCCGTAGGAGCGAGGGTGCGGCAGGCCCTGGCCTATTTCACGAATGCCTCCATCGCTGGCAACGGCCGTGTTCGGATGCTGCATGATGCGCAGCATGTCCGCCTCGCCCATGGAATGATAGATCATCGACGCGCCGCCCTGTTCCTGCAGCTCGAGCACGGTCTCAATCTCATTGGCAAGCGTCTTTTCACGCCCCTTCAGCACATTGATCTCACTGATATTTTTCCCCTCGTAGGCGGGTTCCGGACGATACACGGCCACGGTGGCATAGGAATAATCTTCGTGGCCCAGTTCCTTGAGCCGCGCCTCCATGTCCGCGGCGATGCGCTTGCGTGTTTCGGGATTGGAAAGGCGCTCGGCAACCGCCTCGCGTCCATCGGCAAGAGCCCAGGATGGCAGCGTAATGCCGAGATTGGTGCTCGAGCGGTCGTAGGGATACTGATCAATCACCACATCCACGCCCTGCCGCCTGTGCTTTTCCACCAAGCCCAGGGATTTGTCTGAAGAACCCCACAGGCGCCTGTTGTCGATCTTGAAGTGGGAGAGCTGTACACGGGCTCCGGCTTCCCGGCCGGCCCGGATAGCTTCTTCAATCGCTTCCAGGACCTTGGAGCCTTCATCGCGCATGTGGGAGGCGTAGACGCCACCCATTTGGCCCGCCGGTTTGGCCAGCGCCGCCACTTCATCGGCGTTGGAATAGGTGCCGGGGATGTAAATCAGCCCGGTGGAAAATCCTACCGCGCCGTCTTTCATCGCCTGCTCGACCAGCGCCTGCATCTTCTGCAACTCTTCCGAAGTTGCCAGGCGGTTGGAGGTTCCGATCACCTCACGGCGGACAGAATTGTGTCCGATCAAGGAAGCCACATTCAGACCCAATCCCGCTTTTTCGAGCCGCTCGAAGAAGGCGCCCAGCGGGAGCTCCGATCCTCCGCAGTTGCCGGTGACGATAGTGGTGACACCGTCGAGAAGGAAATTGTCCGCTCTGGGCAGGCGTTCCACTGTCCCTTCCACGTGCGTGTGGACGTCAATGAACCCCGGCGCCACCGTCCTCTGCCGCGCCTCGATGATCCGGCCGGCACTCTTTCCGCTCAGATTGCCGATGGCAAGGATCCTGCCCGCTTTGATGCCGATATCCGCCCGGAACCAAGGGTTGCCGGTACCGTCAATCACTCTGGCCTGACGGATCAGCGTGTCGAAGTCGGCGGCACCCAGGTTCGCGCCGAGCGACAGAAAAACCAGCCACATCCTCATGCCACCGGTCCGCAAAAGAAATTGAGCGCTTTCGCTATGTAGCTCTTGATATCGGCGCGCCTGACGACGTCATCCAGAAAGCCGTGCTGCAGCAGGAACTCGGCACGCTGGAAACCCTCGGGCAGCTTCTGGCGAATCGTCTGCTCGATTACCCGTGGTCCGGCGAATCCGATCTGCGCTCCGGGCTCGGCGATGTTCAGATCCCCCAGCATGGAAAAACTGGCCGACACGCCGCCTGTGGTGGGATCGCTCATGACGCTGATGTACGGCACCTTGGCTTCGTCCAGGCGCATTAAAGCGGCGGAGATCTTGGCCATCTGCATCAGGCTGACAGCCCCCTCCTGCATGCGTGCGCCGCCGGATGAGCTGACGATGATCAGCGGAGTCCGTTTCTCCAGACAGCGCTCGATGGCCCGCGTGATCTTCTCGCCCATGACAGCGCCCATGCTGCCGCCGATGAATTTGAGCTCCATGACGCAGAGCACCACTTCGCGGCCTTCGAGCGTGCCCGCGGCGGACAACAACGCATCCGGCATGTTGAGTGCTTCCTGATTGTCGGCCAGGCGTTTGCTGTAGGCTTTAGAATCCACGAAGCCGAGGGGATCGTTGGATTCGAGACTGGAGTCCAGCTCTTCGAAATCCCCATCGAGCAGGATCCGGATACGCGTCATGGCGTCGATCTTGAAATGGTGGTCGCACTTGGGGCAGCAATACAGGCTGTCATCCAGAGCTTTGATCCAGATAATCTGGCCACAGCCTTCACACTTTTGCCACAGACCTTCGGTTTTGACGGAGCGGTCCCCCTCAGGTTGTGGAGCGACGCCGGGATTTTTACGCGTGAACCAAGCCAAGCTCTCAAGTTAGCGCGGGTATGGATGCCCCCGCAACGTTGCGAAGGCGCGATAAATCTGTTCCGCCAGCATGGCGCGAGCTAATTCATGGGGAAACGTCATACGGGAAAGCGAGAGGAGCACGTCGGCTTTGGGCTTCCATTCGGACGGCAGACCGTCCGCTCCGCCAATGAGAAACACCACATCCCTGGTGAACAGCTCGGCGAACTGGGCGGAATCGAGCTCCTTCCCAGCCGGATCGAGGAACACCTTCAGGGCCGTGGCATGCTTTGCAGGCAGGTCGAAACGCCTCGGGTCGATTTCCCGCATTTCACAATTGGCCCAGCGGGTGGTGCGTTTCATGAATTCTTCGGCAATCGCTCCGGCGTGTTCATCCCGGGGCTTGCCGATGAAGTAAAGCGATATTTTCACCGTGAGCCTTGTTTAGTCTCTCTAAGTCTAAGCCGAAATGGGTCCGTTTTTGGGTTACGGCTTCGCTTCGAACACGAGGTTGAACGGCGTCTGCGCTGCTCGCCGGAAGTGGGTGAAGCCGCCCGCGGTGACCACGTCGCGTAAGCGCCTCTCCCCGGCCTGCGCACCCAATGCGGCGCCCACTTCCTGGGACAGCGACGCCGGAACGCACAACATTGTCGACGCCGAGTAGAATACGCGGCCAACGGGATTGTGGTTAGCCTCCGTCGCGTCTTCGGCGTACGGCTCGACAATCATCCAGGTGCCGTCCGGCTTCATGGTGGATCGTACATATCTGGCTGCCCCCTCCGGGTCTCCCATATCGTGCAGGCAATCAAAGAAGGCAACGAAATCGTAATCGTGACCGGGAAACGCTTTTGCCGATCCCGCCTCGAACGTGATGCGATCGCCAACCGCTGCTCGATCGGCGGCTGCGCGTGCCATCTCGATCGACTGCTGATGGTAATCGAACCCGAAGAACTTGGAGTTCGGATAGGCCTTCGCCATCAGAATCGTCGAAGAGCCGAGCCCGCATCCGATGTCGGCGACTCTCGCGCCCTTCTTCAATTTCTCTTCAACGCCGCTCAGGGCGGGAATCCAGCTGCTGGTAAGGTGCGCCATGTAATTGGGGCGCAAGAACCGCTCCGTGCCGTGAAAGAGGTCGTGATGATGCTCGTGCCAGCCTACGCCTTTCCCGGTTTGAAATGCCTGCTCGATTTTCGCAGCGTCGTGAAAGCAGGACGAGATGATTTGAAATGCGCCGGGCAGATACGCGGGGCTGTTTTCTACTGCCAGCGCGAATGCCTGCTCCGGAGGAAGCGTATAGGTTCCAGCGGCGGCATCATAGGTCACATAGCCGCTCGCCGCGTTGGCATTGAGCCATTCGCGGATATATCGTTCGTGGGTTCCGGTTCGCCGGGCGAGATCCGCGGCCGTCACGGGCTTGGAATCCGCCATTCCCTTATATAGGCCGAGCCTGTCGCCGAGCAGGACCAGCACTGCGTGCATAGCCGCTCCCATGTCGCCGACAGCCTTGCCCATGAACTCATTCAATTTCGCTTCGTCGATTGCCGGAGCGTATTGTGTTGTGCTCATGATGTTTTCCTCCCTGGACACACTTAGCATAAAATGACGGGAAGTGCGTTTGTCTCCTCGGCGCGCCACTGCCCTGTGGGTGGCGTGGTGTTTATTCTATCTCGGCGGTCTGCTTGCGGCGGCGGGCATTGGTCAGCGCTATCCGGGGGATGAAAGTCACTTCATCGGCACCAGCCAGCTTTTTGCGAAGGGTATCACGCTTGACCTGCTGCGCCACTATCCGGAAATGTCCGGTCCACTCCCATTTTCACTCTTCGGATGGTGGGGAAACGTGTTCGGGTGGCAGTTGGCTGTCATGCGGATGTTCGCGGTGACCGTCGCATTCCTGACGCTGATGCTGTTACACCGGTTGTTGCGGGATGTGCTCAGCTCCGAACCGGCGGCCCTGGCAGCGGGCATGGGACTATGCCTGAATCCCTACATGGCGGCGATGAGCATCTTTCTTTACACGGACATGATTGCTTTGCTGTTTGTGGTGCTGAGCCTGATTGCCTTTCAACGGAGAAGTTTATGGTTGCTTGCAGTCTCGCTGGCGTGTGCCCTTTTGTGCCGGCAGTACCTCATTTTCCTGCCTCTGGCGGTGATGCTTTCCGGCGGCAGGAGCATGGCTATAGCGGCGGCGATCTCGGCAGGGCCGCTGGCTGCGTGCATCGCGCTGTGGGGCGGCCTCGCTCCCGATAGCAATGTGCGGCGGATGTACCTCACCGAAAGGTTCTCGTTTCACGTTTCGGCCGCCATCGGATATACCGGCCTGTTGTTTATCTATCTGTTGCCGTTTCTGCTGGTCCGTTGGCGGCGTTTCGTGCCCCATTCCGTGACGGCGGTGCTCGCGGCTTGTCTCAGCCTGCTCTATTGGTGGTTCCCGATCCGGCCTTCGCGCGTCGCCTTTGAAGCGGGCTTTCCCACCGTCGGGATCTTCGATCGCGCTCTTCATGCGGTGGCGCCCCATCCGATGCTCCGCGATGTAATTTATTGGATTGCCTTTGGTTTCGGCTTAGTGGTGGTGGCAGGTTTTTGGCGTGGCGCACGGCGAAGTGCCGGATTTACACAATTCGCCTCCATCGCGACGCTGTGCTTTCTGTCAATGATGCCGCTTTCCTATCTCTATTGGGAGAAATATGCGCTGCCGGTGCTTCCCATTGCGGCAATTGCTGTCCTAACGGCGCCGCAGCCATCTAACGGCCCTCAGTTTGCTCCAGGAAGGATTCAATGATCATCAATCCAATAGCAGGAATGATCGCGCTGGTCGGCCTTGGTCTCCAAGCGGGCGAAGTGGATGCGCTGGCGGTCTCCCGGAACATTCAGGCCAGACATACTCCCTTCGGCGCGTTGATAGACCCGGTATTCACAGCTCCCGAAAGCGAGGAAATTACCAGCTACACGCGTTGCGGCGATTCCGCTTTGTGGACCGGTCACTATCTTGCCGCGGAGTCTTTCCGGTACAAAGTGACGGGGTCGGCGGAAGCGCTGGATAACATACGCCGTACATTTGCAGCCTTGAAGGGATTGGTGGATGTGACTGGCGACAACCTGCTGGCTCGCTGCATGGTTCTTAAAGACTCGCCCTATGCCGCCAGTATCCGCAATGAGGAAGCTGCCCACGGCATTTATACCAATGCGGAATGGATTTGGGTTGGTAATACTTCTCGCGATCAGTATTCAGGCGTCATCTTCGGATTAGGAGTGGCCTATGACATGGTGAACGACGCCGCATTGAAAGCTTCGATCAGCGAACTAGTCACGCGGCTGGTGGATTACCTGCGGGGGCACAACTGGTCCGTGGTGATGCCGGACGGAGAGACGAGCACGGTGTTTCTGGCGCGCCCCGACCAGATGCTGACGTTCCTGCAAGTGGCGAGGCATGTGAACCCGGACCGGTTTTCCACCACCTACGATATCCAGCGGGTTCTGCTGGCGAACGCGATGATCGCCCCGCTGGCCGTGGATGTGGCTGGTGATGAATCCTATTTCAAGTTCAATCTCGATTACATAAATCTCTACAGCCTGATCAGATTGGAAAGCAGTTCGTTCAGCGGAGTTTACGAAAAGGGTTACGACATTCTTCGAAACCATACTTCCGGACATCAGAACGCATTTTTCAACGTGATCGACCTGGCCCTTAACGGCCCCAACCCTCAGCGCGACAACGAAACGCTTCATCTGCTCGAAGGGTGGCTATTGCGGCAGAAGCGCGATAGGATCGTAGTCCTCAACGATAGGGTGGCGGTTTGTGGAGACTATGCCTGCAATCCAATTCCTATCGAACTGCGGACACCTACCGACTTCATCTGGCAGCGGAACCCGTTTCAACTCGCGGGGGGACTTTACGGCACGATTGAAGGCGCGGGGGTTGACTACATTCTCCCCTATTGGATGGCGCGCCATTACGGGCTTCAGGCGGCATTCGAAGTGCAGTCGGCGGCGAGTGCCAATATCACCGCGTCGGCTCCCGAATCGATTGCAACAATCCGTGGCGCGAACGTATCCGGCGATATCACGGTAACCTGCACAGATGCGGCCGGCACGTCGCGAGACGCGCGTTTAATCGATGCCTCGCTTAGCCAGATCGACATTATCATTCCGTCCGCGACGGCTCCAGGAGTGGCTACGCTTACGATTAGCGGCGGTGGCACGCTGGTTGCAGCCCCCGCCAGAATTTGGACTGTCGTGCCTGCCCTCTTTACCGCCGATGGAAGCGGCAACGGTGTTGCTTTTGGCACGGTGACCCGCGGTGGGTCCAGCGTTCCGGTTTACCAATGCGATGGCTCCGGCTGTTATTTCGTGCCCATAGAATTAGTGGAACCTGTGCTGCTGACGCTTCATGCCACAGGATTGCGAAATCGCGGCAGTCTCGACAGCATCGTGGTCACCATCAACGGAGTACGCGTGCCCGTACAGGACGTGGTGTCCAAGGAAGGCGGGCCGGGGATGGAACTGGTGATCGTCGAACTGGCGCCGGGCTGGCGGGGCACGGGCGAAGCGTCCATCGTGGTGACCGTGGATGAGCAAAAGTCGAACGCGGTGAGCGTGTACTTTTCGTAGTCCCGGCGATGGGGCCGCAAGCGGCGTTGTGGCACAATTGAAGTTCCCCCCGCAATCACAAGGACTACATCATGACAGAGATCACCAGAATTATCGGCAGAGAAATACTCGATTCACGCGGCAACCCTACAGTGGAAGCGGATGTGTATCTCGCGGGCGGCGCGTTTGGACGGGCTGCCGTGCCCTCCGGCGCATCCACGGGCGAGCATGAGGCGGTGGAGCTTCGCGATGGAGACCGTGCCCGCTACCTCGGCAAGGGCGTCACCCGCGCGGTGCGCCACATCCACACGGAAATCGCCGCCGCGCTAAAAGGGATGAACGCGGCGCACCAGGCACAGATTGACCGCAAAATGATCCAGTTGGATGACACGCCGAACAAGGGGAGCGTGGGCGCGAATGCGATTCTGGCGGTGTCGCTGGCCGTTGCCCGCGCTGCCGCCGCCGCTCACAAAAGCCCGCTTTATCGCTACCTGGGCGGCGTAAACGGCAACGTGCTGCCGGTTCCGCTGATGAATATTCTGAATGGCGGGGCGCATGCCGACAATTCCGTTGATCCGCAGGAATTCATGGTAGTTCCGCACGGCGCTTCTACCTTTGCCGACGCGCTCCGCATGGGCGCCGAAGTGTTCCATACGCTGAAATCGGTCTTAAAGACGAAGGGATATTCCACAGCGGTGGGCGATGAAGGCGGGTTTGCTCCGAATCTCAGATCGAATGAAGAAGCACTCGACGTGATTATGGAGGCGATTCTCAAAGCCGGCTATTCCGCGGGTACGGACATTTCTTTGGCGCTCGATCCGGCCGCCAGCGAATTCTACAACGGCGAAACCGGCAAATATGTGTTCAAGAAGTCCGATAAGAGCGAGCGCACTTCCGAACAAATGGTGGATTTCTGGGCGAAATGGGCCAAAGAGTATCCAATCCTTTCGATTGAAGACGGCATGGCGGAGGATGACTGGAAGGGTTGGAAACTGTTGACGGACGAGATCGGCGACACCGTCCAGTTGGTGGGTGACGATCTCTTTGTAACCAACACACAGCGCTTGGAGCGGGGCATTGACGAGGAGATTGCGAACTCCATTCTGATCAAGGTAAACCAGATTGGTACCCTTACCGAGACGCTGGAAGCGATTCAGATGGCTACCACGGCCGGATATACGTCCATCATTTCGCACCGCTCGGGAGAAACGGAAGATACCTTTATCGCGGACCTGGCGGTGGCCACCAACGCCGGCCAGATCAAGACCGGATCCGCCAGCCGGACCGACAGAATTGCCAAATACAATCAGCTATTGCGCATTGAAGAGGAATTGGGCAGTGGCGCGAAGTACGCGGGGCGGAAGGCATTCCTGCAGTAAAGGAAGTCCATGGCGAAACGAAGACCGGTTGTATTCACGATTCTCGATGGTTTTGGCCATAGCGAAGTGCTCGAGGGGAATGCCGTTCATCATGCGTTCAAGCCGAATTTTGACAACTTGATGCGGCAGTATCCGCACACGCTGATCGACGCCAGCGGACCTGGGGTGGGGCTGCCTCCGGGACAGATGGGCAACAGTGAAGTGGGACATCTCAATATCGGCTCCGGGCGCATCATTCATATGGATGTGACGAAGATCGACTGGATGATTCTGCATCAGGACCTGTTCGAAAACCCTGTTCTGAAGCATCTGTACACCTACGGGAAAAGTCACCGGCTTCACCTGATGGGACTCTTGTCGGACGGCGGCGTGCATTCCCACATCAAGCATCTTTTCGCCCTGCTGGAAATGGCCAGGCGGGAAGAGCTGACCGATGTAGTTGTGCATTGCTTCCTCGATGGCCGGGATACTCCGCCTCACAGCGGCATTGGCTATCTCGAACAGTTACAGCAGAAGATGCGCGATCTGGGTGTTGGCCGCATCGGCTCCGTGATGGGCCGCTACTACGCGATGGACCGCGACAAGCGCTGGGAGCGGGTGGAACTTGCCTACAATGCGCTGGTTTTAGGCTACGGGGAGAAAGTAGCCGAGCCCGCGTCCGCATTGAAGAAAGCGTACGCGAGCGGGGTAACCGATGAGTTCATCAAGCCGATCGTGATCGCGGATGCGGCGGGCGAGGCTACGGGGTTGATTCGGGGCGAAGACGCCGTTTTCTTTTTCAACTTCCGCGCCGATCGGGCCCGCGAGATCACTCGCGCTCTCCTCGATCCGGCGCTGGAGCGGCCCTCTCGCGCCAACATGCCGAAACATCTGAATTACGTCACGATGACGGAGTACGATAAAACGTTCGGCGTGCCATTCGTGGTAGGGAGTGAGGCGCCGGTGAACACCTTGGGGGCCGTTCTCTCGGCGCACGGCTTGACGAATTTGCGCACGGCCGAAACGGAGAAGTATCCGCACGTAACGTATTTTTTCAACGGCGGCGTGGAGCAGCCTTATGTGGGCGAGGACCGGCAACTGGTGGCGTCGCAGAAAGTGGCGACCTACGATTTGATGCCTGAGATGAGCGCCCCTGGCGTGTGCGACGTGGTGGTGAAGGCGCTCGAGAGCGATGCCTTTGATGTGATTATCGTCAACTTCGCCAATCCGGATATGGTGGGCCACACGGGTGTGTTCGAAGCTGCCAAAAAGGCGGTCGAGGCCTGCGATGTCTGCCTCGGCCGTATCTATCCTCTGATCCTGGAAAAAAATGCGTCGTGGATCGTGACGGCGGACCACGGAAACGCGGAAACGATGATCGATCCCGTGACGAAGGGGCCGCACACGTATCACACCACCAACCCGGTTCCGTTGCTCATAGCCAGCGAGGAAAAGCTTCCGCTACGTTCCGGTGGGTCGCTGCGTGACATTGCTCCTACGATTCTCGGCCTGCTGGGAATACCGAAGCCGGATGAAATGACGGGTCAGGATTTGCGAATACTTTCTATGGAGGGTGCAGTGGCAACAGAACCGATCCAATTGCATTGCGATCTCGAAGTGGATCCGGCCAAAGAAGCCGAAATGGTGGAGAATTTCCGGACCGTGTTCCGGCCCGTGATCAGCAGGCAGCCGGGATTTGTTGACGTAAGGTTGCTCAAAGTCCGCAAGGATGCCCCCGGCGTCATGCGATACCGCTTGCTGATCAGCTTTCAGACCGAAGAACAGCGCCAGACATGGGTGGCCACCGAGGATCACCAACGGGTGTGGCCGGCGATTGAAAAGACACTGACCGGGAAGAAATTTTCCGGCATCGTTTACGACGTTCAATAGCGGCCGTTCACAGGTCAATCGACGCCAGGACTTCGCTCGGTTTCTTCTCGAGCGCGCGGCAGATGGCGAGGAAGCTTTCGATGCTCGGCAGATGCGCGCCGCGCTCGATGGAGCTGATTTGCGACACGCTCAGATTCGCCGCCAGCGCCAGTTCTTTCAGTGACCAGTCGCGGCCCGCACGCAGCAGCTTCATGTGCTGGCCCAAGCGTTCCCGAAGCCGTTCCTGCGGCGTTTTTCCGAGGTTGAAGGTAGCGGCGGCGCTTTTCAGTGCCTGCCGGAGCTGAGCCAGCGTAAAGGGCTTGGGCAGATAGTCGAATACCTTCATTTTGAACGTATTTCTCATATCCTCCAGCGATGGATAGCCGGTAATGATAATCACGCAGAGACCGGGCCAGCGCGCGAGCAACTGCTCCAGCACTTTATCGCCGGTGAACTCACCCATTTTCATATCCAGCAGCACGATATCGGGAAGCTGCTGCTCACAACCCGCGAAAAGTTCCGCGGGGTTGGCAAAGGTGCGGACCGAGTAATTGCCTTCATCCGCCAACAGATCTTCAATATAATTCCTGAAGTCGGAATCATCGTCGAGTAAGGCGATATCAATCGCGGCGCCGGCCTCGTTAGACATGTGCGGGCAACCTCACTTCCAGGCAGGCTCCGCCACCCACGCGGTTAGAGGCGGTAATGGATCCCCCGTGCTGCCGTATGATCCCCTCGGATACCGTGAGTCCGAGCCCGGTCCCATTGGCATCAAGCCGGGTGGTCACGAAGGCATCGAAAATATCCGGCAGAACGGCCGCGGGGATGCCTGGCCCATCGTCTTCGACGGAAATCACGAGCCAATGATGCGCGTGCTCCTCGGTGAGCGCCGAATGCACGGTAATCTGGCCCCGCGTTTGTACAGCATTCAAAGCATTGCGCAGCAGATTCACGAACACCTGCACGAGACGGTCCGTATTTCCGATCGCGCGATGCTCTTCGCGGACGCAATTGGAAAAGTGCACGGCCGCTGCCTTGTCGTCGATCGCCAGCAGACTCCAGGCTTCCTCCACGATGGCGCGAAGCGCCACAGGCTCCACGACCTGCTTCCGCACCCGTGCAAAGTCGACCAGCGATTCGCTGATCTTTCGCATGCGCTGGGTGACCCGCAGCATGCGTGCCAGGCGTTCCCGCGTAGCACTATCATTGGCGGTTTCCAGCAGCTTTTCGATTGAACCGTGCAGTACGGTTAGCGGCGTGTTCACTTCATGAGCCACGCTCGCGCTCAGCAATCCAATACTGGCCAGACGGTCCTGATCCTCCAGACTCTTCTTGGCGGCCTCGAGCAGCTCATTATTGCGCCGCAGGTCTTCGAGAGCGGCGGCGAGGCTCTCTTCATGCTGCCGCAACTCGCTAACCGTGGCATTGCGCGAGCGCATGATCTGTCCGATTTCATCGTCAAGGATTTCTTCCTCTGGAATCAGTTCATTCCGCCGATCGCCTTCGTGGGTCGCACGATCGGCGCGCAGCATCATCTGAATCGGACGGTAGACGTACTGCGGCATGATGAGGAATTCGAGCGATACAACGGCCAGAATGTAGATGGCTCCCAACACGATGAAAAGCGTTCTTTGCGCTCGCTCCACCATTTCCGCATAGGTGGCGTCCGGCATGTGAACCCGGCGGAAGACGCGAGTCGCAGGCACCATGCGGTAAGCGAATTCGGATTGGGAAGGATCGCGCCAGATCAGGCCGGCGTTGGCAACCAGCCATTCGCGAATCGCGTCTGGTATTTGCAAAGATGCCGCATCCCCCTCTTGAAAGGCATAAATTTCCGTGCCGCGAAGTTTGGGCAGCGGACGGTCGTCGGAAAAAATCTGCACCAGCAGGCTGTTCTCCCGGATCTGCGCGCTACCCACACGATCCTCGAACAGGGGGATCAACGAGAAGTACGTTGCACAGGTGAGAATCAGGAAAAAAATGTTGTGAAGGACGATGAGCTTGGGACGAACTTTGAGGTCGCCGAACAGCCTGCCAAGACTGCGCGGGGGTCGATGAGGATCGGGCTTCGCCAAGCCTTCCATTGTAAGCTAGTGAGATTCCATGCTTATTTATGCCTGCACGATTTTTTTAAGCGCCTTTCTACTGTTTCAGGTTCAGCCCGTAATTGCCCGGATGATTTTACCGTGGTTTGGCGGTTCCGCAGCCGTGTGGACCACTTGCATGCTGTTCTTTCAGACCGTGCTGCTGCTCGGTTATCTCTACGTCTACTGGACCGTGCGGTACCTTAATCCAAAACGCCACGCGCACCTTCATATCGGATTGCTTCTGGCCAGCATGGCGCTACTGCCCATCAATCCCGGCGTTCGCTGGAAGCCGCAGGGGGACTCGAACCCGTCGGTGGAGATTCTTCTGCTGCTGGCGGCATGCGTGGGTGCGCAGTACTTCCTGCTGTCAACCACCAGCCCGCTGCTCCAGTCGTGGTACGCGCGTAGAGGAAAAGGCGCTCTACCCTACCGGTTATTCGCCCTCTCGAATCTGGGCTCCATGCTGGCGCTGGTGACCTATCCGGCGCTGGTGGAGCCTTACTTCTCTTCCCGGGTCCAGGGCACGGTCTGGTCGGTTGCTTACGTTTCTTTTGTGGCGCTTTGTGCAGCCACGGCGTATATCACAACGCGGCGCGTAACCGCTTTCAAAGAATCTGCGATTGATATAAGCGGCGGCGAGCAGGCGCCCGCGCCGCCGTCGATTGGCACGCAAGTACTTTGGATCGCCCTTGCGGCGGTGCCTTCCGCGCTGCTGCTGGCAGTGACTAATCACCTCACGCAGGATGTTGCTGCCATTCCATTTTTATGGATTGTGCCGCTGGTGCTGTACCTGATTTCGTTCATCCTCTGCTTTGACGCCGATGGCTGGTATAGGCGGCCGGTGTTCATGATTCTGCTCGTTCCGGCGCTGGGCGGAATGGCTTACCTGCTGCACACCGGCACGGAAGATATCAACATGAAGGTGCTGCTGGTGGCTTTTTCAGCCGCTTTCTTTGTCTGTTGCATGATGTGCCACGGCGAGATGGTGCGGCTGAAGCCGCATCCGAAATATCTGACCTCGTTCTACCTGATGCTGTCCATTGGCGGCGCGCTGGGAGGGTTGTTTGTGGGACTGATTGCGCCCTATGTGTTCATTTTCCAATTCGAGTTTCCGATTGTTCTGGTGCTTTGTGGATTCCTCGCGGTGGTAGCGCTGGTGAGCGATCCGCGCTCGCAGTTTTTCGACGATTGGACCAGCTGGACGGTGATCCTGATGGTGTCGGGCGTACTGGCGCTGAGTGTCTTCTGCGGGCGGACCGTGCGCCGGAACATCGGCAACTACAAGGTCGTGACGCGAAATTTCTACGGAACGCTGCGGGTACGCGAGGAAGGAAAGAACGGGGAATGGGGCGCTTATCGCACCTTGCTGCATGGGGCCATCAACCACGGCGAGGAGTGGATGCATCCCCAGCGGCGGCTTGATCCGCTCACCTATTATTGCCCGGCGAGCGGCGTCGGACTCGCAATCCGCACCCGGGACATCGGGAGATCGCAGAAAGTTGGAGTTTTCGGACTGGGAGCGGGCAGCATCGCCGGCTTTGGGAGGCCGGGCGACACCTACAAATTTTATGAGATCAATCCGCTGGTAATGAATCTATCGAGAAGCCAGTTCTTCTATCTGCCCGAATCGCGAGGGAAGACGGAGGTCGTGTTAGGAGATGCGCGGCTGTCGCTGGAACGGGAACCAAAGCAAAACTTCGACGTTCTGGCGGTGGATTGTTTTTCCGGGGATTCCATTCCGGTTCATTTGCTCACGAAGGAAGCGGTGCAACTGTACTTCGATCACTTGAAGCCGGATGGAATCCTCGCCGTGCACGTATCGAATCGTTACCTGGATCTGGAGCCGGTGGTGGAGCGTATCTCGACGCTGCTCGGCAAGGTCACCTTGCAGGTAGAGGCGGAAGAGGATGAGGAAGGAAACTGCTTCAGCTCCACATGGGTGCTGGTTGCGTCCCGTCCGGAAGTGTTTCAAACGGGAATTTTCAGGGGTGCCGGAAGAGCTGTGGCTCCCTCGCCGAAACTGCGCGCCTGGACGGACGACTATTCGAGTCTGTTGAGCGTTTTGAAATAGAAACCGTTAGCCGTTCTTATTGGTCAACGCGGCTACCCCCGGCAATTCAATGCCAGCCAGGAACTCGAGCGACGCGCCGCCTCCGGTCGAGATGTGAGAGATCTTGTCGGCAACGCCGGCGGCTTTCACTGCTTTTTCGGAATCGCCGCCGCCTACCACGCTTAGCGCCCCTGAGTCCGCCACAGCCTTGGCGATTGCTACCGTCCCCTTGTCAAATGGCGGCTTCTCGAAAACGCCCATCGGTCCGTTCCAAATCACGCACTTTGACTGGCGGATAATGCCGGCGAACGACGCAATCGTCTTTTCGCCGATGTCCAGGCCCATCGTCCCGTCGGGAATCGTAACAACGGTTTGGCAAGCGGCGCCTTCTTTCAATTCCGTAGCCACGACGTGATCCACCGGCAGCACGAGCTTATTGCCGGCTTCGGCCATCAGACTTTTCGCCAGATCCAGCTTGTCATCCTCGACCAGCGATTTGCCCACCGGCTCTCCCTTGGCTTGGAGAAACGTGTAGGCCATGGCGCCGCCAATCAAGAGGCGGTCCACCACCTTCATCAGGTTCTGAATGACTTCAATTTTGTCCGAAACCTTGGCTCCGCCGAGAATGGCAACCGAAGGGCGCGGCGGGTCTTTGGTGACCCTGGTGAGGTACTCGAGTTCCTTCTCCATCAGCAGACCCGCGGCAGCCTGCGGCATGAATTGAATCATGCCCACGGTGGACGCATGGGCGCGGTGGGCGGTGCCGAAGGCATCATTCACGTAAAGTTCGGCGAGCGCGGCAAGCTGCTTCGAGAACTCTGGCGTGTTTTTTTCTTCTTCGGCGTGAAAGCGAAGATTTTCCAGTAGCAGCACGGTACCCGGCGCCGGAAGCATCGCCTCCACTTCAGGTCCCACGCAATCGGGAGCCATCGGCACGGGCTGCCCCAGCAGCTCACTTAGCCGGATCGCACAAGGCTTCAAGCTCATCTCGGGATCCGGTTTCCCCTTGGGACGGCCGAGATGCGACCCCAATACGACCCCGGCGCCACGCTCCAGCGCGTAGCGGATACCGGGCAGCGAAGCGCGGATGCGTTTGTCCGATGTAATCACGCCTCCGGCCTCGAGCGGGACATTGAAGTCGACGCGAAAGAAGACACGCTTACCCTTCAAGTCGAGATCGCGAATGGATAATTTCATAAAGTCAGAAGCTTGATTTTAGCAACTCGTAGAAGATCCTCAGCCCTTTATGAAATTCCGCAACCGGAATCCGCTCTTCATCGCTATGCATGGTGGCAAGGGTTGCGGCATCCACAACCATCGGGGCCAGACCGTAGGCGATTACGCCCTTTTCGCGCAGGCGAACGGAATCGGTGCCATAGGGAATCAGGATGGGAGTTACTACGGCTTGCGGATGCTGTTTGAGAATTGCGGAGCGGATGGCGGCGAACAGCGGCGTATCCGCCTTACTCATTCCAGGGTCGCTGGGCTCGCTGAGCCGCTCGAGCGTCACGCGCGGATCGTTAATGCGCGCCTTCATCTCGGATTCGAACTCATCGGCATTCACCCCCGGCAGCAGACGGCAATCGAGCGTTGCTTCGCTCGTCGATGGAATCACGTTCACCTTGACGGGCGAGCCTACGCCGGCTATCAGCGTGGTGAGCGACATCGTGTTCTGTTGGATGGCGGCAATGAATTTATTGTCAGCGAGCTTTCCCTGCAGGTTCGCACGCATTTGTTCGACCACCGGATTTGATTTGCCGCGGCCGGGAGCGGCAAGCGCTTTCTGGATCGCGGCCAGCAGGATCATGTTGGCGTTCTCAGCAATTGGCTGGGAGCCATGGGCGGCGATTCCTTTGGCTCGAAAGCGCAGCCACAGCAACTGCTTTTCCCCAACGGAGATGCCGAACACCAGCCGCCCGGGCGAGTACACGTCTTTGCTGCCGAAGCCGCCCTCGTCGAGCACGTACTCCGATTCGATTTCGTTCCAGTGATCGCGAATCATGGCGCGGATTCCCGTGACGCCGCCGGTCTCCTCATCGGAAGTACAGAGCATGATGATGTCGCGCTCCGGCACGATTCCCATCTGCTTCATCAGGAGTAGCGAAAACAAATGGATGACCCCGGTGCCTTTCATGTCCATGGCACCGCGGCCCCAAATAAATCCATCGCGCAGGATCGCGCCGAAGGGATCCAGGCGCCAGGCCTTGGCATCCACTGGAACGACATCGAAATGGTTCAACAGCAGCAAAGCCTTCTTGGAGCGGTCGCGGCCTGGAAGCCGCACCACCAGATTCGTCTCGCCGTTCTTGCCCCCTGGATAGATCTTCGGCGTCAGCCCGCCGCGCTCCAGTTCCTTTCGAAACAATTCCGCCGCGGCGCGTGTGTCCGCCGGCGGGTTGATGGACTGGATGCGGATATACTGCTGGAGGAATCCGGTAGCCTTCGTTTCGACCGCCGCCCAATCGGGCTCCGCGGCGGGCGCGGGCATCGTGCAGAACAGAAAAAGCAGGAATTGTTTCATTTCTCAGACTCCGGAACATTCGTGAGCGCGACCTTGATTCCGGCCGCCCGATAGGCCTCCAGCAGTGCCCCCGCGGCCGGTCCATAAACAGGAGGCGCGACGCGGCTGCCCTCTTCGAGCTCCATCAAAGACCGGAAGCGCTCGCGCAGGATGTGGGAACGGAAAACGCCGCCGATGTAGGCCACCACCGCCCGCTCGCCTTCTTCGAACAACTGCCCCCGCACAGCTCCAGCATAGATTGCGAGATGCTGCGCCGCATTGTGCAGAATGTCCCGCGCGGCGCCATCGCCGCTGATCGCGGCTTCATCCACAAGTTTCGACAACGCGGCAACCCGCGGGCGGGGGAACTCCGGCGTATAAAAGCGATGCACCAGGTCGTTCGCGTCGGCCGCGCCGGTGGCCGCCAGCAGCACTTCGCGGAGGGCCGTGGACCGTCCCCAGCCTTCTTCCATGCGCAGGGCCGCTCGAAGTGCCTGCCGGGCGATGTCGAAGCCCCCGCCTTCGTCACCGATGATGTAGCCCCACCCGCCCGCTCTTGCGGATTTACCGGCCGCATTGCGGCCGAATGCGAATTGCCCGGTGCCTGCAATGGCGAGGATGCCGGGCTCCCCGGCGGTTGCTCCGCTAAGCGCGATGAGGCCATCGTGGGTCACCACGATACGGTCCGCCGGGAGGATTTCGTGAAGGATCGCTTCCTTATCGGCGGGACCGCCGCTAAAGCCCAGACACGCCAGCGTGAACCTGACGGAGGCGGGATCGAGATTCGCGGATGCACACGCCATGGCTAGGCAGCCTTCCATTGCTCGGATGAATTTCTGCCGCCCTTCGCTCGCTTTCACATGGTTGCAAGGGCCGCCGCGTCCATGGCCGATCACCCTCCCGGACTCGTTGCCAATAGCCGCGGTGGTGCTCGACTGGCCGCCATCCACTCCCAGATACAGGGTCATTGAGGAAGCTCCGGTTGAATCGCATACAATCGGGTACCGCCGCGCTCGGCCAGCATTCGGATTCCCCAAAGAACATCGTTGAGCCGGTAATCTTCGGCAGCGGGATCATCCGGAGCCGCCAGCAGGTATCGCACTCCGCGCGCGCGCATCTCCTCCATGGCTGCCCGGCGTAGGCCGGCGAGGAAGGGCGCTTCCGTTACGCCAGGAGCTCCGCTCAAGACAAACCACGGCCCCGCTTCCCGCTGGCCGTAAAGCATAACCTGCGTCTGATACTGATCCTTTGTGATTTCGAGGAGCACAGCGTCTACATTCTGCTGATATCCGAGATCCACTTCGAGCGACATCCCAGGAAAAATCGCTTGCCACGAACGCCAGCGCGTAACGGGGCTGTTATCGAAGGCCATTTGAACGTCCCAGGGATTAGGGGATGCGCGCAGCCGCCATTCCGGGCTTCTTGGAATCTCGTGAGCGGCGGAAAAGATCCGGCACTCGGTGATGCTCCAGTGATCGCTGCCTGTTTTCGTCTGTACCAGCTTCAACCGGCGCACAGGCTGCCCTTGAAAAGAGAAGCGAAGTTTGCGGACCGGCGAAGAGTCTTTGAAAATGCCCGTTGAGACCATATCGCCGAGATTGCTGTTAAAGCCGGACATGTAGGCGGTGAGGATCTCGCGGCTGGTGTAGGAGTCCGAAGCGCCGGAATAGCTGAACACCTTCTCGCCCGGCGGCACGTGATCTTCGATCATGCGCGCCACGACGTAGCCGTAAGAATTCCGGGTGAGGAAGTTCTCTTCGGAACCAATGCGAAGTGCCACGTCGATTGGTACGTGCTGTAGCTTCCAGGCGTATTCGGAACAATAGGTTCGCAGGATGGCGGGCCACGAAAGAATGGCATGCGCCACCAGCACCAAAGGCAGGATAAAGCGCGCCCGCACCAGCACCATGGCAAGCGCGAGCGAGAAAAACGGCAGCGACGGCAGGAGGAAACGGGTTCCGATATTGTTGAAATAAGGGGAGGCAAAGAACAGCGCCGCGACGAGCAGCCGGCGGCCCTCCGGCCATCGCACCGCGAGCAGCGCCAGCGGGGTGAGGGCGAAGACCGGACCCAGCAGACCTGAGAGCTTCGCCCCGCTCACCGTCAACTCGAGCGGGATCTCCGAATAATTGTTAATGCCGCCGTAGTGGCGCATATGTTCCAGATACTCCGCTTCAAAGGAAATTCGCACATTAGGGTTTGGAAATACGCTGTTGAGGAAGGGCGAAAGCGGATTCCCCACGATGATCCAGTTTTTCGCCATCCAGGGCAGCATCATCAGCGCCGCGCAGGCTCCGAAAACAAGCGCCGGTCTCAGACTCCGTGTCTTCCAAAGGATGTAAGCGCCGGCAAACGGGATCGCTAAAGCCGCGGTGTACTTGGTGGCGAAACAGAATCCCGCCAGCAGGCCGATGGGAATCAGAAGCGCCTGCCGGCGCTCGACGCCCCAGATGTGCAGCAGATAAAAGAGAGCGAACACCACTGTGGTGACAGCGATGTCGTTATAGGCGGACGTGCCGTCCACGCCCACCACCGGTGCGCAGAGAAACAGCAAGGCGCCGCCGATGCCCACCGTTGGAAATTCGTACCGCCGCGCGTAGCTTATCATCAGCAGGGGCAGCGTCAGAGTGAAACCGAAGTGCACCAGGGATGCCGCCGAATGGCGCCCAAAGGTAAACGCGAAGAGATATAACATCTCGATGCCCTGGGTAAGGCTGGCGTACATGGTGGTGGTAATGCGGCTGAAGCCGTGCTCGCGCAGATAGCGCGCCACCAGCCCGAGGTGATATCCGCTGCCGTCGGGACTCATCTCCGGTCCCATGGCGTTCCTCAGATAGAGAAGACCGTAAGCCACGAACACCACGGAGAAAAGCCACTTCCAGTTCCTCTCCAGAGGTGGCAGCGCGGGCGCCTTCGAGCGGCGAAACACTCCGCGCAGGACTCCGTAGGCAAGGATGGCGAAACCCACCGCGAGGATTACTCCTTTGCGGGCGACCTGGGCGCTGCACAAAGTGAAAACCACCAGGTGCAGCAACGAGGCTCCGCAGATCAAAGCGAACAGTTTCTCTTCTTCCCGATAAAGGCGTATTTTCAGGCGTTCCAACAGCAGGCGCCCGAGCGAGTAACTCACCGCCAGCGTGAATACTGCCCCGAACAGAATGTAGAACGCCTTCGGCATTACTCGGTGAATCCGGCGCGCACCAGTAAGAAGCCCAGCTTCATACCATCCTGCGGCGATACGAACACTTTGTCAGCCTCAGCGGCGATTACCATCGGTTCGTAGGGCTTGAGCAGCCCCTCGGCGACTTCGGTTACAAACCGCTTTTCGCCAGGCTGATCGTAGCGAACATTGCCGATCGGCTGACCATCCGCAAAGAACGACATACGGATGGGCCCGGTCTCCTTGAAGGTAGCATCGGCTATGACGAACTCCATGAAGAATTTGCGGTTTTTGGTGCTTTCGGGCTGCAGCCGGATTTCCGCCCGCTGATTGGCCCATCGCCAGCGGTCGCCCTTGTTGGCGGGAAGCAGCCCCTTCAGGATGTAGCGTTCCACGTCCGGCGATTGCATGGAAATCGAAGTGCCTACGACGCGGCGCTCGGCCTCGGGGTTAAAGACGCGTTGGATGGGCGGCGCATACCACTCCCCCGCGGGAGCGCAGGCGGAGACGTTCAACATGGCGCCCAAAACTATGATTTTTCGGGGCAACACGAAACTGCGAGTATAGCTAAGATGAGCGCTGCGAATCCCGATCCGGGCCGAGGGGATGGAGCCTTCGCGGGATCGCGAATAGGCGGTTGGTGGTTAGGTGTTTCCTGACACTCATCTACTGCGTTGCTCCTGGTGTCTCCCTGAGGTGTATGTTGTAATTTCTAAAGAAGGCTCATTCCCCAAGGCCCTTGTGTCGATGAGATGAGATAACCATCAGGAAGTACAACATGGCCCTTGGGCGCTCGCTTGTTATTATCTGTGTCGCCTTTTTTTGTGCAGCCTCTTTGTCTGCGCAGGCGCTGCCGCAGTTGCTTCGATCCATTGAAGAACCTGGCGTTCGCGCGGCTTCACAATCGCAACGCTCCCGCCCTGGCATGGACGTGCGGCGATCCCGTCACGTGGCCATTGACCAGTCCGTATTGGTGGAGCAGCGTATCGCTCTCGATTTGTTTCCCGGCACGCAGATAGAAGTGGATGCACTAAGCTCCCGTTGGAGCGACGACGGCTCGACACATCTTTGGGTGGGCAAGATTGCCGGCATGACGCGGGGACAGGTAGTACTGGCGGCGACGGGCGATATCGTCTCGGCGAATATCACAACGGACACGGAAGAATTTTACTGGATTCGTCAGGTGGATGGCGACGTTCACGTGGTGCAGCATATCGAAGCGCGTCCAGGGAGGCTGCGGAACGATAGTGTACGGGTACCTCCGGGTGAGTTCGAAGAGGCGGGAGGAATCGAAAAATCCCGGACGCCGGAGCGCCTGGCGCTGGTCGATCGCGACGCGGGGAACACTGCGATCGACATCCTGGTGTGCTACACGGTGGCGGCGCGGAACGCGGCCGGCGGCACGGCGGCGATTCAGAATAAAATCCAACTTGCCGTGGCCGAAACGAATCAGGGCTATGTCAACAGCAATATAGGTATCGATCTCCGGTTGGCGGGCACGCTGGAAGTGAATTACGACGAATCGTCCGGGATCGATGCGGCTCTGACGCGCTTGCGCGGATCGAGCGACGGGTACATGGATGAGGTGCACGCCGCGCGCAACTCGTTAGGCGCCGACATGGTCAGTCTGTGGATTGAGGATGTCGGCTCGATGGGCGGGGTGATAGGCCTCGGCTACCTGATGACGAATGTGTCGTCGAGCTTTTCGGGGCTTGCCTTCAGTGCCACGGAGCAGTATTGGGCAGCGGGTCCGGGTTACGCCTTCAGCCATGAGTTAGGTCACAACATGGGGGCGGAGCACGATCGCCTGAATGCGGGGGGCGAGGGCGCATACCCCTACTCTTACGGCTATCAGCAGACCAATCTGCCGACGCGGTTTCGTACGATCATGGCCTACGGCTGCGATAACGTGTGGTGCCCTGCGATCAATTATTGGTCGAACCCAGCCGTCAGTTATTCCGGGGCGGCTACCGGTGTAGCATCCACCTCCCTGAACTCCGCCGATAACGCGTTGACCCTCAACAACTCGAAAGCGACGGTGTCCGCTTTTCGCAGTGGAGGCGGCGGGTGTTTCTACAGCATCAGTCCGGGCAGCGGCATATACGGCGTGGCGGGGGGCAGCGGGACCATCAGTGTCACCGCGGGAACCGGATGCGCGTGGACCGCAACCACGGCCAGTTCGTGGATTACGGTGACTTCCGGAGCGAGCGGCAGCGGCAATGGCTCCGTTGGCTATTCCGTGGCCTCCAACACGGGCGCTTCGCGAACAGGCTCGATCTCGATTGGAGGGCAAACCTTCGCGATCTCCCAAAGCGCCGTTTCCTGCTCCTATTCGATCAGCCCCGGAAGCGCCTCGTACAATGCAGGCGGAGGATACGGCTTCGTCAACGTGACCGCGGGCGCCGGCTGCGGCTGGACAG
>DATLCW010000128.1:0-11003 GCA_035526195.1 Bryobacteraceae bacterium
AGCGACGAACCGCTCGGAAGCTTTGCGGATAGGGTCCAGAAGCGCAACTGACAAACTGACAGCCACCCAGCCAGAATCGTACTTATGTCAGAGTTCCCATTGCGAATGTCTGCTTATTGTTGCGTGGCCCCTTAGCGGGCGAGCAAGCGCAAGTCGATTGGGCGCACTTGGGGCACGTGAGATCGGTTTGTGGGCCGTACCGGCGCAACTGGATGACTTCCTCGCCCGCGCCGCCAAGGCTCGTGGGTCTCCCCATCAGTTGCTGGAAGAAGTGACGCGGGCCGAGATGGCCGAGCGTTCGCGGCGCAGTCTGAAGCGGCGGCTGCGACTCAGCGGAGTCAAAAGCTTCAAACCCATGGCCGACTTCGATTGGGCTGGGCCCACCCAGGTCGAACGTAACCTCATCGAACGTGCCCTGACGCTCGACTTTCTGGGGGAAGCGCGCAACCTTGTCTTGATGGGTGGCAACGGTTTGGGCAAGACGATGATTGCAGAACCTCTGCCATCAGGCAGTGCTCGCGGGGCACTCTGTGGTCTTTCGCTCCGCTGCTGCCTTACTAAAAGATCTGCAACGGCAGACGCCGGAGGGCCGCCGCCGCAAGATACGGGCCTACTCCAACGTGGGACTTCTCCGCCTGGATGAAGCCGGGTATCTGTCCTTCGACGACAAAGCGGCGGATCTGCTTTATGCAGCCATTAACCGGCGCTACGAACGCAAGCCGCTCATTGTCACCACCAACAAACCCTTCCAGGAATGGAACCAGGTCTTCCCTAACGCCACCTGCCTCGTCACGCTGCTGGACCGTTTGATCCACCACGCCGATGTGACGGTGCTGGAGGGTAAGAGCTATCGGCTGCGCGAGAGCGAGCTGGAAACGGCGGCGCGGAGGAAAAAGAAATGACTTTCATCGCCGCTCCCGCCTACATTACTGTGGTCCTCAAGCTCTTCGTCGATCTCCCGGATACGCCTCGGCGCGCTAGTTCCTACGATCAGGCTGTGGCGCGATCGCTCTTCGAACGAGGCGTGCCGTTGCACGTCGTCGAGTCCGCGTTGCTGCTTGGATCTCTCCGTCGCCAAGACGCCCCGAAGGCACGCTTCGTCCGGTCCGCTCGCTTGCCTACTTCTCGTCGGTCATTGAAGAGATCCAGCAGCAACCACTTCCGGCCTCCTACTGCTACCAGCACGGAGGCACAAATTATTGGTTGACGTATTGTTCTACCTTGCTTAGGATCTCTTCGAGATCTGTGACCATTGGTTCGCTCGCGGGTGTTTGGAACCCGTGAACCCCTGGGGCGTAGCGCAGAATGTAGGGGGTGTCGTACACGCGGATCAGCATGATCGCCCATGCTGGCGGAGTAGCACTGACGGGCAGGCCGCTGTCAAAGGCCTTTTTCCAAAGCATCTCAAGGTTGTGCCGCAACGATCGGCTCCTCAAGTTCATCATAGGATCGGTTTTACTCAAGTACGCCTTCAACAGCACCTCCAACGTCTGACCGCGGAGGAACGCCAACGCGACCGGAGCATCCGCTCCTTCAAGTGTCTGATCCCCGGCAGCAGTGACTGGGCCACGCCTACATACTCGGATGGTCGTGATGGCTTTGCAACGCACTGGTCATCGAGAGTCACGGACAAACGCCCCGTAATGGGGAGCGGGGACTGCGGCTCGTCTGCCATAATTGTGCACCCTGCATGATACCAAGCACTCGTCCGGGAATGGCGCCAGGACGCAACGCCCGAGGGAATCGTTAACCGTCAGCGGATTCAAGCGCCTGCGGCTCGCCCCCGTCCTGTTGCTTCCCTGCGGACTGCCTCGGCTGACGGCCCTACCTTTTGGACGATGGTGCGCAGTTCTTCTTCGCTGATGCCGAGTTCTGTGGTCCAGTACCGCACCTCCCACTCTTCGTTCATGTTAATGCGTGCCCGGTCCTGTGCTCCGCGCTCGTTGAGATTATCAGCCATTGAGTTCCTCCTCCTGTTTTGCCGTGCAATCCGCGTGCCAAATTCGGCTCTGCTGATCCTACGCTTTCTCCTTTGCTTTCCAAAAATTCAAGCAATCGTGTAGAGGCCGGTGACGATGAGGAGTTGCGTGCAGATCGCAAAAACTAGTTTCTTACTTGCGGTCGTTGCGGGGATGAATCTCCAAGCGATGAATGATGCACTGTAGAGGATCAGCGCCAGTACGGTCACGATGAGGAGGTTTGGCCCTTCCGGATCGTGGAAGAAGAAGAACAATGTCCTGGAGCACACGAACGCTGTGATCACCAGGAGGAGTAACGACGTCTTTTTTGATTCCAATGGCACGTCATTATATTGCCAGGGGGGTTGCTTTGCGGCAAGCGTGTCCCCTTCTGTCGCCTGCGTTGCGCCAACAAACTACGCCGGACCGGTTTGGGTCCGCGGTTAATCCCCCCCTCAAGTTGATGTGCGTGAATTTTCCCAGGCCGATTGGCAGCAGGGCAGCGGAAAAGAAGGGAGACTCGAAATGCGGCCGTTGCCCCTCCAATCCAGCCGGCCGGAGGATAACATTGCTTTTCACAATCAAGGTTTCAAGCCGTACTCACGCATTTTGTCGTACAGCAAGCGTCGCTGTATCCCGAGAATGCCGGCCGCCTTCAGCTTGTTTCCCCCCGCTTCAAGGAGCGCTGCCTGGATCACGTGGGCTTCAACTTGCCGCAGCACGTGTTTGTATCCCTGCTGGTAGGGGACCTGTTGCAACCAGCCAAGTTCGTTGGATGTGCGCCGCGGAAACTTGATCGAATCCTCCGTGATCACGCCTCCCGGCGCGAGTGCGATGGCGCGCGTCATCACATTCTCCAGTTCACGAACATTGCCCGGCCAGGAATGGGCAAGGATGCGGTCAAGCGCTTCCGGGCGGATTGTCACCGGCCGTGCCGACCGCGACAGGAAACGTTGCACGAGCAAAGGAATGTCCTCGCGGCGCTCCCGCAACGGAGGCAAAACAATTTGTACCACGTTGAGCCGGTAGTAGAGATCTTCGCGGAATAGACCGTCAGCAACGGCGTGGTCCAGGTTCTGGGCCGTTGCCACAACCAATCGGAAGTCGGTCCGCACCGGCTGGCTGCTTCCCAGCCGCTCGATCGTGCGCTCCTGTACTGCCCGAAGCAATTTGGCCTGCAACGACATCGTAAGCTCCGCCACCTCGTCGAGGAATAGCGTCCCTCCATTCGCGTCTTCGAAGCGTCCCGTACGGCGAAGAACAGCGCCTGTAAATGCACCTTTCTCGTGACCGAATAATTCCGCTTCGAGCAGAGCTTCGGGGATCGCCGCGCAGTTTACTTTGACGAGCGGCCCGCGCCCGCGCGACCCATGCTCGTGGATCGCGTTGACTACCAGTTCCTTCCCCGTACCTGACTCGCCCTGGATAAGCACCGTTGCGTCGGAATCGGCAATACGCCCGATTACTTTGTAAACCGCCTGCATGGCCGGGCTGTGTCCAACCATGGCCGGGAAACCCGCGGACGGCGCCTGGCCCGAGCGTAAAGAACGCAATTCGCGTTCCAACTGCCGGTATTCGAGCGCCCGCCCGATCAGCACCAGCAAATGATCGAGGTGTACAGGTTTGGCAATGTAGTCAAATGCACCGAGTTGCGTAGCCCGGATTGCGGTGCTCGATGCCGTGTCGGCCGTCATGACGAGGACCGCCGCGTCGGACCGTCCGGCCCGCAGACGCTCCAGAACTGCCAGACCGTCCAATCCCGGCAGGCGAATATCCAGCAGGACCACGTCGGGTCTTTCGGCCAAAGCCGACGCCAGGCCCTCTACGCCTTCGCTCGCCTGCAGGACGCTGTAGCCTTCGTCTTCCAGCAGCACGGAAAGCGACTGCCGCGCAGTGTGCTCATCCTCGATCACAAGCACCTTGGCTTTCAATTACGCTCCACTTGGCTGAGCAGGATGCGGAAGTGCGCCCCCGCGTCAGCTTCCAGGTAGTGAACCGTCGCCCCCATCTTGTGAAGCAGTGTGCGAGTCACCGCCAATCCCAGACCAGTGCCGACGGATTTTGTTGTGTAGAAAGCCTCAAACATATGCTCCCGCTGCTCGGTCGATAAGCCGGGCCCCGAGTCACGTACATTGATCTCGGCTTGCTCCCCGGACTGCCGCAGGCTGACCGTGACGTGCCCACCCGGCCCTGCGGCGTCAATCGCATTCAGTAGCAGGTTCATAACGGCCTGCTGGAGCTGGTCACCGTCAACCATGGCCACGATCGCTTCGGGAGCGTCAAGCTCAGTTGCAATGTCCCGGTCGCGCATTTGGGGCCGAACCAGGGCCAATGTGCGCTCCAGAACCGGGCGGACAGGCTGAAGTCTCAACCGTCCGGCTTCCTCGGAGCGAAACACCAGCAGACCTTCGAGCAGCTTGTCGAGCCGGTCTACCTCGGCCAACACCAAAGGCACGGTTTCCGCCGCCTCGCGCTGGCCTCGTAAACGGCGCTCGAGCACTTGAATGGTAAGTCGCAGGCTGTTCAGTGGATTGCGAATCTCATGTGCGATGCCCGCTACCACCCGGCCCATTACTCGCAGGCGGTCCTCGCGCCGCAGGTCCGCTTCCAGCCGCTGCCGGCTATCCCCCATTTCATTGATCGCATGTGCGATGCGGCGCAGTTCGTGGTCCTGATCCGGCAAACGGTAGTCAGGATCGGTGCGCAAGCGCGCTAAACCCGCTTGAATCGCGCCGAACCCCTTCTGTAAACGAAAGCTGAGGCTGAGACCCGCACCGATACTCACGAGAGTTACAAGGAGGAGCCCTGATAACAGAAGCTCATGGCGAAGTTGCCAAGGGTCATGAAAGTTAAGGTAACGTTTCAGCCCCCAGGCTGCCAGCGGGCGTTCTGGCGTAACTAGTGCGGCCACCACCACCAGGTCGCGGCCATCGTCAAATTCCCGCTGTGCCACGCTCCGTGTACCGCGGCTCTCCGCGAGCGCAGCCTCAACCGCCTCCCGTTCGTTTCGAGGCTGCTTCAGGCCGCTGCCCGGCTCGGTGTAGCGCGGGAAGCTTTGACCGATGGCTTGTCCGTTTAGATAATAACCGCCTTCTACGTCGGGGTAGGAGCGTAGCACTTCATAGGACACCGCTTTCAGCGCGTCGTCCGAAGTCGAAGTGGATCCTTCCTCCGCCTGCGCCAACTCGGTGACGGCGTTGGCTAAGCTCTTATGAGCGTCCGCGATCACCGTGCTACGGAAGTTGCGAACCAGATCGGTGAATAGCAGACACCCGAAGAGTACGGCTACAAGCGCCGTGAGCAGAAGTAAAGTCTGCACGCGCTGCGCTCCAGCAATACTGGGGAACTTCACAGTACCTCTCGTCGCAAGAAAAAGGCCATCTGTCGAAGGCCTGGCGAACAACAAGAAAAAGCAACTTTCGCTCGTGAGAACTGCACGCTTTCCGTACGAACATTGTACGTCTTTTGTCAATTGTCCCGCCATGGGCACGCGTAACTCTTTGTTGTGAAACCAAGGAAGTCTGGCATTCAGACTGCTTTCCGAAGCCTCGGGGAGTGTCGTTTGCGTCTCTGCACAAAGAAGTCGGCATGAAGGTCTTGTCGCTGTGGCTCACGGCAGCCTGCCTATTTCTGACGGCGCAAACTCCTCTCAGCATGGAACAGGCGGTTGCAGAGGCCCTCGATCGCAACCTCGGACTCCTGGCGGAGCGCTATAACATTTCGATCGCGGACGCTCGGATAATCACGGCGCGCTTGCGGCCGAATTTGGTCTTGAGCATCGGCGGGGATCACCTGGATCTCCTGGGCACGGGGTATAACGCGGTGAACGCCGCCGGCCCTTCGGAATATAGCGTCCGCACGGATTTTGTTTTTGAACGCGGCCGAAAGCGGGAAAACCGGGTTGCAGTTGCGGTCACGAGCAAATCGGTTGTCGAACTCCAGCTTGTCAACACGCTCCGGGGTGTGGTGCTGGAAGTTCAGAACGCCTTTGTCGAAGTGCTGCTGGCGAAATCGAACCTTGTCCTGGCTACAGAGAACCTCGAGGCCTTCCGGAGCATTGTTCGGCTTAACGAAACTCGCGTGAAAGCGGGCGATCTGGCCGAGATCGAGTTGCTCCGTGTACAGTTGGCGGAGCTGCAATTCGAGAATGCGGTGCGCCAAGCGGAACTTCGGGCCGCCTCGGCGCGCACGCGGCTGCGGCTCCTTTTGGGAAGGACCGGTCAGGCGGGCACATTTGACGTTGTGGGCGAATTGCGCCGCGATGAGGTGCTGCTATCGCTCGACACGCTGCGGGAGCAGGCTCGCCTCAGGAGGCCCGATGTCAAGGCACTCGCGAACGACCAGGCGCGCTCGCTCGCGGAACTGCGGCTGCAAATCGCGCAGGGAGCCGTGGATTATACGGTGGGAACCGAGTACAGGCGCCAACAGGGTCTGGCCGGCCGGGGCAACTCCCTCGGGGTATTTTTTCAGACCACGATTCCGGTGTTTAATCGGAACCAGGGCGAGATCGAGCGAACGCGCCAGGAGCAGCGCCAGATCGAGGCTCGCATGCGCGCACTGACGGCGGCGGTGGAAAACGAGGTGGATCTGGCGTACATGCAGTTTCTTACTTCGCAGGCGACACTGCAAAAGGTGGAAACGACCATGCTCCCGCGAGCCCGGGAAGTGCGGCAGATCAGTCAATATTCCTACACGCGCGGGGAGGCGACGCTGATTGAGTTTCTCGATGGGCAGCGCGCCTACAACGAAACCGTGCAGATATACAACGATGCGCGGGCCGAGTACGCGCGCAGCTTGTACCAGATGGACGCCGCAACCGGCTCGGCGGCAAGCCGATGAGACTGGTGCGGCGGCAGATGCGCCAACGGCTGGGGCTGGCGGCGTTCTATTTATTCGCGCTGCTGGCAGGTTGTAGTCGGAATGAACAGGAGAAGCTTGCAAACACTCCGCCGCCCGTCAAAGCCCCGGACGACTCCGCGGAAGTGCGATTGCCTGCCGATTCTCCGATGTTGACCCGCATTAAGGTCAGCACGGTGCAAAGCGCGCTCCAGCCTCTGGATGAAGTGGTCGCCCCCGGGAAAATCGAGGCCAACCCGAACCGCATTTCCCGTGTGGCGATGCCTCTTGCCGGCCGGGTGACAAAAGTCATGGTCGGCATCGGCGACGCCGTGGTGCAGGGCCAGCCTCTGCTGGCCGTTCATAGCCCCGATGTCGGCACGGCTTCTTCGAATTACCGTCAGGCACAGGCCCGTGCAAACCAGGCGAAAGCCGCGCTCGCGAAAGCCGAGGCGGACCTGGGCCGGACACGGGACCTATACGCCAACCGCGCCATCGCGCAAAAGGAGGTTCTCAGTGCGCAGGCCGCTGTTGCGCAGTCGCAAGCCGACGTTGAGCAGGCTCTCGCCGCTACCGACGAAAGTTTACAGCGGCTGCAGATCTTCGGGGTCAAGCCCGGTCAGCCCAATCAGGAAGTGAGAGTTCTGGCGCCGCTGGCGGGGAAAGTGCTCGAAATTAGCGTCGCCGCAGGCGAGTACCGTAATGACACCAGTGCGCCGCTGATGACAATTGCGGATCTTTCTATGGTTTACATGGCGGCAGATGTCCCCGAAAGCCAGATCCGCTTGATTCACCAGGGGGAACGCGTGGAAATTACACTGGGAGCCTATCCGGGCGAAGTGTTTGAAGGCCGGGTAGCACGGATCGCCGACACCGTTGACGCGCAGACCAGGACCATTAAAGTTAGGGCGGAGCTTAACAATGCGCGGCAGAGATTCCGTCCCGACATGTTCGGCGAGATACGGCATCAGGAGAACTTTCGCGGCGTTCCGGTCGTACCACCGGGAGCGATTATCCAGGGCGATCAACAAAGTATCGTGTACCGCGAGTCGTCGCGCGGAGTATTTACGCCGGTCGCGGTAAAGTTCGGCAAGCAGCAGGGAGAAGCGGTGCCGGTGCTTTCGGGCCTCAATCCGGGAGACAGAATCGTCACCGACGGTGCGATGCTCCTGCGTGGTAGCCGCTAGCGGCTAGAGGAAAGGACAATACCGCGTGATCGCACACCTTCTTCGCTACGCCCTTCAGCAGCGCTTCATCACTGTGGTCCTCGGCTTGGTCGTCGTGTGCCTCGGTGTCTACTCATTCCGGCAACTCAAAATAGAGGCTTATCCCGACATCTCGGACACCCAAGTGACCGTCATCACCGTCTTTCCGGGGCATGCCGCGGAAGAGATGGAACAGCAGGTAACCGTTCCCATTGAGCGGGCTCTGAACAGCGTCCCGCAGGTTATTGCACGGCGCTCGCGTACCATCTTCGGTCTCTCGGTTGTCGAGATCACGTTTTCCTACGGCACCAATGACTACTTCGCCCGTCAGGCCGTGCTCGAGAAGTTGCGGGATGCAGACCTGCCAGAAGGCGCATCGCCATCGCTCGGCCCGCTATCTACACCTATTGGGGAGTTGTTCCGCTACTATCTGCAAGCGCCGGCGGGAACCAGTGAAATTCAGCTTCGCGAATTGCAGGACTGGGTGATCGCCCCGCGTCTGCTTCAAGTCTCCGGCGTAGCTGACATTGTCCCGTTCGGCGGGCAGGTAAAGCAGTATCAAATCGAGATCGATCCGCTGGCGCTGGAAAAATATAACTTGACCATCGACAAAGTTGCCAACGCCGTCAAAGCGAATAACCGCAACGCAGGGGGCGCAATGATGGATAACCGGCAACAGTCGATGGTGGTACGCGGTGTGGGACTGCTCCGATCAACGGAAGACATCGAGAGAATCGTCCTCTCCGCCACAGGCGGAGTACCGGTTTTCGTTCGCGACGTAGGCAAGGTGACAATCGGTGCAGCGCTGCAAACCGGTCTGTTCGGTTTGAATGGTAAGACTGGCGGCGTCGAGGGCATTGTACTGATGCGCCGGGGTGAGAACCCGTCGGAAGTACTCGACGGCGTAGCGCGGGAGATTCAGAGCCTTAATGATACCCGGCTACCGAAAGGCATCCGCATCACGCCGATTTATGACCGGCGCGATCTGGTTGCGAACACTCTGCACACTGTATCGAAAACGCTACTTGAAGGTCTGGTGATCGTCATCGCCGTGCTCTTTTTGTTTCTGGGCAGTGTGCGCGCAGCGCTGCTGACAGCGGTTACGATTCCGCTCTCGCTCTTATTTGCCTTCATCTGTATGGAGATTGCGGGTGTTCCGGCAAACCTGCTGAGCCTGGGGGCTCTGGATTTTGGCATCATCGTCGACGGAACGCTGGTAATCGTGGAACACATCGTACATCGCCTGTCAGGCCGGCGAAGTTCGGTCGACACGATTCTCGATACCGTGCGAGCCGCGGCGCTCGAAGTGGAGCGGCCGATTTTCTTTTCGCTGCTAGTACTGATTTCCGCCTATCTGCCGCTGTTTACTCTGGAGCGGGTGGAACGCCGCTTGTTCACGCCTATGGCCTTCACCGTGTGCGCGGCCCTGCTCGGGTCCATGATCATCACGCTCACAATCATACCTGTGCTCGCCACGTACCTATTCCGGCATGGCGGCAAGGGCTGGGAGAATCCGGTCTTAGCTTGGCTTTACCACCGCTACGAGCGTCTGCTGCGAGTTACTCTGCCGCGGTCGTGGGCGGTGGTGGCGGTTTCGTTCGCTGTAGTGGGCGCGGCATTCCTTCTGTCCACCGCTCTCGGCTCCGAATTCCTGCCACAACTGGATGAGGGCGTGATTTGGATACGAGCGAACCTTCCCCCCGGAACCTCGCTGGCAAAATCGGCCGAAATCGCCAGCGACATGAGCAGGCTTATCAAACAGTCGGCGGAGGTAAAGGCCGTGGCTTCTCAAACAGGGCGCAATGATTCGGGGACGGACCCATTCGGTCCCAACCGCAACGAACTGCTGATTACGTTGAACCCCTACGGCACCTGGGATGGCAAGACCAAGGCGCAACTCGTCGAAGAACTGAATCAGCGCTTGCGGAAGAATATTCCCGGCGCACAGCTCAATTTTACACAACCTATCATCGATACGGTGACAGAATCTGTAACTGGTTCCTCGGCCGATCTGGCGGTTATCTTCACGGGAGGTGACCTCAAGGAACTGCGGCGTGTTGCAGACCAGACCTTGGATGTCATCCGCCAGGTCCCCGGCACCGCCGATTCAGCCGTTGAGCAGGAAGCCGATCAGCCGCAACTTCGTATTCTGATTGATCGCCAGAGGGCCGCCCGTTACGGCATCAACGTTGACGAGATTCAGCAACTTATTGAGCTTGCGATCGGTGGACGTCCTATCACTCGTCTGTTTGAAGGCGAGAAGCGTTTCGATATCACCGCGCGTTATGCAGCCGCGGCACGTAGGGATATTGCCGGCCTCCAGAACCTGCTGGTTCACGCCGCCGACGGAGCTAGAGTCCCACTTTCCGAGCTTGCGGAAATCGGTGTGGTGAATGGAGCGAGTATCATCGGCCGGCGGGAAAACGAGCGCCAGATCACGGTTCGCACCAATATTCGCGGACGGGATCAAGGCAGTTTCGTGCATGAGGCCCAGAAACGGGTCGCCCAGGCAGTGCGCGTCCCGCCGGGCTACCGAATGGAATGGGGCGGTCAGTTTGAGAACCTGGAGCGCGCCCGGGGACGGCTGAAGTTTGTTCTGCCGATGACTGTGGCCCTGATCTTTACCCTTCTTTTCTTCGCATTTGGAGCTGCACGCTACGCGGGACTGGTGTTGATGAATGTGCCATTTTCACTTGTCGGAGGCATCTTGTTCCTGTGGCTGCGGGGCATCAACCTGAGCGTCTCGGCCGCCGTCGGATTCATTTCGTTGTTTGGCGTGGCGGTGATGAGTGGAGTTTTGATCGTTGCGGAGATCAATGGGCGGCGCCAGCATGAGAACGGAACCCTCCAGGAGGATGTTATCCAAGGCGCTCTTGCGCAATTGAGGCCGGTGCTCATGATGGTGTTGGTGGCGCTTCTCGGGATGGTGCCCGCCGCCAGAGCTTCCGGGATAGGCTCAGACGTTCAACGTCCGCTCGCGACAGTGGTGGTCGGCGGGCTGCTC
>DATLCW010000140.1:0-35032 GCA_035526195.1 Bryobacteraceae bacterium
GGAGAACGATTCCAGAAGTCACTTTGATCACGGAAGAGGTGCTCGACGATATCGAGGACTGCGTCGATCTCGCGCCGCTGCACAATCCGCACAATCTGAAAGGTTACTACGCTGCGAAAACCGTGCTGCCGCAGGCGAAACATGTGGCGGTGTTTGACACCTCGTTTCACCACACCATTCCGCCCGCGGCCCACCTTTACGGGTTGCCGTATCTTTACTATGAACGCTACAAGATCCGCCGCTATGGCTTTCACGGAACTTCGCACCGCTACATGTCTTACCGCTATGCCCAGATTCACGGACAGACGCGCGAAGCCTACAAGCTGATCACGTGCCACCTCGGCAACGGCTGCTCCCTCTGCGCCATCGACCATGGGCAATCACGCCGCTCGAGGGTTTGTTGATGGGCACGCGCTGCGGCGACGTGGATCCAATGGCGGTGATGTACGTGATTGCTCACGAGGAAGTGGATGGGCAAACGCTGGAATCCATTCTAAACCGCATGAGCGGCCTGTATGGCGTCTCCGGCATCTCGAGCGACATGCGCGTGCTATTGGAGGAAGCGGGCAAGGGCAACTCCCGCGCGAAGCTCGCGATCGAGATGTTTTGTTACCGTGTCCGTAAGTACGCCGGCGCATACATGGCAGCGTTGAACGGCTGTGACGCAATCATCTTCGGCGGCGGGATCGGCGAGAATGCCGCTGCGATTCGCGCCATGGTGTGCGAAGGGCTCACGGGACTCGGCGTCTCGCTGGATGCGCCGCGCAACACCCAAGCCACGGGCATGGAGAGCCGCATCAGCACCGAAGATTCGCGCATTCCGGTGTGGGTGATTCCCACCAACGAGGAGTTATTGATCGCGCGGGATACCTTTCGCTGCATTCAAGGGTTGCCAATGCCCTAGCCGGGCAGGGTGCCGCAGCGCGGTAGAATAACAGCTTGCCTTCCACGCGCCTCGACCGGATCGGTGTCTCCAGCGCCTGCCTTGCTTTATTCGTCTCGATTTTGTGGGGTGGAAACGTGGTTTCGATCCGGGTTGGCGTGGATTCCGTACCTCCGCTCTGGAGCGCCTTCTGGCGTATGCTGTTGGGCGTCGTTTTCGTTTCCCTGTGGGCGGCCCGGCAGCGTGTTGGTCTCCTTCCGGCTCCCGGCGAAACGGTTCCCCTGCTGGTGTTGGGCGCGATGTTTACTTTTCAGATCGCGCTCTTGAACTCCGGAGCCGCATTGACTTCGCCCGCCTATGGTGTGGTGATCCTGAACGGATATCCCATTTTCGCCAACATATTCGGACATTTCGCCTCCCATTACTCAAAAGGCGCTGTCCGTGAGGAACCCATCACTCCAGTGCGCGCGATGGGATTGGCACTTTCCATAGCAGGCATTCTCTGGCTGGCATTGGGACGCCCGGACGCATCGCTGGCGCCACGTCCATTGCTCGGCAACCTGCTGATGGTCGCTTCCTCCGTTTTCCTCGGTGTTCGTCAGGTGTACACGCGCTGGTTGGTGCAGACGGTGGACCCTGTCCGTTCGGTGGTGTGGCAAATGCTGTTGGCGGTTCCCATCTTTTTGGCGATCGCGGCACTCACCGAGCCGCCGCTCCTCAAAAAGCTGACGTGGCAGGCTGTGGCCGCCATTTGCTACCAGGGTGTGGTGGTGGCGGGTATTTGTTTTATCGTTTGGGCAAACCTGCTCAAAAAGCACGCCTCGGGAACGCTCTCCATGTTTGCTTTCCTGGTCCCTATTTGCGGAATCGCCCTTAGCTCAAGAATTTTCGGGGAGCAGATTCACAGAACTCTGTTTGCGGCCACCGCGCTCGTGCTGGTTGGCGTGTTCGTGGTAATTCGCCACGGCCAGAGCGGCTGATCTCGTCCGGAAAAAGGGCAGGCGCCGCCGTCAGCATTTTTTCGGTAGCGCCTGATCAAAGGAACGGAAGAGAGGAAAAGCAAGCCACATGCTACAAGTCAGAGTGCCGTTTGTGTTTGCGTTGATTCATTTTCCCAAGCGAATGCGCGCGGGCCAAGAGGAAAACGGTCCTGTACATATCGTTCCGGTACTGGTACTGGTGTCTTGAGCCGTTGTACGATCGGAACGGAATGCTACGAATCGTAGGCAGCCTTCTGTTCCTGCTAAGCTCGGCTTCCGCCGGGAATTGGGAGGAGTGCCGCAGTGGTCCATTTCAAGTGTGGACGAATGGCTCCGAGCGCGATGCCCGCCAGTTGCTGGTCCGGCTGGAGCAGGTGCGCCACGTTCTCGGCCATCTCCTGGGTAAGCCGGACCCCGGGGCTTTGTGGACGCTCCGGGTCATCGTGGCGAAGGGCAAGCAAGCCACACCCTGGACACTCGGGCACGACGCCTGGGTCTCGATCCTTCCCGCGGGCGCCGCGCCGCCGCGGGCCTGGCAGAAGGAAGTAGCGCGAATGCTGCTCGAATCGAACGCCCGGCGCATGCCCGCATACTGGGAAGACGGGCTGATTGACTTCTTCTCCACTCTCGAGGCACAAGGGCCGAAGATCACGCTGGGTGCGCCGCCTCCGCCGGCGGAGCGCAATCTGAACTGGGCCCGTGTCCATTTCCTCGCCACCAACGTCGAGTACGTAAGCCGCTTTCGCGTGCTGCTCAACAATCTGCAAGGCGGAGCGGATGAGGACGTGGCGTATCGCAACTCCCTGGGCATGTCCAAGACGGCTCTGGAGGCGGACATCGCGAAGCACTTCGCCGCTGGGCAATTTTCGCCAACGACCGTAGCCGGACGGGCGATGGCCGAAAAAGATTTCACCATGCGGCCGCTCGAAGCTTCGCGCGTTGCGGCAGCGATCGGAGAAGCCGCAGGAAATCCGAAGCTTGCGGCGGAAGGATCTCTGGAGTCGGCGGAATTACAGGGCCTCGACGCAGCACGGCGCGGGCAGAAGCAAGAGGCTCGCGATCTGCTGAAGCAGGCCATCGAAGCGGGCAGCAGAAGCGCCCGCGTCCATCTGGAATATGGAAAGCTTCTGGGGGATTCCAAAGCCCGCCAGGATGCCTATGTGGAAGCGGCCAAAAGAAACCCGCGTTGGGCCCAGCCCTATATCGAGCTCGCGGAAATGGAGACCACGCCATCGCGGCATGTATTCTATTTAAAAACCGCCGCCGCCCTCGACCATCGCAACAGCGAGCTATGGCAGCGTCTGGCGCGCGCCTATCTGAATGCCAAACAATTTTCAGAAGCGTCGAAAGCATGGTTCTCCGCCGAACTAGCGGCACCCACCGCGGAAGATCGGGCAAAGGTAGCGGAAGCACGCCGGCTGTTTGAGGACGAGCGCCAGAATCGCGAAGCCAGCGAAAGGAAACGGATCGCAGACGAACGCCAACAGGAGCTCGACCGGTTGAAAGCGGAAGCAATGAACGCCATCAAGGCAGCGGAAGCTAGAGCGAACCAGGGGCTGGCGCCGGCCGACCCCAAGAAGAAAGTTGAAGAATGGTGGGACGAGAAAACGCCATCGCAAAAAGTGAGCGGACAATTCCAGAAGGTGGATTGCCTGGGTAAGCAAGCCCGCATCTGGATCCTGCCCGCCGGTGGAAAAGCCACGGCGCTGCTCATCCGCGATCCCGGCCAGATTGTAGTCATGGGCGGCGGCGAGACGGCGTTCGGCTGCGGTCCGCAGCGGCCCGTTCGCCAGGTAACGGTAGAATACAAACCCCGCGTTGACACAAAGCTTGGCACCTCCGGGGATGTGGCCTTCGTGGAATTCCGCTAGGTATGGAGCCCATCTCCAAACGCTGGCTGGCGATGGGTGCGTTTGCTCTGTACTCCGCGCTGAACTACTTAGACCGCCAGACATTATCGGCGCTCGCCCCGCAGATCATGGACGAATTCCATCTGTCGAATGAAGACTATGGCTGGCTGCAATCCGCTTTCTACGCGGTCTATGCCGTCTGCTCACCCTTCGCGGGATTATTGATAGATCGTATCGGACTCTCGCGGGGCGCGGTGCTGACAGTGAGTCTGTGGTCGCTGGCGGCGGCATCGACCGGGATCTCGAAAGGTTTTGGCGGGCTGGTCGCGTGCCGCCTTCTGCTCGGAGTCGCAGAGTCCGGCGCCATCCCGGCGTTTGCCAAAGCCAGCGCTACCTACCTCCCTCCGAATCAGCGAGCCTTGGGAGCGGGCCTGAACCAGGTTGGCCTCAGCACCGGCAGCGTGGCCGCACCGCTATTGGCCGGATCGGTGGCGGCGAAGTATGGCTGGCGAACTGCATTTGCCGTTTCGGGGCTCGCGGGGCTCTTATGGATCCCGTTGTGGAAGTTCGTGGAACGGCGAACGCAAGCGGCGTTTAGGGAGCAGACCGGTCCCGTCATGTCCGTTCGCGAGATGCTGCGCGATCGGCGGCTGTATGCGCTGATCGCCGGCAACATGCTGATCATGACCGTTTACAGCCTCTGGACCCACTGGACCACGCTCTTTCTCGTCCAGCGCTATCACCTGACGCAGGAATCGGCTAACCAGGGCTACGCGTGGATTCCCCAGATTTGCGGCACAGCCGGAGGTTTGTTCGGCGGTTGGCTCGCCATGAAGTGGATGTCGGCGGGCGCCACGGTGATGCAGGCGCGAAGCCGGTCCATTCTAACGGGAGCCCTGGTATTGCTGGCCGCTACGGTCGCCGTTCCGCTCATGCCGGGCCCGGCGTTGGCGACCATTATGGTTTCCTTCAGCTTCTTCTGGTCCGTGGCCTCCAGTTCCAACATGTATGCCCTGCCTCAGGATCTGTTCGGGCCGCGGCGCACCGGATTCGCGGTAGCGGGCATCACCTCCGGCTACGGCTGGATGACCGTGTTCTTCTCGCCCCTCATCGGGCGGCTGGTGGACAGCTACGGTTTTGTACCGGTATGCCAGTTGTCGGCGGTGCTGCCGCTGGCGGGTTGGGTCTTATTGCGAGTTACCATATTTCGATGAAGGAACGGATCAAGGCGGTATTGTTCCGGCTCCTCGGCAAGGACCCCGAGGCGGTGGTGGCCGCCTTCGCTACCGGTCCACCTGATAAAGTTCGCGCCATGGTGGAAGAGGTGAGGCGGCTCATTCCCGATCGCCGGCACATCCTTGTGGAGCGGGGCTCGCTCTTCCGTGTGTGGCAACAGTTGCGGCGATACCGCATCGGGATGGCGCCGGTATTGTTCGATCGCGAACCTGGGTTTGCGCCGCTCCGCCTCATCGCCTTTCTGCTGGCGCCCACGAAAATTCTGGCGTACAACGAGAGACTGGAACGTCATCATCTGCGCATGAGGACCTGGCTTGCCTCCTGGCTCTTCTGGCGCGGCGTGCCGCTCGACCGCATATACCTGCGTCCGCGCTGGCTTTGGCTCACTACGGCTGATCGCACCATTACGCCGGATGATCCGTGGATTTTTCCGGGCCGCCAACCCCGGCCGGGCCACCGCCGCATTGCCGTGCTGACCCCGTTTTCACCCTGGCCGCTGGCACACGGTGGAGCCGTGAGACTTTATAATCTGCTGCGTGAGATGGCTCGTGAGTTCGACGTGTATCTGTTCGCTTTCCGTGAAAAGGAGCAAGGAGACGACCTGCGTCCGCTGGCGGAATTCTGCACTTCTGTGCATATGGTGAGTAAACCTCGCTATCGCGAGCCGCGTTGGGCGTCGCTGCTTCCGCCAGAAGTCAGAGAATACGAATCCGGACCGATGCGCCGCCTGATAGCGCAGGTGATGCGGGACCAGCAGGTGGAAGTAATGCAGGTGGAGTACACGCAACTGGCGCGTTATCCCGGCGACGTTCTGGTGGAGCACGACGTGACCTCCGACCTCTATGACCAGTTGCACCGCCAGCGCCGGACACTATCCTCCTGGTGGGATTGGTGGCGCTGGCAGCGTTTCGAACGGGAGGCGGTGCGCCGCTATTCGCGTGTGGTGACCATGTCTGAGAAGGATGCCAGGCTGCTCCGAGTTCCGCAAGCGCATGTGATCCCGAACGGCGTTGATCTCGCGCGCTTCCGCCCGGTTCCCGAAGCACCCGGGCAACGAGTGTTGTTTATCGGCTCGTTCCGGCACTTTCCCAATGTCACCGCGTACCGGTTTTTTCTGGACGAGGTTTGGCCGCTGGTGAAAGAGGAATGCCCGGAAATGACTGTGACCGTGGTCGCCGGGGCGGATCCGCTGCAGTATGTGGAAATGCCCGGTGATCCCCGGATAAGGCTGCTCGGCTTTGTCGCCGATGTGCGGCCGCTCTACCAGGACGCCAATATCGTGCTGGCGCCGACTCTCGTCTCCGCGGGAACAAATGTAAAGGTACTGGAGGCGATGGCGATGGAGCGCGCCGTCGTTTCCACCACATCCGGGTGCGGCGGGATTCCTGTAGAGCATGGCGTCCATGTTTGGATCGCCGATGGCGCACAGGCGTTTGCGGAAGGAATGAAAAAACTGGCCGCCGATGGTGCGCTCCGGCGCGCGCTCGCCCGAAACGCGGGGAATCTCGTGGAAGCAAACTTCGATTGGAGTAAACTGGGCGAAATGCAGCGCGATCTGGTTCGAGGCATTCTGCCGCGCCGCCTGGTGTTGCGGGAAGGCAGGGTGGCGGATCTGGCACGGGTACGAGAGATACAAGCCATCGCGCTGCCGACGTCGCGTTGGGACGCGGAACAATACCTGAGCCACGAATTTTACGTGGCGCTTTACAATGGGAGTTTGGCGGGCTTCATCGTAGCGCGCAAAACGGCCCCCGATGAGCGCGAGATCCTCAACTTCGCGGTTGGGTCCGAGTACCGCCGCCTGGGGATCGGCGAAGCCCTGCTGCAAGGGCTTATCTATAGCGGCGAGTTGGGCGATGTCTTCCTGGAGGTGCGGGAATCCAATATCGGCGCGCGCCGGCTTTATGAGAGTCTGGGTTTTGAAGATGTAGGGCGCCGGGCGAATTACTATGAAGATCCGCCGGAGACAGCGGTGATTATGCGGATCGTGGTGAGTGGCAAGGAAACAACGCTGCAAAACACTTCGACGTCTGGACGGCAAACATAAGATGGCTGCGCGGCGAAACTTAGCTTGACAAGAAGTACTTTATTATTTAAAGTACTCTCATGTCTTCCTGGCTCCCCCGTGAAATGACCCAGCCACCCTTTTTGGATGCCGCGCTCCCGCCGGCGCCCATGCAGCCGCGGTATGCGCTTCTAATCAACCCGTTCTATCCGAAAGATCCAAACGCCAGCTTCGGAAAGCACGTGCTTACGCCCAGCCTCGCATTAACGAGTTTCGCCGCCGTCACGCCGGAACAGTGGGAAGTCAGATATTGGGACGAAAATCTGCTTGACGGACGGCCCCCGTTTGCTCCGATGCCCGAGGTGGTGGGAATCAGCGTGCACCTGACGTTCGCGAAACGGGCGTTCGAGCTTGCGCAATGGTATCGCCGCAGAGGAAGCAAGGTCGTGCTCGGCGGGCTGCACGTGCTGTCGTGTGCGGAGGAGTGCGCACCCCATGCGGACGCGCTTGCCATCGGGGATGGCGTGCAGCTTTGGCCGCGAATTCTGGCAGACGTGGAGGCGGGCTGCCTGCGGTCCAAATATACGGCCACCTACGAGAGCGACTATCGCCACGATCCCGCGCCGCGACGATCAATTTTGCCGCGAAAGGGCTTTCTCACGACGACCAGTCTCATTGCCACCCGCGGTTGTCACAACCGCTGCGGGTTTTGCTATCTGGCGACGGATGGCTTGCGTATGCCGTATCGAATGCGGGATCCTGCCCAGATCGCCGCGGAGTTCGTGGCGGATGGGCAGCCCTACGGTGTGTTTGTCGATAACAATCTGGGATCCAACCGGCCCTATCTCAGCGCACTGTGCCAGGCGCTGCGTCCCCTGAACAAGATATGGAGCGCGGCGGTTTCCATCGATGTCACCGACGATCCGGCTCTGATTCGTTGCATGGCCCTTGCCGGGTGTACGGGCGTATTCGTGGGATTCGAGTCGCTCACGGACGAGAATCTTGCCGCTGCCAAGAAGAAAACGCCGAAGACTTCCGACTATGCGCGGCGGGTGCGGATGCTCCATGAGAACGGCATTCAGGTGAATGGCTCGTTCGTGCTGGGATTCGATCACGACCGGAAAGACGTTTTTGCCCGAACGGCCGATTGGGTGGAGGAGAACCGGCTGGAGTGCGCGACGTTTCACATTCTTACTCCCTACCCGGCGACACCGCTATTTCGTCAGATGGAAGCGGAGGGGCGGCTGCTGCACCGTAATTGGACTCTGTACGACACCGCGCACGCGGTGTTCCGTCCAAGAAACATGTCGCCGGAGGAGTTGGAACAAGGTTATGCGTGGATGTACGAACGCCTCTTCTCACACGCTTCGATATGGCGGCGGCGGCCGGCGGATTGGCGCGCGATTGCTCCCTATCTGGCAATGTCGTACCTTTATAAACGCTCCAACCGGTTCTGGCGATTCCTCATTCAACACCATCTGGTGCATGCTGCCTGGCGGCCGCTGGTGGAACTGACGCGACTCCGGCACGTACGCTTCCGGGAGGAACTGGCCGCACGAGAACCGTCGAATCTGCCCGGGGTTAACGTGGTGGCTGCAGGAGTATAATTGGCGCACCACGCCGCGCTTTATGAATAAATGCCGCCGGTTGAGGACGCAAGCCAGCAGGGCAAAAGTTTCCTTTTGCCCCGTCTGCCGGCTTCTCCTACACCCGCTCAAATCACGAATGCAGTTTACTTGATCTTGTAGGTCCCGTCGGGTAGCTTTTCCCGATGAACGTCGTGGCAACTCTTACAACTGGCTCCGAGCTTACTCATCGCGGCGCGAACGCCATCGGCATTGTTCTCCTCCGCGGCTTTGGCCAGCGCCTTGGCGGCCACCACCCCGTCCTCGCTCCATTTTACTGCCTGCGGCAGGTTGCGATCTTTCCAGAACGTCTCGGTTCCTTCCAGCGCCTGCACCATGGCCTTGGCATGGGTCGCCACGTCCGGCATCGACTGGGCCTGCGCGGATTTGCGGATCGGGCCCATATGCTCGCCCGCCGCTTTCATTTTCTTGGTCAGCTCTTTTTCATCCAGCGCCATCAACATGGTCGACAAAACGGCCCCGGCGGCGACGCCTGCCAGCAGCTTTTTCATAATTTCCTTTACCTCCAGAGATTTAACCCCCGCATGCGGTATTTTATATCGAATCCAGGCGCCGATGTGAACCGGGACCATTAAAATCCCGCCATCCTTCCGGCTCCTGGTTGTGGCAAGCTAAATATTGGACTCGCTGCTTCTCCTGTTCCTCTTGCAGGCCGCCCACGCCGGAAGCACGGAATGCCAGGCCTGCCACCGAAATATCGCCCGGCAATACGAACAAACCAAAATGGCGCGCGTGGCGTCCTGCGAGCGGTGCCACGGCCCCGGCGGGGCCCACATTCGAGGCGCGGGGCGGATGATTGTGCCGTCCGCGCTGGCGCCAGCAAAGCGCGATGCCATCTGCGCGGCCTGCCACGTCGCGGCGAAGGCCGTGAGTGTATGTAAACAAAAGGCGGGCACCGATTTCTGGTGTGCCACGTGTCATAATGTCCATAGCGCCAAAACGGACCGCGCCGCCTGCCAGCAGTGCCACACCCCGAAACAGTGCCGCCGCGGCCCGGATTGTGTATCCTGCCACATGCCCAGGATCGCGGGCGTCACCGATCACCGCATCCCGCGAAAAACTCAAAGAAGCCCATGAAACCACTCGCTTTCATTCTGGATATGGATGGTGTCATCATCGATTCCAACGATTTTCACACTCAAGCATGGTACTCCTACCTATCGCAGTACGGGGTCTCCGCCGATTCTATGATGGAGCGTATGCACGGCAAACGGAACGATCAGATTGTCCGTGACGTTTTTGGGCCGCATCTGAGGGAAGCGGAAACGTTTGCTCATGGCGCGGCGAAAGAGGCCCTCTACCGCGAGCGGATGCGCCCGCACGTCCGGACGAAGCTGGTGCGCGGCCTGATACCGTTTCTCGAAAAGCACTCCTACCTGCCGATGGGCGTCGCGTCCAACGCGGAGCCGGCGAATCTCGACTTTGTGCTGGATGAGGCTTGCATACGTCCCTTCTTCCGGGTCGCGGTAAACGGGCATCAGGTTCAGCGTCCCAAACCGGATCCGGAAATCTATCTGAGAGTTGCCGCACTATTGAACGTCGCCCCGAACCGCTGCCTGGTCTTTGAGGACTCCGCCACCGGCATCGCGGCCGCGAAAGGCGCGGGCGCTAAAGTCGTGGCGGTTCGAACGACGGATGCGGTCCTGCCGGAAACGGACCTGGCGATCCGTGACTTTGCGGATCCGGCACTCGACGCATGGCTGCAAGAACTCTAAGACTGGTTCTCGCCTTGGTTGGGGCGGCCGCCGGGGCGGCGCAGACCACCCTTACGTTGGAGGAAGCATCCAAGCGAAATTCCCATACCCTGACTCCCGTACATGAGAACGCCCAAGCAGCGCTGCGGGGCGTCGTCACATCGAGGCCGATTCCCCTCGGGGACTACGCCCACGTGACGATACGCGATACACAAGGTTTTGGAATCACCCTGGAAGGGCCGGACTTCATGTTCGAGCAGGTCGCTCCCGGGGACCAGTTGGATGTGCGCGGAATCATCGCCCGGCGCGGAGGCATGCCGGTGGTCCGGCTGGTTCAGCTCACCACGCTCAATCACACCAAACCGCCCCCTCCGGTATTCCGGCGCATCGCGCAGCTTCAATCGCCGGAAGCGGTAGGACGAAGCGTTACCGTGGAAGGCCGCGTCGTGGCCCTCGGCGAGGATGGCGAAGGCGAGTACCTGCTGCTGGAAGATTCTCAGCCCACGCCTTATCCGGTATACCTGTCCCGAGCCGCCCGTGGCATCGGATCCGGTCTTGGCCGCTACCATGTAGGAGATCGTGTGCGTGTCTCCGGCATCTCAAGCCAGGCCGCCACTGAGACGCCCTATGACAGCAAGTTCCGGATGCTTATTGCTAATACGTCGTCGGTCGTGTTGGTGGAACGCGCCTGGCTGATCGCCCCGCAGATGTTGCTGGGTGGGTTCCTGATCCTGGCATCGCTGCTGGCGCTCGTCATCTACCGGCGCCATCGCAGGCACACCACGCGCCGCGGCGTGCGGCGCATCCATAATTTCTGCGAAGACCTGCTGACCGCCGCCAGTCTCGAGGATGTGCACCGCAAACTTCGGACTAGTGCGTGCCGCGCACTGGTTGTGTCGAAGATCGATCTCTACCGGCTCGACCGGGGAACCCAACTCCTTCGGAGCACACTGGCCGAACCGCCGGCGGAACCGGTACCGGTGGCCGCCGATCGCGGCACGGAAAAATCCGGAGATGCGGTCGGGCTTTGCTTCCGCAATCGCACCCCGCTCCACATCGCTAATACACGGCGCAGCGCCTTACTGCCGGCGGCGCGGGGGGCGACGGCTCGTGGCGTTGTCCTGCTGCCCATGTTTGCGCGCGAAGAGCTCATTGGGGTGCTCGAAATCGTCCATGACGATCGTCCGCGCCATTTTGTGCTGGAAGAGCTCACCGCCCTCCAGCATCTGGCAAACCAGGTAGCCATGGTGATCAAACTTCTCGAACAGCAGGATCGCCGGGAGCAGATGCTCCGGAGTGAACGGCTCGCGGCGGCCGGAGAGATTGTGTCGGGTGTGGCGGGAGAGCTTCGCGGACCGCTGGAATGCATTCTCGCGCTGGCTCATAAACTCCTCGATGGGGGCGATCCGGAGGCGCGCGCCATTCTCAATGAATCGCTGCGAGCTTCCGCCATTCTGTCGCGGTACAGCCACATTGTCCGGCAGGGGGATGGGCAAGCGGTCCCGATCGAGCTGAATGCCGTATTGCAAAGCGCGATTGAATCCTGCCGGCGCGAGTTCACGGAGAACGAACTCACGCTGGAGGTGATGTTTTCGGCCGAGCCGCTTTGGATTATCGGCTCTGCCGCGCAGATGGAGTATGTATTTCGCAATTTGCTGCTGCTGGCCGCCCGCTCCGGCCGGTCATCCACGGATCATGTGCTGCGGATTGAATCTTTCCTCAGCCAGCGCCGGGTGATGATCGCCATACGCTATGGCGCGCTGGTGTTGGATGAGTCATTTCCCGAAGGCTCCTCCCCCGACGGCGGCGGACTCGGCTTCAGCGTATGCCGCGGGATTCTGCACGGGGTGGGGGGAGATGTGCGCATCCTGCATGCGGGAGAAACTTCCTGCCGCATGGAAATCGATCTTCAGGCGGCGTTTCCCGGAGAGGCGCCCGGCGCCAAGCCAGCCGGCGCGTCCCGGACCAGCCGCACGCTCACGGCTATCCTCCTCGAGCCCGATCCCGCCGCGCAGCACCGGCTGGTATCGTACTGGACCAGCCGCGGCCACCGCGCCGTTCCGGTAAACAATGAAGCGGAAGCTCAGGAGCTGCTGCGCAGGCTGCGCATCGACGTCCTCTTTTGCGCGGTTCGAATTCCTGGCGGGGATTGGGTGGAGTTCTTCGATCGCATCCGGGGTCAGGTTCCGGCGTTTGTGCTGCTGACCGATGGGATTCATTCCGATGCGTCGACGCTGTTTCCCGACGGCGATGGATTTGTTCTCCGCAAGCCGATGGAATCCGGCGAGATGGACCGGCTGCTGGATCGCATTGGACAGCACATGGAAATGCCGGTAGGCTAACGAAAACTCAACGGCGTTAGGCTGAAATCCGGGCATGTTCCCGTTCGTCGAGCTGTGCTGTGCCTGGCCGCTGGCTGGGGCTCACGGCATTGGGACGTTAGAGAGCATCCGGCGCAGCGAGACTGGGTTATAATAAAGCGAAACCGCCTCGTTGTCCCCGTCCCCGGTTCCTGTACATTCGCTTTTCTGAACAACCTGAACATTCGACTCTGCCACGCTTGCAGTCTTTCTAAGGAGACAGCTACATGAAAGAGTATTTGCTGGTCAGTGACTTCGACCAGACCCTGAGTTTCAATGACTCCGGACTGGTGTTGAGCGAGCTGCTTGGTATTTCCGGCTTTAGCGAAAGAATCCAAGGTCTGTCAAAAATCCACCTCGTCCAGCAGGGCGGCGAACTCGCGTATCTGCTGCTGCACGATCCCGAGTACCGCCGTGTACGGAAAGAACATCTGATTGAAGCCGGCAAACGGATCCGGCTCAAGGACAACATTCAATTGCTTTCGCAATTGCTGGATAACATTGATGGACACCGGTTCTTATCGTACGTGGTTTCGGCGGCCCCGCAGGAGGTGATCCAGTCGGCGCTCGAGGGGATTGTCCCCGAGAATCGTATCTTTGGAACCCGTTTCCATTACGACCCGGCGAGCCACGAAATCCAATCGATTCGCCGCGTACCGGCAGGCTACGGCAAGGTGGCGGTGCTGGACCAATTGCGGTCTACGCTGGCCGTCAGTCATGACCGGATTGTATACGTGGGCGATGGCAGTTCCGACGTGCATGTGATGATGCACGTCAACCGGCTCGATGGACTCACCATTGCCGTTTCGGAAAACAAGTACATTACGCAGATCGCCCAGCGCACGGTTCTAAGTGACGATGCGTTGAGCGTGCTGGTGCCTATCCTGGAAGGCATTGTGGGGTGGAACTCCGTGCGCATCCGGGCATTTTTTGAGGCGCATGGCTTTGTACTGCGGGAATGGGACAAAATCCGGACAGACTCGCTGAGTATCTGCCGCGCCGCGTCCTTTCTGGCGCCGGCCGGGGAACCCGTATGAAGCTCGATGCGATCGGTTGGGTGGCGACGGCGATCTTCTCGTCCTCTTACTTATTCCGCCAGCCGGCGATGCTGCGCCGGATTCAGGCGCTGGCGGCGTGTTTATGGATCGCTTATGGGTTGGCCATCGGCTCGTTCCCGGTGATCGCAGCGAATGTCATCGTAGCGCTCGCGGCACTCTACTCTTCGTGGAAACGGTGACGCTCAGAACTTCAATCGCAGCGCCAATTGAAGCACGCGTGGATCGTGAACTGCCGTAACCTGACTGAAAGCCGGGGATGGATTTGCCGGATATACTCCGGTGCCGAAATTCGCATTTCGCGTCAGATTGTTGCGGTGATTGAGGGCATTGAAAGCCTCCGCCATGCCTTCCAGCCGTACGCGCTCGGTGATTCGAAAAGTACGGCTCAGCCTGGCGCTCATACTGAACATGTCGTTACCGGTCCCGATATTCCGGCCCGCCGGGCGGGCGGCCGTCCCCTGAATGGTATTGACGCCGGACACGATATTCAGCGGGAAAGCCGAGTAATACTGCAACATCAGGTTTAGCTGGAAGCCATGACCGGGCTGCGCGCTGCCGTTGAATACGACCCGATGACGCTGATCGTCGTCGGAGCGTCCGTAGTCCTCCCAGATGTTGTACGGGTTGATGGGAGAGCTGAAGAAGAACTCGCCTACGTTATTTAACGACTTCGAATAGGTGTAAGAGACGCGGTAGTTTCCCCAGCGCGTTGGACGTTGCAGAAACGAGACGTGCAGCCCGTCATAGTGCGAATCCCCCAATGAGGAATACTGGCTGTTATTGGCGTACGCCGGATTGGGACGGCACGCATTATTGCTACCGGCGGCTAAGCACTGCGGAACATTCTGATTGACCGCGGCGATCAGGTGCAGCCCGCGCAAATGCTGATAGCCCACGCTCAGAACGGCGCGCTGACCCAACTGCTGCTCAATTTCGAAACTACCTTGCTGCGAGTAGGCATTTTGAAGGTTGCGGTTCATGGTCGTGAAATTGACAAGCACTCCCGGCGGGAGTCCAGTGGCCGGCAGAATGGACGGAAACACGGGGGCCGCCACCTGTCCCGGCGTGAGGCTCACGCTGACCTGGCTCGAGCCGGTGAGCGCCGTTGTATTGCCGCTCGACAACAGGGCATTGGCGAGCGCCCGCAGCGGCACACGGTCATAAAACAGCCCATAGCTGCCGCGCAGCACCGTACGCCTCGATGCAAAGGGCGTCCAGGCAAAGCCGGCGCGTGGGGAAACGTTATTCGTATCCGTAGCGATGGTTTCCAGGAATTGCAAGTCGTAGCGCAAGCCGGCATTCAACGTAACCCGCGGGCTCACCTTCCATTCGTCCTGCGCGTAAAAACCGGCATTGGGATTATTCTGCCGCACGCGTGTGTTTCCGAAGGTCTGGGTAAAGCCGGCGTTGTTATAAGTGCCCTGAAGAAAAGCGGCGAGGGAGGGAAACGAGTAGCTGCCGCGGAGGGCGCGGGGAAACGCGATTTCCAGGTCGTTGTAAAGAAAGTCGACGCCCGCCCGCAGCGCGTGGGCGCCGATGTGGTGGGACAGGTTGTTTGCGATTTCGTAGAGATTGTTCCTCCGTCCGGTGGGCGAACCCGAAAGCGTGCCGAAAGCGGCAACTCCGGCGATGCTCACGGCCGGGCCAAAAGGGTCGCTCGGAAGCGCCAGCAGATTGCTCCGGGTGAACTGCGCTCGCGTTTCATTGACGGTGGTTGAGGACAGGGTTGCGACATTGCCGGCCGCAATCGTCTGATCGCGGTTGTCGAGGCCGGAGGATGCCGTGGCCGCGTTCAGCGCGCCCGCTCCCCGGGAGTTCCGGCTCTCCGCATCGTATAAGCTGTAGCGCACACTGAACTGATCATTCGCTTTGAACTGATGATCGAGCTTGACGAGGAAGTTGCTGTTGTGAACCGGGTTCGGGTAGAGACCTGTCGCTACCGGCGGCCCCTGATAGCCCACCGCCACTAGCCGCGCATTGATCGCATTTACGTTAGCGGGGGCGATGGTAATCAGCCCGCTTTGGTTCAACAGCCGTTGTTCGAAGTTTGCGAAATAGAAGGTGCGGTCGCGAATTACCGGGCCACCGGCGCTCACGCCGTATTGCGTTTGCGTCGAGGGCAATTTGGTATTCGAAAGGGGATTCGCGGCGTTGAATTGCTGATTGCGGAAGTAGCCATAGAGATCGCCGTGCAGCGTGTTGGTGCCGCTCTTGGTCACCACATTAATGTATCCGCCGAGGGCGCGGCCGAGTTCCGCCTGCCCGCCGGAGGTAACCACCTGCAGCTCCTGCACGACATCGAGTCCGTAGAAGCTGCCGCTAAGGCCCGCGGCATCGTCATTCGCCGATAGTCCATCCACGATGAAGTTGTTCGAGAAATTGCGCTGGCTGCCGACGGAGATGCCCTGACCCGGCGCCGCCGATGTCTCGGCAAATAGTTGATTGCTTGCCGTGTTGGTGGGGGAAACGCCTGGAATCAACAGTGCCAGATCAAGAAAATTGCGCCCGTTCATGGGCACGGCAGCAATCTCGCTTTGCAGCACCGTCCCGGAGATCTGCGTGCGGGCGGCCTCGAGGACGGCTCCTTCACTGAGGACGGTGACGTTAGTTTCAGAGGCTTCGACCGTTAAAGAAACAGGCAGTTCGAAAGCCGAGCCGACTGTCAACACAAGAGAATGAGCCGCTTCGGCAAACCCCGGCTGCTGAATTCTGATTTCATAATTCCCCACCTTGAGATAGGCGAACCGAAAGCGTCCTTCGCGGTCGCTTCGGGTTGTGTAGTTGAGATTAGTTTCGGATTGCCGGGCCGCGACACGCGCGCCCTCCACCACCGCTCCCGATGGGTCGGTGACGCGTCCGCTGACGCTCGCTAAGTTGATAGTCTCCTGCGCGGTCAGGAGCGCCGGAAACAGAAAATAAAGCACGAGTCTGTCACGGGACATGAAGCCCTCCTCTGGACGAACGGATGCACAGGCTGCCGGACATCCGGCTTCAATGGGAGATAGCCTACGTAGTGTGAGGAGGTCCGCGCTTTTGAGACGAACGGCTGTAAGAAACGCGGTAGAGGGCTTCAGTCTGCACGAGTGCGGCCGGCTGGGCGGCGAGCCAGGCGCCAATGACGCTGGTCTGCTTCACTACCGGGATTTTTTCATGAGCCGCTAAAGCCCGGCCAACAGGATAGGACGGACATTTGCCGGGAGCCCTTAAGGAAGGCCCGGACGAATTCTCAGGAGCCCCTTTCATGGAGCAGGCGTGTTTGCCATGGCTGCGGCAGCACGCGGGAAGTTGAGATTCAGCGCCGGAATACACCGCTGGCACGATCAGCGAGAAGCTGAACGCAAGAAGCAGGAGGGCTGCCTGCAAACGATGCATGACCCATTCTACCGTTTTTGCGGGGCCGCGCCCGGGATGTTGGTCGTAGACTGGGAGACGTGCCTCACTCCAAGATTCACCAGGCCGTTATTCTCGCCGCCGGTAAGGGAACCCGGATGGCGCATCTCACAGAGAGTCTGCCCAAGCCGATGCTTCCGGTCGATGGCAAGCCGATGCTCGAGCATGTCCTTGACCATCTGCGTGCCGCCGGCATGGACGAAGCGCTGCTGGTAATTGGTTATCGCGGCGAACTGATCCGTGAGCATTTCGCCGATTACCCCATGCGCATTACCTATCAGGTGCAGCAGGAGGTCAACGGGACGGCGCGGGCGGCGCTGCTCGCCCGGGAATTTTGCGGGAATGATTCTTTCCTGCTGACGTTCGGCGATATTCTATGTTCCGCAGACGATTACCACGGCTTGATGGACCTGCTGGCTCCGCCTGTGGTGGGTGTGCTTGGGGTGAAATATGTGGCCGACCCGGCGGCCGGCGCGGCCGTCTACGAGCAGGATAACCAGGTCATTCGTATCATAGAGAAGCCGGCTCCCGGCACCTCGCAGACACATTGGAACAGCGCCGGCGTGTACGCATTCACGCCTCTGCTGTTCGATGAATTGGAGCGCGTTCCGGTGTCACCGCGCGGAGAGTATGAACTCACCAGCGCGATCGCACAGTTGATCGAGCGGGGCGAAATACTTCGGAAATATGCGATCCGCGATGATTGGATGGACGTGGGCAGGCCGGAAGATCTGGAGCGGGCGGCGGATTACGTGAGGCGAAAAAGCGCGATGCGGTAGATTTGCTCAAGCGCCGTTCGAAGTTCATCCTCCCTATCCGCTTGCAGCCTCTGCTCCAACGCCTGCAGGATGTCCTGCTTTGTGCCGCCCTTCACCGCCAAGATAAACGGAAAGCCGAACCTGTCCCGATAGGCCGCATTGAGAATTTGCAGGCGTTCGTATTCCGCCGGGGTCAGTTGATCGAGTCCGGCGCCGGCCTGTTCCGCCGCCGAGAGAGTGCTCATGTTCGCCTTTGCGCCGAGATCGGGATGCGCGCGGATCAGGGCAAGCTTCTCTGTGGCGTGAGCCGCTTCCACTTCGTGAATCATCGCCTGGTGGAGGTCCTTGATCGTGGCAAACGGCCGATGAGCCCAGGTTCTCTCCGCGACCCACGGGGAATGTTCGAAGATGCCGCCGAGCGCGGCCACAAACCCGTTGCGGTCCAAGCTATGGATTGCCTCAATGGTCATTGGTGTACACTACCTCGCCCTGGACCCGCACCTCCCGAATGCTCTCCTGGCCGGCAAGAGTGAAGATCGCCGCCAGCACTCGTTCCGGTGATTCGGCATGCGCGACCACGGCGGCCAGCGGGCTTTTTTCAGGCGGCCGGAGATAGACGAAGTCGGCGGATTTGCCAGCAGTGAAATCGCCGGTCTCCGCTTCCATGCCGAGCGCATCGGCGCCAGCGCGGGTGATGAGGTACAGCAGATGCCGCGGCTCGAGCGGAAATCCGGCCGGATAAAGACGCTGCAGCAAATAGGCCTGGAGGCCTTCCTTCAAAATGCCGAAGCCGGTTCCGCCCCCCACATCGCTGCCGAGCGCGAATCTTACGCCGGCGGACAAGTGCCGTTGCATCGGGAAGAAGCCGCTGCCAAGCGAGGCGTTGGAACAAGGGCAATGGGCGATGGCAGCGCGGCTGTCCGCGAGCCGGGCGAGTTCCTCTGATGTGGGATGCACATTATGAGCAAGGACGGCCCGCGAGTGGATCAGTCCGAACCGTTCATAGACGGCGAGATAGTCTTGCGCCCAGGGGAACAGGCGGGCCACTTCCGTGACCTCCCGGGAATTCTCATTGATATGGGACTGGAAGCGTGCGTCGGGATGTTCCTGCATCAAGGCCTGGCATACCTCGAGCATGCCTTCTGACGTGGAGAGCGCGAATCGCGGGGTGATGGCGTACGACAGCAAGCCTTTGCCATGGAAGCGGCGAATCAATTCCTTGCTGTCGCGATAGGCAGCTTCGGGGGTCTGATGAAGGGGGGGAAGAAGCATTCGATCCGAGAGGACCAGGCCGCTTACGATGCGGAGTCCCGACGCTGCAGCGCCCTCGAACAGAAGCGCCGTAGCATGGGCGAAATGGGCGCCAAACACCAGAGCAGTAGTGGTTCCGTGAGAGGCGATGGCATGAAGGAACTCGCCCGCCACTTCACGGGCGTGCCCTTCGTTCTCCATCCTCGCTTCTTCCGGCAAAGCATATTGGGTGAGCCACTCTAAAAGCGAAGCGCCCAACCCTCCGAGTACGCGGACTTGCGGATAGTGTACGTGAGTGTCGATGAACCCGGGCAGCAGAAACCCCCCACGCCGGTCAACTGCCGCCGCCGCGGGGTGCGCGCGATGCAACGGCAAAAAGTCACCCTTCGCCGCGATGCGGCCGTTCTCAATCAGCAATCCGCCATCAGAATACACTTCCAGCGCATGATTCTGCTGGAACGGGTTTCGCGGCGTATGAAACAGGGTCGCGCGAAACAGCTGCGGCGGGGTCACGAGGAAACGGCTTCCACTTTCGGTTTTCGAATGGCGAGCGGGCGCGGACGCGCGCGTTCGATGGCGAAGAAGACACGCTCCGGGGTGCAGGGTGAATCCAGTTCGACCAGTCCGCCGGACCCGAAGGCTCCGATCGCATCGCGGAGGGCTTCCCGCACGGAGATGGCTAGCATCAAGGGAGGCTCCCCGACGGCTTTGCTCCCATGTACGACGCCGGGCTCGGTGGCGCGTGCAAGCAGGGTTACTTCAAAGACCTCCGGCAGCTCCGACCAGGAGGGCAGCTTGTAGGTGGAAGCGCCATTGGTGGCGAGCTTGCCGGTGCCTGGATCCCACAACAACTCTTCGAGGGTAAGCCATCCCACGCCCTGTAAAAAGCCTCCTTCGATCTGCCCCCGATCAATCGAGGGCGAAAGCGAATCGCCCACGTCTTCAAGTATGTCCGTACGAAGGATGCGATAGTCTCCGGTAAACCCGTCCACTTCCACTTCCGATACAGCCGCCCCGTAAGCAAAGTAGTGGAAAGGCTTTCCCTGACCGGTGCGAGGATCGTAGTGAATACCGGGAGTGCGGTAGTAGCCCGTGGCAAACAGCGGGAGCCGCTTTCTGTACGCCGCTTCCACGGTGTTGCCAAACGTTATAGTCTCTTCGCCGCCGTCCCGGAGTTCGGCCGCCACAGCATTCAGAGTGGCCTTCAGCTTGGTGCAGGCATCGAGTACCGCAGCTCCGTTCAGGTCACTGCCGGCAGAAGCGGCGGTGGCGGAGGTATTCGGAATCTTATCCGTGCGCGTCGGCATCAGCCGGATCGCAGCCGGAGCAACACCCAAACTCTCGGCGGCGATCTGGATGATTTTGGTGTGCAGCCCTTGTCCCATCTCCGTCCCGCCGTGGTTTACCTGCACGCTGCCGTCGCGATAAATGAGCACCAGCGCGCCTGCCTGATTGTAAAAGGTGGCGGTAAACGAAATGCCGAATTTCACGCCGGTGATGGCGATGCCGCGCTTCCGATGCTCGCGGGCCGCATTGAACGACGATATTGCCGATCGCCGGGAAGCAAAATCACTGGATGCTTTCACCTGATTCCAGATGAGCGCAATCCGCGCGGCATCCTTCACCAGTTGGCCGTAGTGAGTGCGATCGCCTTCCTGATATAAATTGCGCTCGCGGACGGTCTCCGGCGGCAGCCCGAGCGTGCGCGCCACCCGATCCATGATCTCCTCGATCACCAGCATTCCCTGAGGACCGCCAAAGCCCCGGAACGCCGTCTGCGAGGTCTTATGCGTCTTGCAGACAAATCCCGTCAAATCCATTGCCGGAATGGAATAGATATTGTCTGCGTGAAACATGGCGCGCCAGAGGATCGGCTCGGAGAGATCGAGACTCCAGCCGCCGTCGGAATAGAGCGTGATCGCGACCGACTGCACTCGACCTTCGCGATCGAAGCCTGCCGCAAAGTTGGCTAAAAACGGATGGCGTTTCCCGGTAAGAACCATATCGAGATGCCGCGGAAGGCGCACGCGCACGGGCCGGCGAGTCTTGTAGCAGCCTAGCGCGGCGATGGCCGCCCAGACGTTGGCCTGCACTTCTTTCCCACCAAAAGCGCCTCCCATGCGTAAACATTCCACCGTCACCATGTTTTTAGGTAAAGCGAGCACCCGCGCCACGATCTCCTGCGTTTCACTGGGATGCTGGGTAGATGAATGCAGCGCGACGGCTCCCGATTCGTCGATCCAGGCAATAGCGGCTTGCGTCTCCAGATAGAAATGTTCCTGCCCGCCGATTCGCAACTCGCCGCGGAGCCGATGCGGGCTCTCCACGGGATTGCCGTGTTGGAGATGGAAAGGGCCCGAATGGTAACTATGGGCGGCGATGGCCTCCTCGATACTCAAAATGGCGGGCAAGGGTCTGTAGGATGCGCGGACACAGGCGGCGCCGAGGCGAGCGGCTTCCAGCGTGTCCGCCAACACCCACGCCACCGGCTGGTTGTGATGAAGAACTTCAGAGGGAAACAGCGGTTCATCGTGACGGGTGGGGCCGCTGTCGCCTTCCCCAGGGACATCCGCGCCCGTCAGGGTTGCGACGACGCCCGGTACCTGCATGGCGGGAGCGGCGTCCAGACTGAGTAATTCAGCATGAGCATGCGGCGCGAGCACCGGCCATGCGTGTAGAAGCTGAGGAAAGCGATGCAGCAAGTCATCGGTGAAGAGCGCTTCCCCGGTGACATGCCGGCGCGCGCTTTCATGCTCGACTGGCTGGCCGACGAGTTTCATGCGGCCACCTGTTCCACGTGCTCGGCGAAGAATTTTTGAAGCAGTGTTTGAGCCATCGCCAGACGGTAGTCCGCGCTTCCGCGATGGTCGGTTAACGGACGCAGCGTGTCCGCCAGGATGCTTTGCGCGTGGTGGATGGCGGCTTCGTTCCAGGTTTCCAAAGCATCTTCGGCGGCGGGAATACGGACCGGCGTCGCCGCCACTCCGCCCAAGGCGACCCGTGCGCCGCCGTCGTGGCGGACGCTAAAGCACGCGGCCACCGTGCTGATATCGTCCATGCGCCGTTTCGCGACCTTATAGAACTTCGCGGCCAGGGGAAACGGCTTGGGCAGCACAATGGAGACGATCAACTCCCCGTCGTCCAGCACGGTTACGCGGTATCGCTTAAAGAATGAAGCAAGGGGCAGAACCCGTTCCCCATGCGGACCCGCGATCCTCAATTCCGCATCGAGGGCGAGCAACAGAGGAGCCGCATCGCCGATGGGAGAAGCGGTAGCGAGATTGCCGCCGAGAGTAGCACGGTTCCGGATGAGAGGCGAAGCAAACAAAGGAAACCATTCCCGGATGACAGCGGGCGCCAACGGCCAGTAGCGCTCGATCTCGGACAAAGTGAGACCGGCGCCAATTTCCACGTATCGCTCCGTCTCCTCGAACCGCTTGAGCTCAACCAGCGCCTCGGTACTGATCAGCATCGGCCACCGTTGCCCGCGAAGGTTCGCCTCCACCGCCAGATCGGTGGCGCCGGCGATGATTTTGGCGTCCGGGCAGGCTGCCATCTTCGACAGGCAATCCGCTAAATTGCCGGGACGCAAGAACCCATCACAGTCGAACGCGGTCATAGCGGGCGCAGGGCGGCTGAGGCGGACGCGGAAATCGTCATCCGGGGGCGGCCCGAGAGAGAGCGCAGCGTCTCGAAGAGGACGGTAGCCCGTGCAGCGGCACAGGTTTCCCGCCATGGCGTGCGGATCGCACTTCCCTCCTCTGCCCGGGCGGTACTGCTCGGCAAAAAGGCTCATGACGAAACCCGGTGTGCAATAGCCGCATTGCGATCCGCCGTGCTCCGCGATGGCGCGCTGGGAATCCGCGAGCCGTCCGTTGGCGGCTAACGCCTCTACAGTGTAGAGCTCCTGTCCGGCAAGCATCGGGAGCAACAGAAGGCAACTGTTCACCGGCCGGTATTCGCTGCCGGAACCGTTCTGTTTTACCACCACCACTGTACAGGCTCCGCACTCCCCTTCCGCACAGCCTTCTTTGGAGCCGGTGAGGCCCTGGCCACGCAGGTAATCGAGCAGCGTGATGGAAGAAGCGGCGCCGTGCGCCCCGGTCCGCCGGCCGTTCAGCATGAATTCGAAACCGTTCACAGGCCGCTTCGCTCTCTAACGGTGATTATAGTTCACTCTCTTCGCGGGTCCGGATTCACGAACGCCGGAACCAGTAATAAACCGGCAGACCCAGCAGCACAATCGCCAAACCCGGCCAGGTTGTGGATGGACGGTACACGAACAACACCAGCAGTATCGCCGCCGCCCCCGCGATATACAACGCCGGAATCACCGGATAACCAAAGGCGCGATAAGGACGCTCTGCGCCGGGGCGCGTGACCCGAAGGCGGAAAATGCCGGCAATGGTGAGGATATAAAAGATGAGCGCCGCGCTGATGACGTAGTCCAACAGATTCCCGTACAGATTCCCATAGCTTTTGCTTTCCGGATTGTACGTTCGCGGCAGCACCAGCAGAGCGGACCAGACGCCTTGCACCACCAGCGACCAGCCTGGGACACGCGCCGTGTTGAGCTCTCCGGCGGAGCGGAAAAACACACCATCGCGCGCCATTGCATAATACGCACGGGCGCCGGAAAGAATCAGCCCGTTCATGCAGCCGAACGTCGACACCATGATCGTCACCGCCATCAGCGCGGCTCCGGCGCCGGGGAAAATACGATTCAGCGTGGCGGTGGCTACGCGGTCGCTGGGAGCGTGCTGGATTGCATCGAACGGCAGCGTGACGAGATAAGCGAGATTCACCAGCAGATAGAGCGTAATGACAATCGCCGTGCCGAGCGCTAGAGAAAGCGGGATGTTGCGTTTGGGATGAATCACCTCACCGGCCGTAAACGTGATATTGTTCCACGCGTCGGCGGAGAACAGCGAGCCGGTTTGCGCGACGCAGACTGCCACAAAAAGACCGTACATCGTGGCCGCGGTTAATCCCGGCACAATAGGATCCATCCCGCGAGCCGTCCATAGATTTCCGAAGTTCGCGCGCACCGCATCGCTATTCCAGCCGAGCACCAGGCCCAGCACAATTAATCCCAGAACGCCCGCCGTCTTGGCGCTCGTGAAGATGTTCTGGATGAGCTTGCCATATTGCAGCCCCCGTGTGTTCGACCAGGTCAGCACGGCAATCACAAGCAGCCCGAGCAGTTGCGCTGTGGACAGGGAAATCGCGTAGCCGCTGCTGAGATGGAGCGGCGGGACGATGTAATTGCTCTCCGAAATGCCCGGAAACAGCACTCCCGTGAAACGGGCAAAACCAACGCTGACCGCGGCGATGGTTCCGGTCTGAATGACCATGAACAGCGTCCAGCCATAGAGAAATCCCCACAACGGAGAGAAGGCTTCCCGCAGGTACACGTACTGCCCGCCCGCCTTCGGCATCATGGAAGCGAGTTCGCCATACGACAGTGCTCCCATCACCGTAAGCAGCCCGGTAAGCAGCCACGCCACCAGCAGCCATCCCGGACTCCCGATCAACCGCCCCATTTCCGCCGAGACGATGAAGATCCCGGAGCCGATCATCGACCCGATCACGATCATTGTCGAGTCGAGCAGGCCCAGTTGGCGGTGAAACTCACCAGGGGCGGGTTTTGTCGAAGGCTGCGTGGACATCAGAAGACCGCGATCGGATTCAGCGGAGAGCCGGTCCCGCCGGGTACCGGAATCGGGGAAGCAGTAATCAGAAACGCATATCGCTTCCGCTTTGCCGCCTCGGCGCTCACCGCCTCCAGATCGCAGTTATCGAAGATTGGCGTGCCCAGGGCGATCAGAATCAATTGATGAATGGGCTGCACCACGCCGGCCACACCAGACGGCATCACATCGCTCGCCGCATCGCTGCCGAGCATGGCCACGTCTCGCGATTTGAGCCAGCGCGCGCACGAAGCATGCAAGCCGGCGGACTTGGATCCGACATCCCACGGCCCTTTTGCCGCACGCAGCGCCCAGCGTCCGGTACGGATGAAGACAACATCCCCGGATGCCACCTTGATTCCCGCCTGCTTTTCCCAGGCATCCAGATCTTCCGGATAGATGGGCGTCCCCGGCTCCAGATAGGGAACGCCTTTGAGCTTCGGAATATCCATCAGAATGCCGCGCGTAAAGATGCCGTTTTTGAAGTTCGTCACCGCCAGTTTCTGCGCCCCGGCATCGGTAATGGTTTCCTGTTTAAAGCCGTTATACATCTGGCCCTTATAGAAGATATGGCACAACGAATCCATATGCGTATGCGCATAGCCGTGATAGCTGACCTTGTATTCGTCCACGCTATATTGGCCGAACGGGCGCGCTCCGGTAGCCTTCATCTCGTGGCTGAACGGATTGGAATTGTCCACCGCTTTCTCCTTCAGCGTGTCGTGGGCGAGCGACACGGAAACGCCGTCCTTTACCAGCAGCGCTGCCTGCCTGCGCTTCTCCGCCGTGATCAGATTGACGGTGCCCAGTTGATCCTCTTTTCCCCAACGGCCCCAGTTGGAGAGCTCCTTCATCCACTGGTCAATGGTTTGTTGCGTGATAGCGGGACGTTGCTGAGCGAATAGCGCGCAACCGGCGGCGAGGATAAAAAAAAGTCGCATTAGTGAGACAGTATATAGGAATCCCTATGGCGTTATCCCCTGCGGGCTTTCGAAACAAAGTGCTGGCGGCCATACGGCGCATTCCGCGCGGCAAAGTAGCCACCTATGGAGCGGTTGCGGAAGCCGCCGGCTTTCCCGGCGCCGCCCGCGCTGTCGCTTCGGCATTACGTGGCGCGGCGGGCCCCTTGCCGTGGCACCGGGTGCTTGGGTCAGGCGGCCGGATCTGCCTGCGCGGTCCCGGCGCCTTCGAACAGAGGCTGCTGCTCGAACGGGAACAGGTGCGCTTTCGCGGCGTCCGCGTGGATATGAAACTCCACGGCCATCCGTTTCCCAAAAGACTTACCGGCTGACGATCCTGCCATTGAGGATAACGGCAGCCACGCGGCGGGTAGCGCGAATATCCTCGAGCGGATTCCCATCCAGCAGCACGAGGTCGGCCTGTTTGCCTTTTTCAATCGTCCCGGATTCGTTAAGGCGTCCTAGAAATTCCGCCGCGTTCCGCGTGGCCGTCTGCACCGCGGCCATCGGCGTCAGACCAGCCTCCACCAGCAACTCCAACTCCCGATGAAGGCTGTCGCCCGGTTCGCTGTCCGGATTGCCGGCATCGGTTCCGGCAAGCAGCTTCACGCCAGCCTCGTGCATGTCGCGCACGACCGCCACGCCCGCCCGCCGCACCTGCCGCAGTACCACCAGCGTCGGACAATGCCACGTCCCCTTCTCGACAAAGACATCATACAGCGGCCTGCAAAGGCCGGCATCGTAGGTGGACGCCGCCTCGAACAAGACCGATTGCATTTGTTTGGCAGCATGTTGCGGCGCGATTCTCCAGAGATTGACCGCCAGTCTCATTTGCCGCTCCAAACTGCCGTTGGCGGTGCAGGCTTCAAACACGCCACTTAAATGCTCGATGCTTTTCTGGCCCGCCCGTGCGGCTTCCTCCGCCGTAACCGCCAGCGGTACGTGCCCCACCATGGGCATGCGAAGCTTACGCGCTTCGGCGGCGAGAGCGAAGTACGCGTCACGCGGCAGGAAGTCGTATACCTTGAAAAAATCCGCGCCGGCGCGCTTCAGGTCCTCCACGGCTGTTCGGGCGGAACCGGCGTCCGCGGCTGGCACCGAGTAAGGCCAAACCGGCCTGGGACCATCGATGATCGGCCCATTCGCCACAATATGGGGACCTGCCAGCTTGCGCGCGCCGCTCACGGCCTTCATGGGATCCGCGGTTGGCACGTGCATATTGCGGATTCCAATGACGCCGCTGGCCAGCAGCTTGGGGAAATGGCGTTCGGGGTTGACGAGCACGTGGGTGTGCATGTCCCACAGTCCCGGAATGAGATACTTTCCGGTAGCGTCGATGGTGTTGGCGCCTTTCGGAATCGGTACATCGCCGATACCCGCGATCCGGCCGTCGCGGATCAGCACGGTTTGATTTTCCTTCGGCAAGGCGCCGGTGCCATCGATCACCGTGACATGGGTGAGGGCGATGGCGATTGCGGCCGCCAGCATTAGCGGGAAGCCTCGCGATAGATGAAATCGCGTACCCGGAGATACCACTCCGTCCCGAACGGGGAGACTGCCGGGGCTGCGCCGCACCAGCCGGTTACGCTGTCCCCGCCAGCCGCCTGGACGATCGAAAGCAGTAACTTTTCTTTGTCAGCCGATTTCGCTTCCAATGCCCGGGCGAGTGTGATATCCTGGCGCGCGTTTCTGCGCATCAGCTCGCGCATGCTCCCCGGCGCACTCCCGGCAGCGGGCTTTTCCTTGCAAAGATACTCCCTCAATGCCTGACGCACGGTTGCATCGGCGGGCTCGGAGGGCGGTGGCAGTGCCGCGCCCAGGGGGTTGTGCCGGGGGACAATCGCCGCGAGCAACCGGACTTCCATCGGATAGATCACCCAGCCCGAGCCGTCGTTCAACTGCACTTCCAGCCGTACCCGGCGCACCGCGGCCAGCGGAGGCACGAACACATCGAGCCAGAAGGATTCGGCCGCGCCGGTTCCCTGCGCCTGCACTGGCTGTTTCAATAGTTCCAGACTATCGCCCTTCTCCCTGTAGATGGTCACCTGAAGGGACTCTTCCGGATTCTGCGAGACATGCAACGTGTACCATTTGCCTTTGGCAGCCCGGATTACCGCGCGCAAGGAGTGAAAACCATTTCGCACGAACTCCGGCGAAAGGATTTCCCGGGGCTTGCCGGCGCGATCCTGCGGGAGGATTTCGCCCTTCACGTCCACCCGCCGGAACTCGGAATAAATTTGCACAGTCTGGGCGGCCGCGGGCTGGACCAGCAGCGCGAGAGCGAGCGTCAGGATGGTCCGGGCAAGAGCGATTTCCAAGTCCTGGGAAAGCAGCATCCTTTCTATGCTACGGCTTGCACCGCTGCCGATTCACGGCGGGCCATATCGCTGGTGATCGTGCGCGATCCAGCCCAAAGGACAACCGCCAGTCCCAAGGACAGCAGAGGGATCATCAGCATCCCTTCCTGCAAGCCAATCGCACGAAACTGCTCGGTGACCTTTGAAGAGCCCGCCGCCTGAGCCGCGGCATGAGCGCGCCAGTCGCTGACATGGCCCGTCAGTAGTGGTCCCACGCTCGCTCCCATCATGTACATCGCCATGAAGTAAATCGCCATCGTGGTGCCGCGCAGCGACGGCGGCACGATGTCCTGAATGGTCGAATACACAAAGCCATAATAGGTGTTGCAGCCGGCGAAAGCGAAAGCGATCAGCGCCACGGCCAGCGCGAGCGAGCCCGCGGGCAGTGAGATTCCGAACAACGCGAAGGGAGCCGTCAGGAGCGCGAATCCCGCGGCGGCCAGCAGCCGGCCGTCTTTCCGCTTATGCACCACATAGTCGCCTACCCGCCCCGCCAGCAAGCCTCCTCCGATGCCGCCCACGGCATACACGATGCCCGTGGCAATGCCCGATTGCGCCAGTGTGAGGCCATGCACGCGGCTGAACAGCGCTGGAAGAAACGTTCCGAAGGCGTACATGTTGAAATTCAACAAGGTGCCTGAAGCGATGATCCACCAGATCGTGGGAATACGCAGGACCCGCCACATGGATCCCGCGGCGGCGCCCTCTTTCATGGTTTCGGAAGCCCCCCGCACCGGTTCCGGAAGTCTCAGCAGCAGCGGCACCAGCAAAGCCGCGGGAACCGCGGCGACCACCATCGCCATTCGCCATCCATAGGCCTGCGCCAGCGGCCCGCTAAAGAAATAGCTGAGCGCTGCGCCAACCGGCACGCCGAGCATGAATCGCGCCAAGGCACGAGAGCGCTTATCCGGCGGAAAGAGGTCGCCGATCCAACTGGTGGCCGTAGGCGCACAGGCCGCTTCCCCCACCGCCACGCCCAACCGCGCGCCCAACAGCATGCCGAAATTCTGAGCCAGCCCGTTTAAGCCGGTTAGGGCACTCCAGATGAGCACGCCCCAGCCCAGAATGTTCTTGCGGCTGAAGCGGTCGGCGAGCCGTCCGATGGGTACGCCCACAATCGCGTATAGCCAGATGAACGCGGTGCCCAGAAATCCGATTTGCGTGTCCGAGAGGTCGAACTCCCGCCGTATCGGCTCAGCCAGCGCGCCCGCAATACTCCGGTCGTAAAAATTGAGCACGTTGACGGCGAACAACACCCACAACGCACGCTGTAGACTTCGGGAATCCGTCACAGCGGGAGATGGTATCACAGTGCGGGTCACATTTCCGGCTTGCCCTGATAGTTCAGATCCTTCAATTTGAAAACGGCTTGGCGGTAAGGGCCGGTCACGCCCGGTATGTACAGTTCGAAATTCAATTCCTTCACCGCTTCCGCGGGCTTGGGAAAGACCATGCGCAGCACCGGATCGAATTCCGCGGGCGGAAAATGCCCCGACATCTTCAACTTCTTCTTCCCCACCTTCAGGATCGATTCCTCTTCCATGCGCTTCACCTCCGCATCCTCGGCCAGCGCCAGCAGATTCGGATTGCGAACGGCGAGGACGATCACTTTTCCTTCATTCTCAGACAGGAAGATTTCGTACTCACTGCGGGCCAAGGGCTTTGCCTGCCGTCGCAAGAGAGAACGTCTCAAGTACTCCGCTTCGGCATCGCGCATCGGTTGAGCGGTGGCGAGATAAACGGGAAGATCCGCGCCATCGCGAAAGGAAGTCAGTTGCGCCCACGGCGAGTCTTTCAGAATCTCCAGCAGTTGTTCGTCGCTCCATTGGCGGGCGGGAGCCGCTTCCCAAAAGCGGCCAGCCAGCAGCATCCACAGCGGAATCACGTGCATCGGCATTCCCGATTTGATTATATTGGCGAATGCATCATGAGTGAAACTACTTATCGCAACCGCCGTGCCTGGTCGCTGGAAAATGATCTCCTGCGCGTCACCGTGCTTTTCGAAGGAGGACATCTGGCGGAGCTCACTCATAAAGCTTCCGGCATGAATCCTCTCTGGACTCCGCCGTGGCCCTCCATCGAGCCGTCGCGATTTGACCGGCCGGTGCATGGAGGCGCTTATGGAGCCCACGACGAGAGCCGCCTGTTGGCGGGAATCATGGGACACAATCTCTGCATGGACATCTTCGGCGGCATGTCTCCCGAAGAGGCCGCGGCGGGCTTGACGCCGCACGGCGAGGGTTCGATCGTGCCCTACGCCATTTCGGAATCCGATGGCGTGCTGACTTCCCGCGCTACCTTCCCGTTGTCACAAATCGCCTTCGAGCGGCAAATCCGGCTCAAGGGTACGGTCGCCGTGATCACGGAGTCCGCCCGCAATCTCACCTCCATCGACAAACCCACAGCCTGGACACAGCATGTGACGCTGGGGCCGCCGTTTCTCGAAAAAGGCAAGACGCTTTTCCGTGCGCCCGCCACCCGCTCCCGCGTCTTCGAAACGGATTTCGGGGCGGAGTTGGGCCGCTATCTCCCCGGCGCCGATTTCGATTGGCCGCGGGTGCCGTTGAAACACGGCGGCTCGCTGGATTTACGGGTTATGCCGGATGCGCCGGCGAGCAGCGGGTTTACCACGCATCTTATGGATCCGCACCGGGAACAGGCTTTTTTTGCGGCATGGAACCCCGGCGCGAAGCTGCTTTGCGGTTATGTGTGGCGGCGCACCGATTTTCCCTGGTTGGGTATATGGGAAGAAAATCATAGCCGCCCTCAACCGCCGTGGAACAGTAAGACCCTGACCCGGGGCATGGAGTTCGGGGCCTCTCCCATGCCGGAAACAAGACGGAAGATGATCGAGCGCGGCTCACTGTTCGGTGTGCCCGGGTACCGTTGGATCCCCGCGAAAACCCAGCACACGGTGGAATATTGCGCCTTCGTCATGAAGGCGGACGCCATCCCGGATGAGGTGGAATGGGACGGCGGCGGAAACATTTCGCTGCGCTGATTCGCGCTGGTCAGGGAGCTTTGTCTTCCGCCTCTTTAACCGGCAGGTACGTGTAGTGCCACGGCTCGTCCGGGGCGGGAAGCGGACCATTGAACAGCGTGGCGCCCGCGGATTTGTTGAGAGCGGCAACCGCTGTCTTCAGCGCTTCTTCAAAAGTCCCGCCACCGGTGCGCTTCATGCGCCACTTGCTAAGGTCGGCCGTGTCCGCGCCGGCTATCGCGGTATCGTTCTTCTTCACCACAAAGTCTACCGCGCTCAGGCGTCCATGATCCGACAGGCCGGGGGAAGCGTTGGTGGGACTGGTCACGCTTTCCACTTTCTTTGTTTTCGGATTGTCTACGGGCGCCAGATCTACGCCGCGGAGCGCTTTGTAAAATTTCTTCGCGGAGGCTTCCGTAGGGGCGTCCGGATAATCGCGGTCTTCCAGCTCCTTGTTCAGTTTCGAGACAAGATCCGGACCCAACAGATTCACACTCCAGTTTTTCTCGAAGTAGCTGGTTTGCGTGTCCAAAGAACGGCGCAGCGAGCCGTGGTCCAGCGTGTACCCGGACATGCCGGGCTGGGACTGGAAATTCTTTGAGACTTCCGCGATACGCTGATTGAGCATCCTGCCGGCATCGGAAGAAAGCAACTGGTTCACCTTCGCGTCCGTCCAGGCCCACCGGCGGCGAAAGGCGAGATAACCGGAATCGCGGCTGCCTATCGTTTTGGCATAACCGCGGACGGCCAGCACCCATGCCGCTGTGTTTCCCTCCAGCGCATCCCGCACCCAGCGGATGCCGGCGTCGTTCCGCAACTGATGTTCCACGACGTAGTCGATGTAGGTAAGAAGCTTGTCGCTCTTAACCGGCGAGCCGCCACAGGATGCAGGGAATAAGACCCCTGATGCGATCATCAGGGCGGCTCTGATGATTTTAACCACTGGAAGCCTCTGTGCGCCGGTTAAACCATGTACATGCCGCCGTTGATCTCGATGGTCTGTCCCATGATAAAGCGCGCCCCTTCGGAGCACAGAAACACAATCGTGTCCGCCACCTCCTCATCGGTGCCGAGCTTGCCGGCGGGCGTCATCTTCACCGCGGCATCCAGCATCTGCGGATTGCTGAACACTTCGTGGAAATGGTTATTCACCGTGCCCGGACTCACGGCGTTCACCCGGATGCCCTTCGGCGCCAATTCCTTTGCCATGCCCTTCGTGATGCAGGCGACGGCCGCCTTGGATGCGGCGTAGATTGCCGCTCCCGGCCCGCCCCCATTGCGGGCGGCGATAGAACTGACGTTGACGATCACGCCTGCTCCCTTTCGGATCATCCCCGGCACAACCTCCTGGGAGAGAAACCAGGCGCTGCGGAAGTTCAGATCCATCACCTGGTCATACAACTCATTGGAGAACTCGACGAGCGAGGCGCGCTTTACCAGCGAGCCGGCGTTGTTGACCAGGATGTCTAACTCGGACGCCTGCTGGCTCACCTTTTCGCGAAAGGCGCGGATGCCTTCCGGTGTGCCGAGATTTCCGTGCAGCGCTTCTGTGGCTGCGCCGGCTTCCCGGATCTCGCGCATCACGCGGTCCGCCCCTTCCTGATACGAGTTGTAGTGGATCAGGACGCGCGTACATCCGTTATTGGCGAGGGCAACCGCCGTGGCGGCTCCGATGCCGCGCGATGCGCCTGTGACGAGCGCGGTTTTACCGTTCAATTCGGGTAACAAGATAATTCTCCTTATGCGGTGGGAAAATGCAGCGCCAGCGGCCGGATGGGAGATCCGGTGCCGCCCGTCAGGCGGAGGGGGGATGCCAGAAACAGGAATTCATAGACAGCATCGCGCGCCAGTTCCTCCATGTTTAACGCTTCGATAATATGGATGCCGCGCTCGACTAACAAATGGAGATGGACCGGCATGCCGGCGGAGGGCACGCGCTCAAAAGCTATCGTATCCGAGCCAGCAGCAATCACGCCCCTGGCGCTGAGCCAACGCGCGCCCGGCTCTTCCGGTCCCGGTCCGTGCACCTGGCGGATGTACTTGGCGGCGTCGCCCCAGTGGGTGGCCCAGCCGGTGCGGATAAGCACCACGTCGCCCGGCTGAATCTCCACACTCTGCCGTTGGCAGGCGGCATCCATCAACTCTGGAGTGACTATGAAATCGGCCGGCAGTACCCCAACACCGGCGAGCGGAGGAATGTCGAGCAGTACGCCGCGGCTCATCAACGGAGCCATCGTATCCACTGACAGGCGTTCAAGGCCCCGTGCATAGGATTGCACTTCGGCCGCCACGCTCCCATCGTGCAATTTGCCGTCGCGGGAGAAGTGGCAAAGAGCGTCGATATGCGTCCCCACGTGGCCGCCGAGTGCAATCGCTTCACTGGCCGAGCTGCCGCACACGGACGAAACGAAATCGCCGTGCTTCTTCACGAGGCTAAACAGGTACGGCGGATGCGATGGATGATGCGGCATGCCGACGTAATACGGCTGCGCCAGATCGTACATCCGGGCGCTACGCAGGCGCGCCGCTATTTGCGCGATCAATGGCTGAACTCCCCTTCCGGCAGAAAGTAAAACATGATTCCCAGAATGATGTATACCGCCAGCAATTGTATCCCTTCCAGCCAATGCGATTCCCCGTCGCCGGAGATCTGCCCGGTAATCGCCACCGCCAACACCACCGCCACCACTTCCGCGGGCGTGAAGACCAGGTCCATTGGATGGGGTCCGATGGCGTAACTCGCCAGCACCAGGACCGGCGCCACAAAAAGGGCGATCTGCAGACTGCTGCCCACGGCGATACCGAGCGCGAGATCCATACGGTTCTTCATCGCCATCAGAATGGCCGTGCTATGCTCAGCCGCGTTGCCCACAATGGCGACTACGATCACGCCGACAAAAACGCTCGTCATGCCCAATGCATGCGCCGCGTGCTCCACCGAACCTACCAGCACTTCACTCATCCATGCCACCAGAGCCGTGGAAAGGAGCAGAATGCCGAAAGACTTGCGCGTGGTCCAGGGAGCCGCGTCGTCATGCACCTTCTCAACTTCGGCGGAGCTTTCAAATAACTGGCGGTGCGTGTGCAGCGTGAATACCAGACTGGCGAAATAGGTGATGATCAGCACGGCGCAAATCTCGAGGCTGAGTCCCGCTTCTTTAGACCGCGCGGCCGGACCTCCCAGGTAATGAAACACAGCCGGCAGAATGAGGGCGATGGCGGCCAGCGTGAGCATGCTCGCCTGGGATCGCGCGCCCGACGCATTGAAGCGCAGCATCTTGAACTTCAATCCGCCCCCCAAACAAGCGGCGCCCAATACCAGAAGTACATTGCCGATGATGGAGCCGGTGAGCGAAGCTTTCACCACGCCATGGAGGCCCTTTTGCAGCGCGATGAGAGCGATGATCAGCTCAGCCGCGTTACCAAAGGTGGCATTGAGCAGCCCGCCGACGGCCTCATTCGTTCGCGCCGCCAGATGCTCGGTGGCATGTCCCAGCCAACCCGCCAATGGAATAATTGCCAGGCACGCGGTGGAGAAGATCGCAATATGCGCGTCGGGCTGGGTATACTTCAGCAGCAGCGTGACAGGCACAAAAATGAGTAGCCAGTCGATAGAAGGTTTTGGCATGCGGATAGTCATTCAGGGGAGGGAGTGCGGCGTTTGCGGACAGGCGCAACAGGCTTTGTCTTGACCGCCCAGCGTCCTAGAGGCCAGGACCGTTCATAACCCGCGGTACGGTTTCGAAGCGTCACCACCACCAGGCCGCCCGCTTGGCAGCGATAGCTCTCCTCCACCATCTGTTTGGTTGCCGGTTCCCAACGGCTGACGGCGATCGACCCGAGGTCCGTCCGGTCCGCCAATTCGGGGTCGAGCGGAAAGAGGATTTCATCCCAGATCGTGATGTCGCCCGCGGGCTGGGAGTCGGCCGTGACAT
>DATLCW010000146.1:0-27432 GCA_035526195.1 Bryobacteraceae bacterium
CAAGTGTGGCTGGCACTTGCCGCCGTCCTGCAACTGGCGGCCCTCGCGCTAAACCGCTACGGCGTGCGCCGGGCTCGCTGAAAACTTCCTAATCCCGCAGCATCTCCCGCGCCGCGTTATGTCCCGGCGCACCCATCACCCCTCCGCCCGGGTGCGCGCCGGAGCCGCATAAATACAGCCCTTTGACCGGAGTCCGATACTTCGCCCACCCGGCCAGCGGCCGCATTGCGAACATCTGGTCCACACTCATCTCGCCATGAAAAATATTTCCGCCGGTGATATGGAACCGCCGTTCCAGATCGAGCGGTGTCAGGATCTGCCGGTGCTCCACAATATCCTTGATATTGGGCGCATACGCGGCAATCAGAGCGATCACCCGGTCGGCGAATGGCTCCCGCAATTCATCCCAGTTCGCGTCCCGCAGCGTGTAGGGTGCGTACTGCAAAAAGATGCCCATCACATGCCGCCCGGCCGGCGCGAGCGATGGGTCGTACATCGTGGGCACGGTCATCTCCAGCAACGGAAATTGCGATGGCCGCCCGTATTTGGCGTCGTCCCATGCCCGTTCCACATAATCCATGCTCGGGCAAATGTGCATCGTCGCCTTATGGTGCGGCGCCGGCGCCCCCGGAAGCACGCAAAAATCAGGCAGACCACTCAAAGCGAGGTTGATCTTACACGATGTGCCTTCGCTGCGATACCGGCGAATCTGAGCCACAAAGTCCCCCGGCAGATGCCGCTCTTCCAACAACCGGAGAAAGGTCAGCTTCGGATCGAGGTTGCTGGCGATCACGGGACTGGCAATCTCTTCTCCACTCTCGAGTACGACGCCCTGCGCCCGCCCCTCCCGCACCTGAATGCGCGACACTCCGGCGTTCACTCGAATTTCCGCTCCCTTGCTGCGGGCGCTGGCCGCGATCGAATCCGACACCGCCCCCATGCCTCCCCTCACAAACCCCCAAAGACCACGCTTGCCCGCCAGCCCACCCATACAGTGGTGCAGCAGGATATACGCCGTCCCTGGTGACCGCGGCCCCCCGTTGGCGCCGATCACTCCGTCCGTAGCCAGCGTCACCTTCACTTCTTCCGACTCGAACCAGTCGTCCAGAAAATCGGCGGCGCTCTGGGTGAACACCTTCACCAGACCTACAATTTCCTTCCTTCCCAGCCCGCGCACCTTACCCATAAGCTTCAGCCATTCCGCAAAGTCGCCCAGCTTTTGCGGCGGAAATTCAGGCGGAGTCGTCAGAAGCAGGGACTCCGCCACCGCCGCCAGTTTTTCCAGGTGCGCCTCATACAAAGGAAAACTCGCGGCATCGCGCTTCGAGAACTTGGCGATTTCCTCCAGCGTCCGGCGTTCGTCCTGCCACATAAAGAGATACCGGCCGTCGGGAAAGGGAGAAAAGAAAGCGGGATCCTTGGCATCCACCTTATAGCCAAACTTCTCGAGTTCGAGATCGCGAATCACCTTCTGCTGCAGCAGGCTGCTGAGGTAGGAAGCTGTGGAAACCCGGTAACCAGGCCACAACTCTTCCGTGACCGCGCAGCCACCCACCAGTTCGCGCTTCTCCAGCACCAACACCTTGCGGCCGGCTCTTGCCAGGTAAGCCGCTGTCACCAGCCCGTTGTGTCCACCGCCCACGATAATCGCGTCGTAACGCTGTGCCATGTTCTTTCAGGATAAACGGTACCGGGAAAATCCAGTCCAGCCGTTGCCTCCGTAGTTCAGGTGAAGGCAATGCAAACATGTCCGTTTCCATCGTGAAAGAACTTTATGCCGCGTTCAGCCGTGGCGACATACAGGCCATCCTGGCGCGGGTTGACCAGGATGTAGTTTGGGAAATGGAGGCGCCGCCGATCATTTCCTTCGGCGGGATTCGCCGCGGAATTGCTGAAACGGCCGGCTTCTTTGAAGGCCTTGCGAAGGACCATACCGGCCCGCAGCTCGATATGACCGAGTTTCTCGAGTCCGGCGATGCCGTCGCCGCATTTGGCCGGTATGAGGCAACCATGAGAATAAGCGGCAAGCTCGTGAACTCGCCGGTCGCGCACTATTTCAAGTTCCGCGATGGGAAGATTGTGCGCTACCAGAATTTTGTCAATACGGCCGCGTTTGTGGAAGCGATGCAGCCGGAAGCGTCCGCGGCGGGACGGTGACGGAACCCGGACTGGCGCGCCAGATTCGTTTCTACGAAAAACTGCTCAGGGAATAGGGTTGCGGTTTCAGGAGAATGTCCGCGGCGACCTCTTAGTTATGAGTCTCCTGCTTGTGCGGGTCCAGAAAGCTTGTTGAAGCGTCAGGGCAATTTTCCTCTACCGGCGCCGCCTCGAATTTCCGCCGCATCGCCAGCCTCGAAGCCCCGCTGCTGCAGACAAAAGCTCCTGAAACCGCATCCTATTCAGCAGGTTTGGCAGGACTGAAATGGGAGATGAAAGGGAGTTGCGTAGCGGCTGGACCAGGGATTGTTTTACACTGAAGATTCCCGCTACGCCGGGCGCGTAGCTCAGTTGGTTAGAGCGCCTGCTTCACACGCAGGAGGTCACAGGTTCGAGTCCTGTCGCGCCCACCACATTTCAACTACTTACATACACAGGCTCTCGGCCATTAATGATCTAGAGCCGGTGCGCCGCCTCTGCCGCTGCTCGAATTACTTGCTGCCCGTTGCGCGACTTTGCGTGGGCGGCAAGGCTCACTTTTTCCGGACCCAGTTCTGGTCGAGGTTTGCGCCCCGTTCCGGGTTGGAGAAGATGTTCGCGGGGATGGGGGCGTCGTACCAGGGGCCGTTAAGAGTCATGATGGTCATTTCGGGGCGCTCCAGCCAGCCGCGCAGGACGACCTCTGCAGATTGGTCATTTTGATTACCAGGACGCCGCCGGCGAGGTCGGCGATCGCGATGGCCGGTGGGGCGGCGGGATCACCAATTTTCCACCGGTCGTCTGCTGGCCGCCGGCGGTGGTTTGTATGCGCTTCAAGGCAAGGGTGCTTAGCATTCCTTCGATCTCTTCCTCGCAGGTCCGGTACGCGTCTTTTGAGGGAGTCGTGATGAGCATGGAGAGTACGCTGGCGCCGGCGTCGAGCACGAGCAGCGTCGCGAAAACCGGCTGCCCACGGCGGTGGACGCGGCTGCGCCTATCGCGGCGCGCGTCTTACCGGCGGGCCGGACAGTGGATTGCGGCGCGACTACGGGCGCGACGGTCTTTAGCGGATGGCCTGCCATTCCGCGGCGAAGCTCGCTTCCAGACTGTTCCTGGCGGGCGTGCTCGCGTGAATGGCGATGATGCAGTAGCTGGTGCGGCTGGCTTTGGTGAGCTCGATGCGCCCGCCGCCCTCCTTCTTTTGCACGAAATGGAACCCCGCGGGGGCGGTGTAGGTGAGGAAAGAAGCATGGGAAACGCGCCTGCATCATCTAGGCGGCGGTGCCAAAGATCAGGAACGGCGTGCCGGCGCATGACGAGCCTGCGGCCCGGCAGCGCCGGCAGGGCCGGAAGCAGCGGAAGCAGGGAGCAACCCGTAGACGACCAGCTGATTCGGCGCCCCGCGCGGGGCAAACGTGGCAACGTACACTTTTCCGTTCGCGATGACGGGAGGGCAAAACTTCGCGAACAAGCCGGTCTTGTCCCGGGCGGGCTGCTGCTCGCTATTCCAGAGTTCCTGGCCTACGTTCGATGCATCGAATGCCCGAACCACGCCATCGACGGACTTCGCGTTGGCATCTCCGCTGAGCGGGAGCGCGGCCCAGACAATGGCGGAATCCGCCGCGCTGCCGTTCGCCGAGAGACTGAGCATTCCCCCGGGCATGCTTTTCTCGGGGGCGCGAACGGAACTCTTGCCGGCTCCCTGGAACCGCTGGCCGTCGAACTGGTAGGCTCGCAGAAAATCCTCTTCCGCCCAGACGTAAAGGCGGAGTTGGCCTTGTGTGTTCTTCCAGACAACCGGGGTGCCGTGAATGTTGGGGGCGCGCTCTCCCCCGTAACTGTTGACGCCCGCCTGAAATTCCTGCACCAGACGCATGGTGGTACGGTTCACCACGTAACATTTCCCCTCCTTGCTGCAGGCGGCAATCAGCGGGTAATCGGGCAGCAGCACGGGACCGGTGGAAAGATCCAGGTCGCGGTCATTCTGATAGGCATGGTCTGCCGGGACGAAAGTTAGCTTGACGCTCAACAAGGCGCCGGGGAACAACTGCAGGATGCTCTGGCTGTGATTGCGGCCGCCTACACTGCCATTTCCAACTACGGCATAGAGGAGCGGCACGGGGCCTTCTCTTTTCTCCGAGGCGAGGCCGGCGCCGCTTTGCCAGATGCCGCCCTGGATCCCATCGGGGGTGGTGCAGAGCACGGATACCTGCTTCAGAGTGGCAGCGTCATACGCCAGAACCCAGCCGTGTGCGTTGAAGGTGGGCTCGCCGTCCAGATGGGTGCTGAAGGCGAGGTAGACGACGCCTTCCATCAGAAGCAATCCGGGCCGATTGAGCATTTTACGAGCTTTAAAGCGAATTTTGCCGTCCTCGGAACCGATGCCGTTGCCGAGATAGGAGGCTTCGATAGGTTGCGGGCTGTTCATCTCCGTTTTTTCCCGGCCGGTGGCAAGATCGAAAGCGTGGAGACGGAAGCGGAAGTCCTCGCCGTGCCGGGATTGGGCAACCACGTAGATGGTGTTCGTTTTGCCGTCGATGACAGGAGTGGCCACAATACCGACGGTGGTGGCGAAGTTCAGGTATTCCTGGGTGGACGGAAGATCGGTGACATGGGCTTTGGGCACGGCGCCGGCGAAGACGGCGGGGCCAACGTGCCAGTAGGGCTGCGCGGCGGCCGGCACGGTGGCGTCGAATGCATAGAGGCTGTTGTTCACCGTGGCCACGTAGACAACGTCGCGCACGCCAAGGCGGGGGATGTTGACGCCGGTTTTGATAAGCGGCTGGGCGTAGATATCACCGTCCACTTCGCGTTCGAAAAGTTTGCCGAACTGGCGCGAGTTGACGTTCTTCACGGTGAGTACGGTTTCGCGGAGATTTGCGCCGGTGCGGGCCACGTCGTAGCGATTTGTCAGGACATCTACGGCTGGAGCCGGCGATTCGGCAGCCGGGCCCGCCATGCGCCCAATGCCTGCCGCGGACAACAAAAGAAGGGACCAGCGCCACCGGTTCTGCATTCTGTATATTTTCGCAGGAATGTGGTGAAATCGTGGAACGGACGGCGCCTGGAGTGAGGAGGGCAATGATATGAATGCAGCAAAATGTATCGCTTTGATTGGCTGGTTGGCGTGGGTGGCTCCGGCCGCCTCACAAACCGTACAGGTTGACGGCGCCCTGGGGGAGGCGATCTGGCAACAGATGCCGGCGGCGAAGCTTGTGCCCCTCGAAGCAGGCGTTTCCGGAAGTGCCGGCGGGGAAGTGAGGAGCGCGGTGGTCTCCGGCTTTCTGTATGTGGGCGTGCGGATGCCGGAACCTTCGGGCAGGTTCACGGCGCGATCGATGGGCCGGAATCCAGCGTGGGAAGAAGAAGACCGTGTACATGTTCTGGTGAGCGGGGATCTGCTGTCGTCCGATTGGATCTTGAAAGCGGGGCCGCTGGGGGCCTATGTGGTGGAGCGCAAATCGCTGGATGTGAATAAGACGTCGTTTCTGATCGCCAGCCGCATTTCGGAGAAGGAATGGAGCGCGGAGTTTGCGGTGCCGCTGTACGAGTTGGGGACTGCGCCGGCGTCGTCATTGAACGTGACGGTGGAACGCGTGCGCGCGGCTCGTCCGGGGATGCCCGAGACGCGATTTCGCTGGCCCTCCGACGCGCATTCGGCGCGGATCCGTGAGGAGAAGAGCCCATTGGGCGCGCCAGTGCTTCGCCGTCCGGAGGTAGGCAATCAGGATCCGCCGCTTACGGCGGGGCGTGGAGCGATTCCTGCTATGGACGCGCGGTGGGAAAGCGCGGCATGGCGCAGCGCCGCGGTTTGGCGGCTGCGGCGGGATGAGCCGATGGCGCGGCTGCCGAAGTATGCCACCGAGGTAAAGGCGATCCACGACGGCGCGACTCTGGCTGTGCTCGTACATTGCACGGAGCCGGACAAGCCGGTGGCTGGCGTTTCCGGGGACAGTGTGCAGTTGTATCTGGCCACGACGGGATCGTCCTATGTACAGTATGCGATCGATCCCGGTGGTACGGTTCGCGATGCGGCTGGGAAGACCGGAGGACAGTATATTTCGCGGCCTCGCGGCGATTGGAATAGTCCGGTGCGCGGGGTTGCCATGGTGGAGGCGGACGGGTGGACCGCGCGACTGGATATTCCTTTACGGGAAGCGGCGGCGGTGTTGGGCGAGGATGGGATTCCAGAGAGCTGGCGGATGCTCGTGATGCGCACACGCACGGGCCGCGGCAACGAGCGCGGCGAGGTTTCTGTGCTGCCGGTGATTGAGAGCAGCACGGCCTTTTGTCCGGCGCGATACCGGCGGCTGACATTACTGGATGGAGCGGCTCCGGCTGAGGCAAAGCCGGCGGATGCGGATGAGGCATCGTCCTTGCCCGACGTACTCACGCCCCCGCGGCGGGACATGTTGGAACGCCATTTACGGGAGCGTGTGCGGCGGGCTTCCGCGGCGGAAAAGGCGGCCTGGGACCAGGTGCACAATACTGAGGAATGGGCGCACTTTCGCGACCCGCGGATTCAGGCGTTGGCGGCTTCGCTCGGTCCCTTTCCGGTGCGCGGGCCGCTGCAATTGCGCGTTACCAGGGAGTTTCCCGGCAGCGGCTACCGGCGCCAGGATCTGGTCTATCAGAGCAGACCGGGACTGTGGGTGACGGCCAACTTATATCTGCCGGCGCAGCCGCGGGCTCCGATGCCGGCGTTGGTGGTCGTGCATAGCCATCATCGACCTCGTACCCAGGCTGAGCTCCAGGATATGGGGATCTTATGGGCGCGCGCCGGGGCAGCGGTGCTGGTGATGGATCAGATGGGCGCGGGCGAGCGGCTGCAGAATTACCCCTGGAATCGCGAGGCCTATCATTCGCGATACGTGATGGGGATGCAGTTGAGTATCATCGGCGAAAGTCTCATGCAGTGGATGGTTTGGGATATCCTGCGCGGGGTGGACCTGTTGCTGGAACGAAAGGATGTCGATGCAAGCCGGATTGTCCTGCTGGGGGCGGTGGCTGGCGGAGGGGATCCGGCGGGAGTAGCGGCCGCGCTGGACAAGCGCATCGCGGCGGTGGCCCCTTTCAACTTCGGGGAGGCGACGCCGGAGAGTCCTCGTTTTTTGAAGGAGAAGAACCGGTTGTCCGAGGATCTTGCGGACCCCGGTTGGGGGAGTTGGGAGACTACGCGGAACTTGCGGGGCAGCATTTCGGGGCAGTTTTTTCCGTGGATGATTTGCGCGTCGGTGGCTCCGCGAAAGTTCGTGTATTCGTATGAAATGGGCTGGAAGGTGGAGGATTTGCCGGCGTGGGCGCGGTATCAAAAGGTATTCGGATTTTACGGGGCGAAAGAGAATCTGGCGGAAGCGCACGGCTTTGGTCCGTTTCCCGGGCCTGGCGAATGTACGAATATCGGGCCTGCACAGCGGCAAACGATGTACCCGGCGCTGGAGCGATGGTTCGGGATTCCCCCGCCACGGAAGGAACCGGAGGACCGGCGGCCTGAGGGGGAACTGGCGGCGCTGACTCCGGCGGTGGCGGCGGCGCTCGGAATGCGGCCGGTGTATGAACTGGCGCGGGAGAAGGGGCGCGAGAAACTCTCTGCCGCCAGGGCGGAGATGGGCAGATTGACCGCTGGGAAGCGGCGTGAGTGGCTGCGGCTGAAGTGGGGGGAGAAGTTGGGCGATATCCGTCCGGCAACGACGGCGGAAGCGGCGCAGGTTTGGTCGCTCCGGTGGGAGGGTTCTACAGCCGAAGCGTACACCCTGACGGTGGAACCGGGCATCGTGGTTCCGATGGTGATGCTGCGGCCCGCGCGCGCGGCACGGCCGCCGCTCGTGATGGCATTCGCGGAGGGGGGCAAGGAGCGATTTCTGGCGCATCGCGGCTCCGAGCTTCAGAAGCTGCTGAGAGCGGGCATCGCGGTCTGTTTGGTGGATGTGAGGGGGACCGGAGAAACGAGTCCGGATGCGCGGCGGCATCCATCGAGCGCGGGCATTTCGCTGGCCGCGACGGAACTGATGCTCGGCAACACCATGACGGGCGCACGATTGAAAGATTTGCGTACGGCGATCGCCTGGGCGCGGCGGCTCGAGACAGTGGATGGCAAGCGTATCGCTCTCTGGGGCGACTCGTTTTCTCCTGCAAACCAGGAACGTCCGCTGGTCAAGGAACTGGTGAACTGGCAGATTGGTCCGGACGTTCACCGGCAGGCGGAACCGCTCGGCGGGCTGCTCGGATTGCTGGCCGGGCTGTATGAAGACGATCTCCACGCCGTGGCGGTGCGGGGCGGCCTGACGGGCTTTTCGTCCTTGATGGATGACGCCTTCGCGTATGTTCCATCGGATGTGATTGTTCCTGGAGTGTTAGAAGCGGGTGACCTTGCGGATATAGCGGCGAATCTTGGCGGTGTGCGCGTTCTGGTGGCGGATGGCGTGAATGCCCGCAACCAGGTAGCGGCGCGCGGCGAAGCCGATTTGGCGGGATGGCTGGTGAAAAACTTCTGAAGGATCTCCAATCCGGGCTCTCACTTCCCCGGTCCGCGCCGATAGGAGCACTGAGAGAAGGGTGCGCCGGGGATGTCTCCGTTCTTGTATTTCATGTGTATGTCGGTCGCGGCGCCGGCTCAGGAACCCGGCAAGATTCCCATCGCGGAGGATGTAGAGAAGGACGGGATGCGGTTTTCCGGAGGCCTTGTAAATTACCTTCTCACCGAGTCTCATCCTTTCTTTGGGGAGCGGCGTAGATCCTGGGTGGAAACCAGTGCGCGGCTTGGAGCCGCGCTGAGACGGGGTATGGTCGAAATCGAAGTGGGCGCCCTGGGCGTGAAGACCACCGGCCTGGACCCCTTCGGCAGCGGCACGAGTGCGCATGCCCCGGGCAGACGTCCCCGGTTCGAGTTGGACAAAGCCCTGATTCGCCTGCACCTTTCCGGACCTCTCGCAGTGCGGTTCACGGTGAGGCGGCAGGAAATCGCTCTGGGGAGCCAGTTCCTGATTGGAAACGGTGTGTTTGATGGCTTTTCGGCAAAGCGCGGCCAGGCGGTGTATCACAATCCACGCCGAAGCTTTGACGCGGTGCGCGCCGAATGGCATGTTCACAACCTCGATTTCGATTCTTTTGTTTACCGCGTGGATGCCACCTGGGATGCGGGGGGTAAAAGCGACGGAGTAATGGGCGGGTTGAACTTGTCGAGGGTTGTGGCGGATGAGGCGACCTACTCGGCCGGTGTGTTTTACCGTCACTCGCCTTCACGCGCCGATAATGACATGGCGCTGACGAACATCCGCGTCGAGCGATCGATTCCCGGCGCGCCAGACTCTACGCCGCCGGTGAATTGGTGGGGGAGTTCGCCGGCTATTGCCGGACCATGGTATCCTGCTCGACCCCGGGCGGGCGCTGGCCGCCATGGCTGGGCACGTGGAAGCCGGCTATGAATTCAAGGATCATCGGCGAAAGCCGTTCGGCGAAGCCGGCTACGTCTGGTTCTCCAGAGACTATACGCCAGTCGCAACGGGCTTTTCCGATTGGGGCAAGTGGTATCCCGGCAACCAGATTGACTGGATCATTTTTGGTCACAATACCCGTATCGTGCGCGCGAGCGCGCTTTCGAACGAGTTCAGCTACATCGCGCAGTGGACTCCGCACAAGAAATTCTGGATGGACGTCGTGGTTGGCGACTCGCCCAGACTGTGGGAAACCGGCGATCCATGGGAGTCGTGCTGGCCACAGGCCTGACGTTTTAAGACCATGTTCCGCATCAATCGAAGAATCGTAATCGCGGCCGCTCTGCTGCTGCTGGCCGGCTCGGCGGTCTGGCATCTCACTCTGAAGCCCCGTTGGGCAAGACGCATCCAACCTGGCTGGTCGTGGCATTCTACCTTCGCTGGGACGGCTACGCCGCCAGACGCCGCCACGGGGGAATTTCCGGCCACTGATCCAGTGGCGATTAATGAAAAAGGCATTCGAGAGGTCCCGAGCGATATGTCTTCCCCGCTTCTAATGATGGAAGATTTCTTCATCACGGAAGACCCGGGCACGGGCAAAAAAACCTGGGAATACCACTCGCGGGCGGAGGTTGACGCAGCCACCGGCGCCCACCAGCGGAAGGAGTTTCGGGGCGATATCTACACTTTCCCCCGAAACGTCCGCAAGCAGACTTACCGCTACCGGTGGAACTACGTCAAAGGGGTGCCTTTGGCGTTCTTGCAGGAGGAAGATATCGAGGGTATCCCGACCTTTGTATTCGATTATAAAGGGCGGGGCGAATATACGGAAGCGTATACCGGGACAGCAGAATACCCTGGCGTGAAAGTCGCTCCCGGCCAGGAGATCCGCTGCCGGGATGACCAATACAGTTTAAGGCTGTGGGTTGAGCCAGTCACCGGTGAGATTCTCAAAATGGATGAAAGTTGTCGCTCTGGTGATTACGTGTATGAATCCGTCAGCGGCAAACGTGTGGCAGCCGTTTTGCGCTGGTCGAGTACGACTTCCGGCGATGATGTGGTCCAGCGCGCCGAATACATCCGCAGCCGCAAGCGGACGTATCTCTGGATGGTTCAGTACATGCCCTGGGGTCTCGCGCTTGGCGGGCTGCTGGTTGCGATCAGCAGCTTGATGCTGCCAGGAAGCCGCGGTTTGCGCGATGTGTAACCGCAACTGGTCCATTTCTACCAAGTGGCTCCTTTTGAAGGTCGCTATTTACGCCTTGATCCTGTCAGTGGCGGGCATCGTGCGATACAAAGACGCCCGGCGGGAGATATTGAACGAACTCCAGACCACCGCTTCCGTCACCACCCAGGGTTTCGGCGAACTGATCGCCGACAACCCCGGCCTGATGAAGGGGGGGGCGCTGCAACCAACCATCTGGCGCTTTACGAGGACGCATCCCAGCGTCTTGCGAATGAGCGTCGTAAATCCGCTGCTGGAGGTGGTCGCCGACTCCATGCCGCAAAAGGTCGGAACGATCACGGAACAGAGTGCGTTCATCAAAGTTCTCGCCGCCGGCCTGCCTCTGACATTTGTGTACCAGTCCGATGGGCGGGAACGGCTGCGGTTCAGTATTCCCATCTTCGGTCCGCATGACCCGGTGCGTAAGAGCAACGTGATTGGCGGCCTGTCGCTCGAGTTGGATCTCTCGCGGGCGCAAAACCGAATTAATGCGACCTTCCGGTTTGGCATGCTCACCGTGGCGGCGCTGCTTTTTGCGGGCCTGGGCGCCATGCACTTGATCGTGAACCGCTGGCTCCTGCAGCGCATCAGCCATCTCGCCCGAGTGGCGCGGGAGTTCGGATCCGGCAACTATTCGTTATGCGCGTCTGTCGACAGCGGCGACGAGTTGGGCCGCCTGGCAGACTCGCTAAATCACATGATGGGCGACCTCAATACATCGCGCGCCCAACTTTTGGGACTGGTGAAGAAAGCGGAAACGGATTCCCGGCTGAAGAGCGAATTCCTGGCCAACATGAGTCATGAGTTGCGCACTCCGATGAATGGCATCCTCGGCATGACGGGGCTGGCGCTGCAAACCGAGCTCAACGCCGAGCAGCGTGAGTACCTCATGGCCGCCAACAGTTCCGCGGAATCGCTGCTGGAACTTCTGAACGATATCCTCGATCTGTCGAAAATAGAAGCCGGCAAACTCGAGATCGAATTGGCTCCCTTCCAGCTCCGCGACCACTTGGAACAACTTCTGAAGTCGGTGACCTTCCGTGCTCATGAGAAAGGACTCGAGTTTCTGTGCGACGTGCGACCCGACGTTCCCGCGCGGCTGGTGGGGGATTCCCTGCGCCTGCGTCAAATTTTATTGAATTTCTTGGGTAACGCGGTAAAATTCACCGGTACCGGCGAAGTGACGCTCTCGGTGGAACTGGTTTCGCAGCGCGCGCAGGAGTGCACGCTTCTGTTTTCGGTTTCCGACACCGGCATCGGAATCACTGCCGAGCAGTTGCACGTCATCTTCGAACCGTTCACCCAGGCGGACGGTTCCACCACGCGGAAGTACGGCGGCACCGGTCTCGGGCTAACCATTTCCAAAAGGCTCGCGGAGGCAATGAATGGCCGGATCATGATCCAAAGTGAAATCGGCCAAGGCTCCACATTCCGCTTTGAGGTAACGCTGGGCTGCGAGACGGATTGCCCGGCGGAAAAAGTGCGGAATCTAGCCGGGACGCGGATGCTGGTGGTGGACGACAATCAGACGAACCTGCGGATTCTTTCGGGTTTCCTGGACAAGTGGAATATCCAGGCGGACCTGGTGGACTCGGGCGTTCGGGCGCTGGAAACATTGCGGCTCGCCCACGGCGCGGGTGAGCCTTATTCTCTGGTCCTGCTCGATGCGTTGATGCCGGAGATGGACGGATTTGCGTTGGCCGAACGAATCCGGCAAGACCCCGCTTTGGCCGGGGCCGGCATCATGATGCTTTCGTCATCGGATCTGATGGCTAATGCCGAACGCTGCCGCCAACTGGGTATCCGGCGCTACCTGGTAAAGCCTATCTTCGCGCATCAACTACTGGATGCGATTCTCGATGTGTTGTGGCCCTCCGCCGCCCGGGCCCACGCCGGCGGCGCGCCGGTGCCATCCAGCGCCCGGCAAGCGGGCATGCGAATTCTACTGGCCGAGGACAATGGGGTTAATCGGCGCCTCGCACAGCGCATTCTGGAAAAACAGGGTCACGAGATCACGATGGCAGTCAATGGGATCGAGGCGGTAGCGGCCCACGGCGCGGGCCTTTTCGACCTCATCCTGATGGACGTGCAGATGCCGGAGATGGACGGGTTGCAGGCGACGATGGCGATCCGCGAGCGCGAGCGCGCCACTGGAAACCGGACGCCCATTCTGGCGCTCACGGCGCACGCATCGGTCGAGGATCGCCAACGCTGCCTCGACGCGGGCATGGATGAGTATTTGTCCAAGCCCTTTAAAGTCGCGGATCTCCTCACGAAGCTGGAAGATTTAAAGGTGAGAGTACCCTGAAGCGAAGCGGTTGAACCAGTACATTGATCCGGACATTCACCAGCGTCCGGAACCGCGCCACCGGTTTGCAGGACGAGGTTCTCCGGGCGGTAACGGTACGAGGCGGTGTGAGCCGGATCCGGGTTATGGTGGTGGATGCCGTGGACATCCGCAACCGTGTGGAGATGCGCGGCGAAGCGGATCTGACGGGATGGCTGGTGAGGAACTTTCAGGGTTGGAGGGCGAATGCTTAGCGTGATGTCGCGTCGCATATTTCTGGCCGGGCTTGGCGCATCGAGCGCTTCCCGCCCGGGCCAGATGGAACCGGGTCTGATTCTGCATCACGGGAATATCCACACGATGGACGTGCGGGCTCCGCGAGCGGAAGCGGTGGCCATCGCCGGAGACCGGTTGCTGGCGGTGGGCGGTAATGAAGATGTCTTAAGGCTGGCGACGGGGAGAACCCGCAAGATCCATCTGGAAGGGAAGACCGTCGTGCCCGGGTTCATTGACGCTCACACGCATGTGGCGTACTCGGGAATCCGGCATTTGCGCCAAGTCGATTGCGACCTTCGCTCGATTGCGCAGATTCAGGCGGCGATCCGGGAACGGGCCGCCAGGACGCCTCCGGGCCAATGGGTGATCGGGTTCAAGTACGACGATACCAAGACGAGCGACGGGCGTAAGCTCACCCGCGAAGATCTGGATGCGGCGGTACCCTCGCATCCGGTTTATGTGGGACATCGCGGCGGTCACACGGCTTTTGTAAACTCGGTGGCGCTGCGGCTGGCCGGCGTTCATGAAAAGAGCGCCGATCCCGCGGGGGGACAGATTGATCGGGATGCGAGCACAGGGCGGCTGACGGGCGGGCTTCGTGAAACGGCAATCCAGCCATTTCAGAAGATGTTTTCCACCGGCTACACGCGGGAGGAATACCGGGAAGGAGTGAAGCTCATCACCCGCATGCTGGCGAAAGCAGGAGTAACCTCCGCCCATGATGCGCTGGGAAGTCCAGACGATTTGCGCGCGTATCAGGATTCTTACGAGGCCGGGGAACTGCCGGTTCGCGTATACAGCCTCATCAGCTACGCGTATCTGGATCAGATGATTGCCGCGGGCGTCCGGACCGGCATGGGAAACGAGTGGGTTCGTCTGGGGGCGTTAAAGCTTGTCTGCGACGGCTCGATCTCAGAGCGTACGGCGCGGCTCTCCCAACCCTATGTGGGGCGGCCAGACGACTATGGCATCTGGGTGATGGAGGAAGCGGAGCTTACCGCTCATGCGCGGAAGGCGCACCAGGCGGGATGGCAAATCGCTGTGCATGCGAATGGGGATGTGGCGATCGACCGCACTTTGCGGCTTTACGAACGGCTGCAGAAGGAGATGCCACGCCAGGATCCGCGATTCCGGATTGAGCACTGCACGATGATCAACGACGATCTGGTAAGGCGCATCGCGGCCCAGGGCGTGATTCCGAATCCGTTCTCCACCTACGTGTACTATCACGGGGAGAAGTTCAAGGAGTACGGAGCCGAGCGGCTGAATTCCATGTTCGCGGTCCGCAGCTTTCTGGATGCCGGGGTCCGGGTCACCCAGACCTCGGATTACCCTCCTGGGCCATTCGAACCGATGATGGCATTGCAATCCAGCGTGACTCGGACGGATACGAAGGGCACCGTGTGGGGTCCGCGGCAGCGCATCCGTGTCGCGGAGGCTTTGCGTGTCGGTACGCTGCATGGAGCTTATGCCTCGTTTGAGGAGAGGTTGAAGGGATCGTTGGAAGAGGGAAAGCTGGCGGACCTGGTCGTGCTGGGCCAGGACCCGATGAAGGTTGACCCGCTTCACTTGATCAGGATTCCTATTGAGCGGACGATGACGGGCGGACGGTGGGTGTTCGAGGCCTAGGGGTTTGGTGAAGGCTCGCCGTGGACGCAAGAAGGCTGTGCCGGGGCGATGTTGACTATAACAGAGGCACTTGACGCTTGCGGGCGAGGGCAAGCACTTTTGGACGAGCGCCGGCACTCAGCAGAAACCCCAGTCCTCGTCTGAAGATTTCGGCCATGTAGTACGACCCTTCTTCTACCACGGCGATCCCGTTCAGCAGCAGAAGCTGGAGTTCTTGTGGTGAAGGGTCAACCTCTTCCCGCTTAAAGGGTACGGACTTTCGCTCTGAATCGCGAGAACCCAGTTTTCTAAATATTTCGCCGAGCGCCGGGTTCTCTTGAGAAATCTCGATGATTTTCTCGCGGCTGCAGTCCGCCACCGCATCCCGCACAGCACCAGGCGCCAGAAGCCGGTCAACCCACTGCGCATTGCCATAAGATTTCTGAGAAGCGAGGTAAATGAGACGAACCACATCGCGAGCCTGGATTTGTCCGAGAAAGTCAGATAAGGCAGCGAGAACCCACTCGGCGGACCTACCTTCGCGAGATCTATCGCTTCCTAATTTTCTTCCCCAGAGTGGCACGAGTGCTTCTGTAAGTTCCTCTTCCGGCATCGCCTGAATACCTTCTACGGAGGGCTGCCCCTTCAGCAGACCGGCCTGCCGAGCAATCCAAGCTACTAGCCGCAGTGCTTCCACTTTGTCCCATCGGAGCGCATACGGTCCGTATCGATCGAGTAGCTGACCCGAGTTCTGAACCACGGCCGCGGTCACCATGTCCCGTCGAACAAAGACGAGAATGCCAATTGCCCTCTCGGGTTGCTGCTCAAGCCAGTTCGGAACATCCTGAAGAAGAGACCGAAGCGCTAATCTCTGCGATGAATCGGTCGTGACTTCCTGGAAGAGATCTTCCAAGCCATCGAATACTAGCAGCAGCCGTTGATCCTGTGTTGCGAGCTGGGATGATAATTGCCTTCCCGCTCCTTTCTCCCGGATTCGATAGCCTGCCGCCCACGCGATCAGGTCCAGCCAATTCTCACGCCACTCCCCTTCATGGAGGTCCGTCTTCAACCAAGCCTGAATGGTACCTCTAATTTTGAAATCATCCAGAGGCTCGCCTAGGGAAAGGGAGGTGACGGCCGACCTGCGTGCCTTAGCCAAAATTTCCGGGGCCTTGCCGCTGACATTCTGCGGTGCAAGCACGGGAAGGATTACGGCGTCAATCGTAGTAGTAGGGTTTCCGGCCGCGGCGGCAAACGCCTTCCAGCTTTCGCGACGTACCACTTGGAGATAGGTGAAGGTTTTCCCGGCTCCCTTGGCTCCGACGATCACTGAAACCGGTAACTGGCTACGGTGGTCCGTACTGAGGCGGCGCAAGGGAGAGATCGGCAGGAAGTCCTCGCCCTCTCCTTTCTCAGCAAAAACGAGTTGCCTAGCCGTTTCAGCAAGCTGTTGTCGAGCAGGGTCGTGTCCTCCGCCTGCCATTCGAACGAGTGGGGCGTGGCCGGCGGCAGGCACTAGCTGGGCAAGAGGTTGGATGGTCTCCCGTATGGCACTCTTCCGGATCGCCGCCAGGGCATCGTCCCAGGATGCGGATAGCGCCAATAAGCCGCCATCAAACCATGTCGGACCTCGCAGTACATCCACTGCGCTGGCCTCGGGACTGACTGTGCGGGAAACAGCCGATAACAATCTCTCTTCTACTCTGGACAGCATGTCACTGCCTCTGAGCTCGGAGGGGACCTGGTTCACGATGACAGCCGGAACGGGATGAGTCTCAAGTGAGGACGGTGCACGACGCGCCAATAGATCGAGTACCAATTCAGTTCCGCTCAAAGACTGTCCTGCGATGGAGGTCACAAAAATACGTACTGCCCGCGGGTCAAACAGCAATCCGGCAGCAAGCTCGGATAATCCCGCTCTGAGATCAATGACGACAGCAGACGCCCCCAACGACTTTCCGAGAGCGGATATCAGGCTCAATAGAACATACGGATCTTTTCGGCCCTTCAGTAGATACTCGGGCCGGATGTCAAGCGCGTGGAACATGCGAGGAGAGCGAAACGCCGGAAGCACATATATTCCGTTGAGGAAAGCGTCTTGAAGACGAGACGCCACCAATTTGATGGACTCCAACGCCAACGGATCGGCATCGCCATGTACAAGGGCAAGGAAGTCCGCGAAGGACACTGGCGGATTCGGCAGCCTCCTTTCTAATAGCCAAGAAATACCCGGCGCTTCAAGATCCGCATCAACAAGGAGCACGGGAGTACCCGAGTCTGCCAGCACCTGTGCAAGAGCGAGTGCGTGAACGGTACGGCCCACGCCGCCCCTGAAGGAGTGGAAAGCAAAAACCACAGGACTGTCTTCGGAAAGCGCTTTCGGCTGAACGAAGTGCCGACTATCGTATTGGACAAGAGCAGGTCGCGCGAAAGTAGGAAGCTTCGGTACCGCGGGCAAAGGGTCTTCGGTCTCCTCGATGGTTACCGGGAGCCTGCGAAGCGAACCATTCCACTCTCCATCGCGATCCAAAGCTGCGTGAAAAGGTTCGGCGCAGATTCTATAACGCGAGGATCGAATGCACTGTGGAGCCATTCTTTAGCCATAGCTTGGCATCCCGGGCGAATACGGATCGTAACACCATCCCAATACGCACTTGCGTCGACGAACCATGCCGGCCAAATGGTTTCCCCTTCGAGGGCCCGGCTAAGAGCGTCTTCGAAATCGAGCCACGTATAGAGTCGAACGTCCGGAGGAATCACAGATTTAACTCACTCTTCACCCATTTACTTACCTGTTGAAGCCAGCGCTCCTATTCAACCTCATCCGCAGGTTCAACATCCACACCGTACCGCCAAGCTTCATGCGCAAATTCGATGCCTAAACGCGCGCCGCCATCCTTCAATCGGAAACTAGCACGGCTTTGTGTTACCATCGCAGGCAAATTTAGCTGCCTTGTCCAAAATACTAAATCATGGCCTCTATTTTTCAGCTGAGGTTCGAATGCCGACGTATCCTTCAAGCGGTTGCGGGCATAGCCAAGCTGCTTTCAGCCCGCATTCGACAGCGTAGAAAAGGAGAAGAACGCGGCTTGGAGTCTGCGCCCCGGCGGCCTGCCGATGCTTGCGTAAATGCCCTACCTTTGAATCATCGTTGGCTCGATCTTGTATCGTACCCTAGTCCACGATTGCGCGCCCCGCAGGGTGGATCCGCGACGGTTCGAACCTGTCTAATTTAACAGCCGCTTGAAGCGTCCTCGAAGGAGAGGGCTTTTTGTGGTTCCCCCGCCGAGGTTCCGCATGCAGTGCCGACAGATGCGACGCAGGATGGATTGGGTTCGTTGAAACGCCAGTACCATTGCTTGCGACGTGAAAGGAAACGCAAGCAAAGCTGGGGCATTCCGAGTTGGCGCCATGGATCAGCCGGCCGCATTCTCTTCCGATCCTTTCCCCTCGGATATCGCACAAGTTTCCCAATGGGCGCCTTCTGGCGTGGTTGAGCCTGGCAAGCACCGGCAGAGCAAGAATCAGCCAAGCAAAGAACAGCCATTCCAGCTTATTGGACGATGGTGGAGCAACCTGGAACGGGCTTGGCCTAAGGCTTGTCAAGGTCGATGATTCCTCGAACCCAGCGAGGTATGCTGTATCTACATCGTATCTAGATGGAAGATTCGAATGAGAGCCACAGTAAAGAAATAGGGAAATAGCGCGGCGTTGCGAAATCCGGCGAACTTTTGCATGCGACGCACCTTGAAGTGGATGAACTTGTGGACGTCCGCGAGGAGGCGGGCCGGATCGTAATACAGCCTGCCGCAACAAAAGGTACGAATTAAACGACCTGCTCATGCGGATCACCGATAAAAATCGACATGCGCCGGTCGATTTCGGGGTTGCGTCCGGTAAAGAAATCTGGTGGTGCCAAAAAGCTAAGCTCCGGATGCGGGAGATGCCGTGTGGCTGAATTTACGCCACAGCCGGTCATGAGCAGGCGGGCCGCCGCCCCCGCCCTGGTCCTAAGCCCAGCGTGCAACAGCAAAACAGGGTTGATGATTTAGTGTCCCATGACTACGAAGATCAAGAACTATCCTTTTGAGGTGCTGATCACGGGTGCGCCCACCAGCGCCGGCCCAGGTAGAGACGTCTGAATTTGGCGCGCCGCCGGAAAGCCACCTTAAAAGTCGACGGAATCGAAAAAAGTCGACGGAATCGAAGGAGGAACTGGCCGATGTCCGGGCAAAGATTCTGGCGCTTATCGGAAGGGCCAGGCATCGCCTCGCAGGATTAGTTCCTAAGTCGAGGTTCGAAAAGCGGACGGTCGACAAGTACCGGAAAAACATCGGGGTTTGGTATACTGCGCAAGAGTCCGATTTACCGCATGCCAACGTTTCGTCTAGGTGATGATGTGGATGACTTTTGCATTAAATGCAAGCGTCTCACTAATCACGCCATCGTCTCCCTGCTGAATGAAGAGCCGGCCAAAGTACGGTGCCGGACCTGCTACAACGATCACGATTGGCGGCGTTGCGAGATTCCACCTTCTAAGAAAGATCTGAAGAAGCTGGCAATGCTTACCGAAGCTCTCGCGGCGGGTACGGCCACGGCCGAAGGAGTTACGGAACCGGAAGAGGAGGCGGCTCCGGAGGAACTCGCTGAGGTGACGGAAGCGCCCGCTCCGAAAAAAGGCCGCAAGGCAAAGGGAAGCGATTAGCGCTCGGGCTCGAAAAGGCCAAAGGAAAAAATTGCCGTTGCTGATGCAATAGCGACATACTGTTTCCCGTCAACCGCATAGCTGATGGGAGAAGCCGTCAGCCCTTCCCCCATCTGGAAGTGCCACAGATGTTTGCCGGTCTTCGCGTCCACTCCTACGAGTTGGCCGTCGTCATCGCCGAAGAAGACTACGCCGCCCGCGGTGGAAACCGTTCCGGCCCACGATTCCGCCGGGCCGGTCATCGGATGTTGCCAGACACGCTTCCCGGTGGCCGGATCGAAGGCGCGCAGATAGAATTTACCCAGGTCGGTGGGCTTGGGATTTGCGCCGCCGCCGGAAAAATTTTTCTTCGGCTCGGGTTTCTTCGCGGAACTGGTAAAGATGTCACACTGCTCGAGTGTCACGACATACAGCAGTCCGGTCGCGGGATTGAACGAGGGAGACATCCAGTTGGTGGCTCCGCGGACGCCGGGGCAAACGCGATTCCCGCCAGGAGTGGGATCTTTACCAGGCACCAGCATGGGACGGCCCTTGGCGTCGATGCCGGTAGCCCAATCGAGATTGTCCACCAACTTAGTGGCTTGAAGGAATTCGCCGGTCGTACGATCGAGCACATAGAAGTACCCGTTGCGGTTGGCGTGCAGCACCAGTTTGCGCGGGCGGCCTTTGAAAGGCAGATCCACCACGACAGGCCAAGCCTGAGCATCCCAATCGTGAGTATCATGAGGCGTGAACTGGAAGTGCCATTTCTTCTTTCCGGTGTCGGGGTCGAGCGCCAGCAAAGAGCAGGTGTAGAGATTGTCACCCTTGCGATCGCCGCCGTAAAAATCGGGCCAGGGGTTGCCGGTGGGCCAGTAAAGTGTGTTGGTATCGGGATCAAAAGTCCCGCTGAGCCAGGTGGCGGCGCCGCCGTATTCGCGATAATCGCCCCAGGTTTCCGACCCGGGTTCGCCCTTCGCGGGAACAGTGTAAATGCGCCATGCCTCTTCGCCGGTGGCGGCGGAGAATGCAGCGACATAGCCACGCATGCCGCTGTCGCCGCCGGAAACGCCGGCGAGCACTTTATCCTTTACCACCATGGGCGCGAGCGAGGCATAGACGCCGTCTTCCAGGCGGCCATACTGCTTCTGCCACAACACGGCTCCATTCCGGCGGTCAAGCGCCACCAGGTAGACATCGGAGGTGACAAAGAATATCCGGTCGCCGAGAATCGCGGTGCCGCGGTTGACATCGCTTTTCTTCGACCGCGTATCCTTGTAATCCCAGATGAGGCGGCCGGTGCGGGCATCGAGCGCGCGCACTTCATTGCTGTTGGTTACATACATCACGCCGTTATAGACCAGGGGATTGGTGCGCAACGCGGTTGCCTTCGGCATGTGGTACACCCACTTGGGCACGATGGAGCCGGCGTTGGCGGGCGTGATCTGGTGCAGCGAACTGTGACGCTTGCCCTGATAATCGCCCGCATAGGTGAGCCAGTTGTCACCGGGACCTTTCAAAATGTCTTCATAGCGCACCTGGCCGAAGGCGCTGGCAGCTACCAGTAAGGTCATAATCAAAGGCTTCATCTATTTTTTCTCCGGCGCTTCATAGGGGCGGACGGTCTGGCGGCTGAGGAACGCGATCAGGTCGGTAAGTTCCTGCGCACTCAGCCGTTCCTTATAATTGCGGGGCATTGGCGAGTGATCCGAGATGCTCAGATCCTTCACTGCGGACATGGGCAGGAGATGGAGATCGCCCTGAGCGTCCTGAATCTGAATCGAGTAATTGGAGCGGTTGCGCGCGACGCCTTTGATGGTGCGTCCGTCTTTAAGCACGGCAGTGACGCCTTTGTAGCGGAGGAAGCCGTCGGCATCCGGATCGATGATGGATTCGCGTATCTCTTCCACCTGGCGAATCGCTCCGACGTTGCTGAGGTCAGGCCCGAGCATGCCGCCGCGGCCGAGAATGCGGTGGCAGTTGCTGCAGCCCGCTTTTCCCCAGTACACCTGCTCCCCGGCGCCGGGGTTGCCCGCCACATTGGTCTCCATGGCGGGCGCTGTGAGAGAGCGCACGAAAGCGGTAAGGCTCCAGATCTGATCTTCGGGAAGGTTGGTGGCGGGCATGTCGGCTCCGGGCACGCCTTTCTGGATTGTTTTAAACATCTCATCGTCGTCGAGCGGATGCCAGACGCCGCGTTGGCGCAGATTGGGGCCGCGCCCACCCTGACCAGTGACGCCGTGGCAGCCGGCGCAGGAATTCAGGAATAGCGCTCTTCCGGCTGCGATGGCTTTCGGGTTGCCGATCGACGGATGCTTCTTCTTTTTGCCCTCATCGCTTGCGTCGTGTTGCGCAAACAGAGGCAGGAGTGCCAACAGGGTGAGCCAGTAGCGTCGCATAACCTATCGATAAAGATTATCACTCTTGGCGGAGCGGCTACGGAATCCGTGAGATTAAAAACCTTACAGAAACTCGACCACTCGCGCGGACTTTACGGCCTTGTTCTCCAAAAGCTGGCTGAGCAGCAATTCGGGAACGGCTTCGTCGGTTTCGACCAGGGCGATGGCTTTGAGCTTGCCGGGCTGCCCGGATTCACCCCGGCCGAGAGTAAAGTTGGCGATATTGATCTTGTTGCGGCCGAGCACATTGCCGACATGCCCGATGACCCCCGGCACGTCGTCATTCATCATATAAATCAGGTGGCCGGATAGCGTTGCCTCGCAATAGATGCCGTCAATCTGCATGAGGCGCGGGCGCCCGAGTACGACCGCTCCTTCCACCACGGTGGCCCCCGTGCCGGTGATTACTTCCAGCTTGATCGTGTCCATGTGAGCGGTGCGCTGGTCGTGATTTTCCGCTACTTTCCAGCCTCGATCCGAGGCGATGCCCATCGCGTTGACAAAGTTCGCGCGGTAGGAAGTGGAGCGGTTCAGCACGCCCGCCACACCGGCATTGCGAAGCAGTGCCGTGTTCAGCTCGGCGATGCGCCCGCTGTAGCACAGGCGAACGGTGTGCGGATTTCCGGAAGCGACATAGGCCGCGAAATTGCCGAGCTTTTCGGCGAGCTCGACGTAGGGGCCGAGCGTCCTGTACTGTTCGGATGACATGGCCGGCATGTTCACCGCGTTAATGGCGACGCCGTTCTGGAGATAGTCGATCACCTGTTCGACAATGCGGATCCCGACGATTTCCTGAGCCTCTTCGGTGGATCCGCCGATGTGGGGTGTGGCGATCAGGGTGGGAGCTTGGAGCAGAGCGCTCCCGGGGGCGGGCGGCTCGGGATCGAACACATCGAGACCGGCGCCGGCTACCTTGCCGCCGGCCATGGCCTGCTGCAAAGCGTCTTCATCGACCAACTCGCCGCGGGCGCAATTGATGATACGGACGCCATCCTTCATTTTGGCGAACGCATCGGCGCCGAGCATCTTCCTGGTTTCCGAGGTGAGCGCCACGTGCAACGAGATGTAATCGCTTTCTGAGAAAAGCTGATCGAGCGGGACCAGTTCGACATTCATATCGGAAGCGGCCTGAGGACTGACGTAGGGATCGGAGCCTAGAATGCGCATCTCGAAGGCGCGGGCACGCTTCACCACTTCGCGCCCGATGCTGCCGAGACCCACCACGCCCAGCACCTTGCCGCGCAGCTCATTTCCGAGAAATTTCTTCTTCTCCCATTTGCCGGCCGTGGTGGAGGCGGAAGCCTGCGGTACGGAGCGGGCCAGCGCCAACATCAGTGCCAGCGTGTGCTCCGCCACGGACACCGCGTTACCACCCGGGGTGTTCATGACCACTACACCAGCGGCGCTCGCGGCATCCAGATCGACGTTATCCACGCCGACGCCGGCCCGCCCCACGACACGAAGACTCGGAGCCTTGGCGAGAACATCCTTATTCACCTTGACGGCGCTTCGCACAAAGAGCGCATTACAATCGGCAAGGTGCCCGGCATAATCTTTAGGGTTGCTCACAACAACATCCCAGCCAGGTTGCGACTTTAACATCTCGACCCCAGCCGGGGCCATTGGTTCCGCGACGACGACCTTCATCAGGCTCCCACTGCCTCTTTGGCGAAGGCGGCCTCGGCATAAATGGTCTGCGCAGCGGCGACGCCCTTTCCGTAGGGAACGGGGAAACCATTGGCGTTCAGGATCACCTCGAGGGCGCCGATGACCGCGAAAAGATCGGCGAAATCGAAGTAGCCGAGGTGCGCGATGCGGAAAATCTGACCCTTCATCGTTCCCTGGCCATTGGCGATGATCATGCCGAATTCCGTTCGGAAGCCTTTCACGATGACACCGGAGTCCATGCCCTTTGGTGCTTTGACAGCGGTGACGGAAGAGGCGGGCGAACCGGGACTGAACAGCTCCAATCCAATCGCACTGACGGCGGCGCGGGTAGCTTTTGCAAGCAACTGCGCATTGGCGATGAGCTTGCTCATGCCGAGCTCTTTGATATATTTCAGCGCTTCGGCGAGCGAGATGATAAGGGATACGGCGGGCGTCCAGGTGGATTCGCCATTCTGGGCGCTCTTCAGCTCTTTCTTCAGATCGAAGTAGAAATGCGGCAGGTCACAGGTCTTTGTAAATTCCCATGCTTTAGGGCTGACGCAGATAAAGCCGAGCCCTGGAGGAATCATGAACGCCTTTTGCGATCCGCCGATGACGACGTCGATGCCCCAGCCGTCAATGTCGAGCGGCATGGTGCCGAGCCCGGTGATGGCATCGATGATAAAGATGGCGTCGGTTTTGCGGACCGCCTGCGCCATTGCCTGCACATCATGGGCCGCTCCGGTGGAGGTTTCCGAAGCCTGGACAAACACACCGCGCGCATCAGGGTTGGACGCCAGCGCTTCTTCCACCTGTCGCGGAGTGACGTGGCTTCCGTACGGAGCTTCGATCACCACAGGATTCAGACTGAAAGCTTTGGTCATGGCCACCCAGCGTTCGCCGAACTTGCCGGCGGTGCAGACGATCACCTTATCGCCGCGGCGGAATAGATTGGAGATTGCGGCTTCCATCGCCCCCGAGCCTGAGGATACGAGCGGCAGAACGTCATTGGACGTGGCGAACACTTCCTTTAGATCGGCGAGAACCTGGCGGTAAAGCTTCTGGAAATCCTGAGTCCGATGGTGCATGTCCGAGGCCATCATGGCGTGTAGCGCTTTGGGCAGCAGGGGCGTTGGACCCGGGGTCAGGAGACGTTGTTTTTTGATGTGCATGTGGTTACGAATGAGTACGAAACGCCGCGGTTGGGGTAAGCTTTAGAATAGCAAAACAACATGCCTCTTCTCGAACGAATCCAAAAGGACATGGTGGACGCGATGCGGGCGAAAAGTGAACTTCGCCTGGGCGCCTTGCGCATGCTGAAAGCAGCGCTGATGAAACACAAAGTGGATACAATGAAAGATCTGGAGGAGAGTGATGAGCTGAAGATACTCAACATGATTATCAAGCAGCGGCGCGAATCCTCCGATATGTTCCGCCGGGGCGGCCGGCCCGAGCAGGCGGAGAAAGAAGAAGCGGAGCTGAAGATTGTCGAAAGCTACATGCCGGCCACCGCGACCAGCGAGGAGATTGACGCGGCGATTGCGGCGGCGCTCGAGGAAAGCGGCGTTACCAGCCTCAAGCAGATGGGCGTGGTGATGAAGGTTGCGCAAGTCAAGCTGGCGGGCAAGCGCATTGATGGCAAATCGCTCAGCGACAAAATCCGGTCCAAACTTACATGAAGCAGCGAAAAATTCTTTCCATTCACGCCCATCCGGACGATGCGGAAATCCTGGCCGGGGGCACGCTCGCGATTCTTGCGGCGAGAGGGCATCAGATTACGATCGTGACGATGACACCAGGCGACAAAGGCTCCCGGGAGTTGGGGCCCGATGAAATCGCGGCGGTGAGAAGAGGGGAAGGATTGCGGGCCGCGGAAATGATCGGCGCGGATTACCTGTGCGCGGAGTTTCGCGATCTGGCGATTTTCAACGACGACCCATCGCGTAGGCGCATGGTGGAACTGCTGCGAAAGACGCGGCCGGAGATTGTGTTGACGTCGGCTCCGGTGGATTATCTGTGCGATCACGAGGCAACCAGCGTTCTTGTACGCGACGCGTGATTCGCCGCTCCGGCTCCCAATTACCATACGCTGGCTGACAACCCGGCACCGCCGATCGAGGCAATTCCGCATCTTTACTACATGGATGCGGTGGGAGGGGCGGATCGGGACGGCAAACCGGTTGTGCCGGATTTCGTGGTGGATGTTTCCGGGGTTTTTGTGAAAAAGCGAGACATGCTGGCGGCGCACGAAAGCCAGATGCGCTGGCTGCAGCAACAGCACAGCATGAACAACTACCTGGACACGATGGAAAAATGGACGCGGTTTCGCGGCCAGAGCGCGGGTCTGGAATTGGGCGAAGGATTCCGGCATTATAAGGGCCATCCGTATCCGGATACGCCGCTGCTGGAAGAGCTGCTGGACGGTTTATTGGTACAGGGGAAGCGAACATAGCGCCGCAGCTTGGCAAGCTACGGGTACAACACGCGCTAAAGCCTTGGGACGGGGTGGCTTAGCCGGCCTCCAGGGAAAGACGCCCTGGCGCTTGGTCCGGCGGCGGAAAATCTGATCGCCCGCGGTTACATACAGTGTGTTTAGCCCGGGGCCAGCGAACACGGCGTTGGAGATTTCTTTTCCTTCCGGTTTCAATAGCACAGCGGAAGTCCTGCCGGCTGGGTCGGAGATCTGAAGGCCCAGTCGCGTGCACACATACAGGAACCCATCCGTGTCTACGGTGAAGCCGCCCGCCCCGGAACGCGTCTGACCTTCGCCAACCTCATCCTCTATTTCCAGCCGGTGGAAGGCCAGGCCATAAGCCAGCGATCCGTCGGCTTGTATCTGGAAAGACCAGATCCACCGGTTGGCCGAATCGGCGACGAGAAGCAAAGAATGGTCGGGCGACAGCCTTACCCCGTCGGGGGAACTGATCCCTTCATGAACCACCCGCTTCTCGCCCTTGCTGTTGACGAACCAGACACGGTGGGTTTCGGGTTCGGTAAAGTACACCTCGCCCTTCGCAGTCACCGCCAGGTCGTTGGATCCGGCTCCTTCCGCAATAACGGACTCTTTACCCCCCAGGTCATAGGCGACAATCCGGCGCCGTCCGTTCTGGCAGGCGAAGAGGCGGCCGCCGGCCCCAAACATGAGTCCGTTTGTTCCGCCGCTGTTCTGCTTGAAGACGCTCGCCATGCCGGACGCGTGGTCTATTTTGTGAATCCGGCTATTCGGAACATCGGAGAAATAAACATTGCCATCGGGGTCCACGGCTAGCCCTTCTGTGAATTTGTATCCGCGGCTGACTGGCTCCCACTCGATGGAAGGATCAACGAATCGGGCAGCGAATGACTTGAGCGGCTTGGCGATCGGTTGCGTCCAGTCCCGCCACACCCAGCGCAAGGCGTCCGGCAGAAGCGGGCCGCCGTGCTTGGAGTTGTGACCCTCGCTGCCCACTACCAACTTGGCGTCATAGCCTCCCTGATCCAGAGCGGCGATCATGTCCTGATTGCTTTGAATATTGACGTCGCCGGTTCCATCCTGCAGGAAAATTCGGAGCGGCTTTCCTTCGAACTTGCGCACTTGCGAGGGCAGAATGAGTGCGCCGCGCTGATGCGTAAAGCCGGCGATGAAGCTCACGACCCGGCGAAAATAATCCGGACGCTCCCACGCCGTGTTGACCGAGCAATTTCCGCCCGAGGAAGATCCGGATATGGCCCGGAGATTGGGGTCGTTTGTCAGGTTG
>DATLCW010000151.1:0-21611 GCA_035526195.1 Bryobacteraceae bacterium
CAACCGCGCCGTTTCCGATACCTATGCCAACTATCATGGATTATTTGTACATGACGACTGGCGCATCACCCAGACTCTCACTTTGAACATCGGGTTGCGCTGGGATGGCACCGAGCCTTACATTGACCGCCGCGGCTACCAGCCCTATTTCCGGCCCGGCCAGAGGTCTGTCGTATTTCCGCGAGCTCCGGCCGGCAATCTCTTCCCCGGCGATCCAGGCGTCCCCGAGTCCGATGAGAATCGGTTGAACGCCCGCCCGGCCGACCCCGACCGCAACAACTTCGCGCCGCGTTTTGGATTCGCCTGGAACCCGCTTCCTAAAATGGTCGTCCGCGGCGCGTATGGCGTTTTCTTTTCCCACGCCACGGCGCAGATCTCAGCCGTCGCGCCCGAGCCATGGGTGAGATCCACCATCATCAATAATCCGCCTACCTTCAGCAATCCGTTCGGTAGCGCGCCGCCGGTCGACCCTAACATCAATGAGTCCCCTACGGATTTCGTGTTCTCCGAGGCGCCCACCGTGCCGGTGATGGATCCCGGTTTTCAGACCGGCATGATTCAAACCATGAACTTCGGCCTCGAGCGCCAGCTCACTTCAAACATGATGGTGCGCGCCATGTATGTCGGCACCATCGGACAGCATCTGGAACTCGGCCGGGAACTAAACGCTGCCGTCTACGCCCCGGGAGCCACCACGGGAAACATCAACGCCCGCCGGCCCTATCCTGGAATTGGGAGCATCCGCAACGTCGAAAGTGCAGGCCGCTCCTGGTACCATTCGATGCAGCTCTCGGCAACCCAGCGGTTCGCCCGCGGGATCAGTTTCCAGGCCAACTACACCTTCTCCAAATCGATTGACGATACTTCCATCCTGATCTCCCCGGCCAACACCTCGGGTCCCGATCCCAACAACCGCCGTTTAAATCGCGGCCTGTCCGATTTCGATGCCACTCACACGCTGGTTGCCAGCGGCATCTGGGAGCTGCCCCCCGCCACCAAAACCGGACCGGCGCTGCTGCGCCACATCGTGAACGGCTGGCAGCTCAATCCGATCGTTACGCTGCAGAGCGGCGTTCCCTTTACGCCCTTCGATTCCAGAGATTTGGCGCTGTCGGGAGTGGGCAACGGCGTCCGGCTGATGTCCAACGGCGATATGGAACTCCCGACGTCCCGCCCACGCGGAGAACAGATCGCCAGATATTTCAACACCACAGCGTTCTTCCTACCGCCGGCCGGCACTTATGGCGTCACCGGCCGCAACATCCTGCGCGGCCCCGGTGAGGCGAATGTGGACTTCTCGGTGTTCAAGAGCTTTCCCATCCGCGAGACGGTCCGGCTGCAGTTCCGCAGTGAGTTTTTCAATCTCTTCAATCGTCCGGGATTCGGAAATCCCGTCGCCACGTTCAATAGCCCCAACTTCGGACAGATCACGACCGCGGGGCCAGGCCGCGTACTACAATTTGGTCTGCGTCTAACGTATTAGGAGGTTCCATGCCGCTCGTCCCAAAAGCAGCCGCTCGCGGTCTTCTCTGTTTACTTGCCTGCGCGCCCTGCGCCTTCGCACAGGCCACCGGAACCATTCTCGGAACCGTCAAAGACGCCTCGGACGCATCCGTAGCCGGAGCGCGCATCACGGTAGTGAATCAAAGCACCGGCACGACCCGAACAACCGACACCAACAGCGGCGGCGGATTTATCCTGCCCCGGCTGCCGGTGGGCTCTTACACCGTAAGGGCCGAGCAGAGCGGTTTCAAAACGTACGAAAGCCGCGGTGTTCTGCTACAGGCGGATCAGAGTGTAACTCTTCCCATCGCGCTCGAAATCGGCGACTTGGCTTCGCGGGTGACGGTGGAAGCCAGCGCCACCCTGCTGCAGACCAACACCTCTACGCTGAGCCAGGTCGTGGAGCAGAAGCGTATTGAGGATCTGCCTTTGAATGGCCGCAACGTGCTTCAGTTGATCCGGCTCAATGCCGGCATCGTGTCCCGCGGCATCGGTACCTACTCGCAGTTTCAAATTGCCGGCGGCAGTTATGGCTCTTCCAATTCCGTCAACGGCACCCGGGGAAATCAAACCGCCTTTCTGCTCGACGGCGGCAACAACACCAACGGGATCATCAACAGCGCCAACCCTTTTCCCAACCCCGACGCCGTCCAGGAGTTCAGCATTCAGACCAACAACTTCTCGGCCGAGTTTGGAAACGTGGGGGGCGGAATCGTCAACGTGGTTACTAAGTCCGGCACCAACAACTATCATGGCTCGGTGTACGAGTTTTACCGCGACGGAAGGCTCAACGGCCGCAGTTTCTTCGCCACCACCCAGGACGCGCTCAAGCGTCATCAGTTCGGAGCCACCATCGGCGGCCCCGTGTTTCTACCGCGGTTGTACAACGGCCGTAACAAGACGTTCTTTTTCTTCGCCTACCAGGGCACCAGGACCGATGAAGCACTGAGTTCCGTGCGCGCCACCGCGCTTACCGCCGAGCAGAAGAGCGGCAACCTGTCTTCCATTAGCACGCCGGTGCGAGACCCTCTCACCAACCTTCCCTTCCCCGGAAATATCATTCCACAGAACCGGTTCGATCCCGTGAGTGCGAAGTTTCTGGAATTACTGCCGGCCGTGAACACACCCGGAACCACGTTCCTCACCTACGCCGCGCCTTCGGACAAACGCCCCGACGGCCAGTATACGGCCCGCCTCGATCATCAATTGACCGGCAAAGATCAGATCACCGCGCGCTGGTTCCAGCTCGGACTGAATCGCACTGCGGCGGATATTCCCGGCAACCTTTATTACCTGAGGGGCGGCGAGCAGGGGCTGGCAAAAAACGCTCACATGAGCCACACCCACATCTTTTCCCCGCAGTTGCTTAATGTGGCCAAGTTCACTTACAACTTTGCCCGAACCGACACCACTTCTCCGATCGATCTCGCGCCCGCCGATTTCGGCTCCCGCATGATCCGTATCAATCCCAGCCACTTCGGCATTACGATTTCTGGTTATTCCGGTATTTCTACACCGCTGGTCGGACGCGCGTTCAACAAGAGCTATGAATTCGCCGACACCTTCTCCTACAGCAACGGCCGCCATAACCTTCGCGCCGGATATCAATACCTCCGCGACCTGAAATTCGCTTCCAACAATTTCAACGGATCGGGTGCTTTCACGTTCACCGGCCAGCGTTCCGGACACGCCATCTCCGACTTTCTTCTGGGCCTGCCGATCTCTCTTGGCATCCGCAACGTCGCCGTCTCCGACAGCTATGCCAACTATCACGGTCTTTTTCTGCATGACGACTGGCGGGTTTCGCAAACGCTGACGTTGAATCTCGGGCTGCGCTGGGACGGCACCGAGCCTTACATCGACCGCCGCGGTTACCAGCCATACTTCCGCCCCGGCGTGAAGTCCGTCGTGTTTCCGCGAGCTCCTCTTGGTTATCTGCTTCCCGGCGATCCCGGGGTGCCGGAATCGGATGAAAATCGTCTGAACGCCAGACCAGCGGACCCCGACCGTAACAATTTCGCGCCACGCTTCGGATTCGCGTGGAACCCGACTCCGAGAGTGGTGGTACGCGGCGCCTACGGCATTTTCTTTTCGCACGCCACTGCGCAAATTACCGCTGTCGCTCCCGAACCGTGGGTGCGATCGACTGCCATCGATAGTCCGCCAACGTTTAGCAATCCGTTTGGAACCGGACAGCCGGTCAACCCGAACATCAACGAAGCGGCCAGCGACTTTGTGTTCTCCGCCGCGCCGGGCTTGGCGGTGATGGATCCGAACTTCCAAACGGGCATGATCCAGGCGATGAACTTCGGAGTCGAACGGCAGCTCACCACGGACATGATGGTCCGCGCCATGTATGTCGGCACCATCGGCCAACATTTGGAAGTGGGTCGTGAACTCAACGCGGCTCCCTACACCGCTAGCGCCACAATAGCCAACATCAACGCGCGCCGTCCCTACACGGGCATTGCGAACATCCGAAGTACGGAGAGCACCGGCCGCTCCTGGTATCACTCGATGCAACTTTCCGCAACGCGGCGGTTCGCCCGCGGAGTCAGTTTCCAGGTTAACTATACGCTTTCCAAATCGATTGACGATACCTCGATCCTGATCTCGCCCGCCAATACGTCGGGCCCGGATCCGAACAATCGGCGGTTGAATCGCGGGCTTTCCGATTACGATGCCACGCATACTCTGGTTGCCAGCGGCATCTGGGAACTCCCGCCCGCCACCCGGACGGGACCTGCCGTGCTGCGCCACATCGTGAACGGGTGGCAGCTCAATCCGATTGTCACGCTGCAAAGCGGCGTTCCCTTCACCCCGTCGGATTCCAGAGACCTGGCGCTCTCTGGGGTGGGCAATGGCGTCCGGTTGATGCCTAACGGGGATCTGGCGCTCTCAACGTCACGCCCGCGTGGGGAACAGATCGCGAGATACTTCAATACCACGGCGTTCTCCCTCCCGCCAACGGGAACCTACGGCGTGACCGGCCGCAATATTCTGCGCGGACCCGGTGAGGCGAACGTGGACTTCTCGGTGTTCAAGAGCTTCCCCATTCGAGAAACGATCCGCCTCCAATTCCGCAGCGAGTTTTTCAATCTCTTTAACCGGCCGGGATTCGGAAATCCCGTCTCCACGTTCAACAGTCCGAATTTCGGCCAGATCATTTCGGCGGGATCCGGCCGCGTGTTGCAATTCGGCCTCCGGCTCACTTACTAAACTATGCAGCGTAGAACATTCCTTGCCGCGGGGTTCGCGGCCAGCACGGGAGCCGCCCCACAACGGCTGATGCGGCTCGATGCCGGCACCCATCATGGCGTCGCGTTGGTCGATTGCGCCGACGGCAGCAAACAACTCAGGCTATCGTCAAACGGCGTGCAAGGGCAGTACCTCTCCGAGGTACTGCCGGGCTCTGGCGCGGTGCAGATTCGATGGACACCGCAGTGGGTCACTCCCCAGCGCTATCGCAAGTCTCCAAAGAATCCTGTCTTCGGGCCAGAGCAATCGGGAGAGTGGGACAACTGGACAAACGGCGTCGGCATTCTGCGCAGCGCCGATGGACAGCGCTATCAGATGTACTACGCCGACCAGAAAAATGGCATCGGTTTTGCCACCGCTTCCATCGCCGAGCCCACCGTTTGGCGTGAGCATCCCTCAAGCCCGGTCATTCGCCCGAAAAGCGAGCCCCATTGGGAGGGGAACCGGTTGAATCAACCACGCATGGCCAAAGTAACCGCCACGCACTGGCGGATGTACTATACCGGATGGGGACAGGACCTGTGGCGTATGGGACTGGCGGAAAGCTTCGATGGCGGGGTGACCTGGAAGCGCTATTCGGATGCTCCCATCCTGCCGCTGGGCGCGCCGGGCAGCGCCGACAGCGGAGCGGCGTGCGTGCCCATGGTTCTCTTTCATGAGGGAAAATGGCACATGTGGTATACGGGAAGCGCCGAGCGCGCCAAGGGCATTCACATTTTCTATGCGACCTCCGCGGACGGCTTGCGGTGGGAGAAGTACAGCGGCAATCCGGTACTGCCGACCCTCAAAGCGGCGCCGTTGGAAACAAGCGTCATATCGCGTCCCTTTGTACGCGTTGAGCACGGTATTTTTAAGATGTGGTACTCGATGCGCGGGACTGCTTATCGCATCGGCTATGCCGAATCCGCCGACGGCATTCACTGGGAACGCAGCCCCGTCAATCCGATCCTGGACGTATCGCCTAAGGGCTGGGATAGCAATACCGTCGAGTATCCTGAAATCGATGTGGTGGATGGCGTCTATCGCATGTGGTATTGCGGGAACGGCTTCGGAACCGTCGGCTACTCGGAAGGCGTGGCTGAAACCGCCATCGAAATCCGCACCCGTTCGGGACCTACGCCAGATCCCGCTAGCGGCTGGAGCCCGTGGTCGAAACCCTACGATAACCCGGCCGGACAAAGAAGCCTTTCTCCAGGGAACAAGCACATCCAGGTGCAAGCGGTTTTGAAATCCTCCAATCCCCGATTGAGCCCTTCGCTTCGATCGATGGAAATCACTTCCTGAAATGAGGCTGCCATGTTCGATCGCCGCGCATTCCTGAAAGTCGGTTCCCTCAACGTCTTCGGTCCTCTCAGCCTGGGGGACGCTTTGCGTTTACGGGCCGCCTCCCAGACACCATCCAAGAGCGGCATCTCGGTCATTCATCTATGGCTCACCGGCGGCATGAGCCAGCTCGATACCTTCGACATGAAGCCCGCCGCCGACTCACGTTACCGTAGCCTGTTCAAGCCCATTTCAACCAATGTGGCCGGCTTGCAGATTTCGGAGCACCTGCCGCGGACCGCGCGGCACGCCGACAAATACGTCGTCATCCGCTCCATGACGCACAAGATCGCGGCGCATGAAGCCGCGTGCAATCTGATCCTTTCCGGTCACGAGCCGCTCGGCACGCTGCAGCCGCCGAGCATACAGTCCGTGGTGGCGAAAGAACTGGGGCCGCGCAATGAGATTCCCCCGGTGATCTCCATCCCCGGAGCTACCGGCAGTTGGGAAAAGGCCGGATTCATTGGACCTCGCTTCAATCCGTTCAACGCCGGGAATCCGAATGTCGAGGATTACAAAGTCCAGGACATGAGCCTGCCGATGGGCGTCGACTGGCCGCGCGTCGAGCATCGCCGCGGTCTGCTTTCCATCGTCGACGAGAAATTCCGGCGCATGGACGCCGCCGGAATCTCGGAAAGCATGGACTCCTATCAGCAAACCGCCTTCAACCTGATGCGATCGGAGAAAGCGAAACAAGCTTTCCGTATCGATCTGGAGCCCGAGCCGCTGCGGGAAAAATATGGCCGCACGTCTTTAGGACAGGGCGCATTGCTGGCGCGCCGCCTGATCGAAGCTGGATGCCGCTTCGTTACCGTCTCGCGCGGCTTCAATACCTGGGATCATCACAACAATATCTTCCCCACACTTGCCAACGATTTTCTGCCCGAGCTCGATCGCGCCTACTCGGCGCTGCTCGAAGATCTGCAGCAGCGAGGGATGCTCGATTCCACGCTGGTGATCCTCACCGGCGAGTTTGGCCGTACGCCTGAGATCAACGTGAATGCCGGTCGCGATCACTGGTCGAATGCGTTCTCACTTGCCGTCGCGGGGGCCGGCATTCGCGGTGGCCGCGTCTGGGGCGCGTCCGACGAAAACGGCATGTTCGTCAAGGATAATCCGGTGCACGTCCCCGACCTGGTGGCGACCATTTACCACAAGCTCGGCATCGACTATGAGAAGGAATATCTCAGCAATATCGGCCGCCCCATCAAGCTGGCAGATAAAGGAAAGCCGCTGGATTTTCTGCTCTAGGCTGATGACGCAAAAACTCTCGCGGCGCCTCAGTCTGATCGATTGCACGGCGGTCGTGATTGGCTCGACCATCGGCACCGGAATCTTCATCGTGCCCGGCTCGATCGCGCAGAGTCTTCCCCGGGCGGAGTGGATCCTCTCCGTTTGGGTCATCACCGGATTGTTAACGTTTTGCGGCGCGATGGCTTTTGCCGAACTGGGCGCCATGATTCCTTCGACGGGCGGACAGTATGTCTACCTGCGGGAGGCTTATGGTCCTCTTTGCGCCTTTCTCTGTGGGTGGGCGTTCCTGCTGATCATACAGTCCGGCACGATTGCGGCGAAGGCCGCCGGTTTCGCCATTTATCTGCTGTACCTGGCTCCGCTGCACCCGGTTTGGGGCCAGATCGCGGCGCTATCGATGATCGCGCTCCTGACCTTTGTGAACTATCGCGGGGTGCGATTCGGCGCCCGCGTCCAGAACATTTTCACTCTGCTGAAGCTCACGGGTCTAGCCACTGTGATCATCGGCGCGTACCTGGCGCAACCCGTTTCCCGGACGGCAACATCAACTGCCGCACCGTTTCAATGGTCCCACTTTGGCGTCGCGATGGTGGCATGCCTGTTTGCCTACGAAGGATGGAACAAGGTCACTTTTATTGCCGGAGAGATCCAGCGCCCGGAGCAGAATCTGAAGCGCTCGCTGGTCCTCGGACTGGCAGTGGTGATAGGTGTCTACCTGCTGGCAAACCTTTCTTACCTGCGAGTTCTGCCAATTGATGAAATTGCCTCGACGCGGCGCGTGGCGGCGCTGGCGGCGGAGCGGGCGATGGGTGCGGCCGGTGCGGTGGTGGTTACGTTGAGTATCCTGGTTTCGATCATCGGCTCCACCAATGGCGGCATGATGACGACGCCACGAGTGTACTTCGCGATGGCCCGCGATGGCCTGTTCTTCAAACAGTTCGGCGAAGTTCATCCGCGCTTCCAGACACCGGCGTTCGCCATCCTCCTACAGGGGGTTTGGGCGGCCGTCTTGACCCTCAGCGGATCGTTTGACGCGCTGGCTTCCTACGCCATCTTCTCCGCCTGGCTCTTCTACGCGCTGACAGTGGCCGCGGTGATTGTGCTCCGGCGGAAGCAACCTGAGATGGCGCGCCCCTACCGCATGTGGGGATATCCATTTACCGCAATCCTCTTCGTCGTGGTTTCCCTATGGCTGGTAAGCAACACCGTGGTGTCGAATCCGTGGCCCTCGCTCATCGGCATTGCAATCATCGGAAGTGGAGTGCCGGCCTATTTCCTCCTGCGACGGGCGGCTGCCGTTCCGGAAGAACGTAGAATGGACAGTATATGAAACCCGTCGATGCGGGCGGACGGCGCAGCTTTCTGAAGAAAGTACTTGCAGCGGGGGCAGCCTTTCCGGCAATGGCGCAAAGGCCTGTGGAGTCTTTCGATGATCACGGTCCACTGGTGATTGAACGGGCGAGCGCGGGCAAGCCTCGCGCGGGACAGGTGGTGGTCGCTATACAACCGCATTCCGACGACATCCCGATCTTCGCGGCGGGCACGCTGTTCAAACTCATTTCAGAAGGCGCGACGGCGTATATGATCCGCGTCACCAATGACGATATGGCCGGACCCGGATGGTATGCCGAGACCGTGACCGCCAATGAGCGGGACAGTGTGGCGGTGGGCAAAGTGTTCGGCGTCAAGCGCACCTTCGATTTGAACTACAACAACCACATGATGGACAACATCGCCCGCTCCGAGCTGCGGGCGCGGTTCATCTTTCTGTTCCGGCTGCTGAAGGCGGACATCCTCATTTCCTACGATCCCTGGGGCCACTATGAAGAGAACCCGGATCATTACGTCACCAGCGCCTGCGTAGAAGCGGCGGCATGGATGGCCGGAGGAAGCAAAGATTATCCGGAGCACTTCGCGGCCAACGTACACCCGCATGGCGTGAAGGAGAAGTACTACTTTTCCCGTTTCCAGCAGCGGGTGAACCGGGTGGTGGACATCGGTCCGTGGGTGGAGCGGAAGATCGATGTGAACATCGAGAACAAGGCGCAGGGTCCGGCGGGGGAGAATGGAGCGGCGCTGCGCGCCAGACTCGCGAAACAAGGGAAGAGCCTGGCGCTGTTAGGCGGCGACGACAAGACGGCGAGCCGCAATTACATCCGGGAATTTGTACTCGACCGGGACCGCGAGACGGGCAAGCGCTATGGGCTGGAGTACGCCGAGCAGTATCACCACATCGGACCGGGAGCGAACCGCGTGGACGAGTTCATCCAGCGCAACGCCCGCGACTGATATAGTATTTCCGAGCTATGAAGACCTGCACCTGGTTTGCGTTCCTGTTTTGCGCCGTGCTGCTTGAAGCGCAGCCCACACCCAAAGGATGGTATCCGCATGAAGGCGGGTTGATGAAGTACCGCGTCAACATCCGCTTTGGAGAAGAGCCGGACACGATGCCCGATGGCTTCAAGTTCGGCCGTGTCTCGGCGGTGGCGACGAACCATGAAGCCACTGAGGTCTACGTGTTCCAGCGCGGCAAGAAGGCCCCTCCGATCGTGGTCTTCGACACGAAGGGGAAGTATTTGCGCTCCTGGGGCAAAGGCGAGTTCGGCAATCCGCATGGCATGCGCGTAGACAAGCAAGGCAATGTCTGGGTCACCGATAATGGCGATCACCAGGTGATGAAGTATGACCGTAATGGCAAGCGGCTGCTCACTCTTGGAATCAAAGGTAAGGCCGCTACCGATGAAAAGACATTCAATCGTCCCACGGATATTGCTTTCACGCCGGACGGCAGGTTCTTCTACGTCTCCGATGGGTATGGCAACTCGCGCGTAGTAAAGTTCACGATGGCTGGCAGGTACGTTTCGACGTGGGGCAAAAAGGGTACAGGGCCGGGAGAGTTCAATACGCCGCACTCAATTGCGGTGGACTCCAAGAACAATGTGTATGTAAGCGATCGCGAGAACAACCGCATCCAGATCTTCGATGCGAACGGCAAGTTTCAACGCCAGTGGGATGGGTTGGGCGCGACGCAGAACATCTTCATCACGCCGAAGGATGAAGTGTGGGTGATCACGCACCGCAATAACATTGAGAACCTCACTTACGACACGCTGGCCGGGCGCATCATGCGGATCGACATTTCCAGCGGCAAGGTGCTGGGAGCGATGGAAAGTCCCGGCCACTGGCTGGATGCGGCCACCAACGGCGAGATTTACATTGGGAGCCTGACGGGCAATGTGTTCCGCTGGTATCCGGGCTGGCTCGACCGGGGACTGGGGGCGGAGGAAGGCCTGCGTCCGGCGAACGAACGGAAGTAGGCGCGCGGTTTAGCGCAGCTCTTCCATCACCATTTCCAGCGCTTCCGGGCCGGGGCGGATGCGTGATTGCGGGAGCGACGCGAGGGGCTCGTCTACGATGTTGAGCATATCGTGGAGCGTGTCGCGGTTCTGCTCGACGTAGAGGATTCCGGTGAGGACTTCTCCCTTTTTGTCCGCCTCATGCATGACGGCGAGGGCGCCGCTTTTGTCAGTGGGGTCGAAGTCGCGGCCAAGCTTTTTGAGGCGGAGGTGAGATCCGTCGTGAAGGACGACATCCTGCACTTCGCCTTCGGCAATCTCGACCTGGATCTCTTCGTAGTAGGGAACGTAGTTCAGCTCATGAAGCGGGATCTCGTGATCCTTGGTGTAGGAGTAGCTCTTGGTGGAGCCTTCGTGATCGTTGAAGGTGACGCACGGGGAGATCACGTCCACCACCGCCAGACCTTTGTGCGAGATGCAGGCTTTGAGAATAGCGCTGAGCTGGCGCTTGTCGCCGGAGAAGGAACGGGCAACTAGCGTGGCTCCCAGTTCGATGCCGAGGAGGCAGCAATCGATGGGCTGCATTTCATTGATGACTCCGGATTTCTGGGTGGAGCCTTTGTCGGCAGTCGCGGAGAACTGGCCCTTGGTAAGGCCGTAGACGCCGTTGTTCTCGATGATGTATACAAGCGGCACATTGCGCCGAAGCATGTGCACGAACTGGCCGATGCCGATGGAGGCGGTGTCACCGTCCCCGGTGACCACGACGCCTTTAAGCGTGTGGTTTCCAAGGAGCGCTCCGGTGGAGACGGCCGGCGCTCGGCCGTGGACGGAGTTGAAGCCATGGGCCTGGTTCAGAAAATAGGCCGGCGTTTTCGAAGAGCAGCCGATGCCGGACATCTTGGCGACGCGCCACGGCTCGACGCCTAATTCATAGAAGACTTCAATGATGCGCTCGGAAATGGAATTATGGCCGCAGCCGGCGCAGAGCGTGGTCTTGCCTCCCTTGTAGGGAAGCAGATCGAGGCCGATGCGGTTTACTTTTTTGGGCGGCGGGGGTGATGCAATGGTGCTCATAATCCCTCCTGGGCGACGAAGTGATCGGTGACGGTGCGAGCGTCGAGCGGCATGCCGCCGTAGTAGCGGATGCTGCGAAGCTTGGAGATAAGTTCGGGCGGGTACTCGAGCCGCATTAAGGCAACGAGTTGGGCGTCCCGGTTCTGATCGACGACGTAGATGCGTTCGTGACGGTTGATGAAATCCGGGAGCGCCTCCGTGAACGGGTAAGCCTTCAGGCGCAGATAACTGGTTTCAATGCCATACTCGCGGAACAACTGGTCACGGCTTTCCTCGACCGCATAGCGGGAGGTGCCGCAGCAGATGATGCCGATGCTGGCCCTGGCGTTGAGTTCCACTTCCGGCGCAGGCACGTGCTGGCGCATCGTTTCAAACTTGCGGGACAGGCGGTCGACGTTGGTGACGTAATCGTCTTCGCGCTCGGAGTAGGCGGCTTTATCGTTGTGGCCGCTGCCGCGGGTAAAAAACGCGGCTTTCGGATGATTGGTGCCGGGTAGCGTGCGGTAAGGGATGCCGTCGCCATCGACGTCGCGATAACGGGCGAAGTCGGCCACATTGTTCAACGCTTCGGCATCGAGCACCTTGCCGCGATGAATCGGCTTGGTGGGGTATTCGAAGGGATCGGCCATCCAGTTATTCATGCCCAGATCGAGGTCACTCATCACGAAGACGGGAGTCTGGAAGAGTTCGGCGAAATCAAAGGCATCGCCGGCCATGGAGAAGCACTCGGCGGGCGAGGAGGGAAAGAACAGCGGGTGGCGGGTGTCGCCGTGGGAGAGCAGCGCGTTGGAGAGAATGTCGCCCTGCATGGTGCGGGTGGGGAGGCCGGTGGACGGGCCCACGCGCTGCACGTCGAAGACGACCGCGGGCACTTCGGCGTAGTAGCCGAGACCAATGAATTCGGCCATGAGCGAGATGCCGGGGCCGGACGTGGAGGTGACGGCGCGGGCTCCGGCCCACGAGGCTCCGATCACCATGCCAATGGCGGCGAGCTCATCTTCGGCTTGAAGAACAGCGAAGGTGGCCTTGCCGCTGGGCTTTTCCGTGCGCAGGCGGCGCAGGTAGCCGGACATCGTTTCAACCAGTGACGAGGACGGGGTGATGGGGTACCAGGTGACGACTGTGACTCCGGCGAAGACACAGCCGAGGGCGGCGGCGGCGTTGCCGTCAATGATGATTTTGCCCTTGGTCTTATCGAGGTGCTCGACCGAGAACGGGTCCGTCTTGGGCAGGTTCTCTTCGGCGTATTTGCGGCCGGCGAGGATGGCATTCCAGTTCAGATCGGCGGCCTTGGCTTTGCGCGCGCCGAACTGTTTATAGAGGGCTTTGCGCATCTCCTCCATGTCGATATTCAGGAGGTGCGCGACCACGCCGTCATAAATGATGTTCCGGACGAGTTTGCGGAGTTTGGCCTCCGGGCAGACCGGCGCCACCAGCTTGTCAAACGGCACGGGGTAGAAATGAAGATCGTCGCGAAGGTCCTTCAGCTTGAGGGGCTCGTCGTAGACGACGGCGGCTCCCGGCGGCAGCTTGAAAGTGTCTTCGCGGGCAGTCTCCGGGTTCATGGCAATGAGGAAGTCGATTTCCTTCTTGCGTCCGATCCAGCCGTGTTTGTTGGCACGGATGGTGAACCAGGTGGGGAGGCCGGCAATATTCGAGGGAAAGAGGTTCTTTCCCGAGACCGGAATGCCCATCTGGAAGATGGACCGCATGAGGACGTTATTGGCTGTCTGGCTGCCGGAACCGTTTACCGTGGCGATTTGGATGCTGAAGTCGTTTACGACGCGGTAAGCCTGTTCGCCAGCACGTGAGGCGACCGGGCTGACATCGATTGTTGACATAAGAGTACGAAGAGCCATTATAGAACAGAAGAGCGTGCGGGGGCTAATCTACCCTATCTTGATCGACATTACTAGTCGCCCACTTCTTCCAGGTAGGTGTAGCCCTGAAGGCCGTCTTCATAAAAACGTAGGAGGCGGCCGGATTCCTCGTAGCCAATCCGCCCGGCGCGAAGGGCGGTTTCGACGTCTTTCCGGAAGGCGTCGAGGAGCACACGGGCATTGAACTGGACGTAATCGAGCACTTCGCGCACCGTGTCGCCCTGAATGACCGCTTCGAGAATGGGTTCGTTTTGTTCTCCGAGGCGGACGTGGACGGCATTGGTGTCTCCGAAGAGATTATGCAGATCGCCGAGGATTTCCTGATAGGCTCCGATCAGGAAGGCGCCGAGGAAATAGGGATGCCCGTTGAACGTGTGTAGAGAAAGCGTGCGCTTGACGTCGCGGCGGTCAATAAACTGATCCACTTTGCCATCGGAGTCGCAGGAGATATCGCCTAGAACGGCGTGCCGGGTGGGCTGTTCTCCGAGGCGATGGATGGGCATGATGGGGAAAAGCTGCTTGATGGCCCAACTGTCGGGCATGCTCTGGAACAATGAGAAGTTACAGAAGTAGGTATCGGACAGCATGCCCTCGAGGCCTTCCAGTTCTTCGGGGAAGTATTCGAGCTCGCGGGCGAGACGGAGAATGCGGCGGCAGATGCCCCAATACATGGTTTCGGCAATGGAGCGCTGCTCGAGCGAGAGATAGCCGAGACTAAACAGGTTGAGGGCGGAATCAAGCGCCTGCTGGGCGTCGTGAAAACTTTCGAGGAGGTTTTTGGCCGAGAGGGAACCGTAGGTCTCGCGAAGATCCACGAGCGGCTGCTCGACGTCTTCGGGAAGCTTATCCGGGACGTCGGCTTCTCCGCCAAAGCCGGTGACTCCAAGCACGTTGAAAACGAGCATGCTGTGATAGGCGGCGATGGCGCGTCCACTCTCGGTGATGATGTGCGGGTGCGGCACCTCGGCCTCATCGCAGACGTTCTGAATGTGATAAACGATGTCGTTGGCGTATTCCTGCAGGGTGTAGTTGACGCTGGATTCAAAATCGGTTTGCGACCCATCGTAATCGATGCCGAGGCCGCCGCCGACATCCATATATTCAAGGCCGGCTCCGAGGCGTTTGAGCCCGACAAAGCAGCGTGCTGCTTCAATCACGGCGCCTTTAATCTGACGGATGTTGGTGATCTGGCTGCCGAGATGGAAATGGAGCAGCTTGATGCAATCCTCCATGCCGAGGGCTTTCATCTGATCGAGGGCGGCTAGGGCTTCACTAACGGTTAAGCCGAACTTCGAGCGATATCCGCCGGAGGATTTCCAGCGTCCGGAACCGCGGCTGGCGAGTTTGACGCGAATGCCGAATTCCGGACGGACGCCGACCTTTTTGGCGTATTTCACGATCAGGTCAAGCTCGGTGAATTTTTCGACGACGGGAATGATGCGGCGGCCGATTTTCATGGCCAGCATGACGAACTCGATGTATTCGTCGTCTTTGAAGCCATTACAGATGATGGGAGTGTCGTTGTCGGCAATAGCGAGGACGGCGAGGAGCTCCGGTTTGGAGCCGGCCTCGAGGCCGAAGCGATAGGGCTTGCCGTATTGCATGACCTCTTCGACGACGTGGCGCTGCTGGTTCACCTTGATCGGGTAGACGCAGGAGTACGTACCCTGATACTTATGCTCTTCAATGGCATTGCGGAAGGCGTCGTGAATTTCGCCGAGCCGATGTTTGAGGATTTCGCCAAAGCGAATGAGAATGGGGAGGGAAATTCCGCGCAGCGTGAGCTGATGCACGAGCTCCTTGATGTCGGCTTTGCGATTGGGATCCTTATTGGGGTGGACCCAGAGGTGGCCGTTGTCCCCTACGGAGAAGTACCCCTTGCCCCAACTGGTGACATCGTACAAATCGGCGGCGTCATGGGTGGTCCAGCGGTCCGTGGGCTCCCAAACGGTATCCCTGTCTGTCGTCTTTAGGCTCAACTCGTAAGACTCCTCTACACTCCCGGCGTTACAGACTATCAGTGTCCGATGAAAATGAGGGATGCCGCAAGTAAAATCGGGTTACAGGGGACTTCGCGGGGGCACTTCCCTGTCAGGCGGCTTTGGGAAGGGGTAGCTGCGGGAGTGGGGCGGACAAAGGGAGAAGGAACAGCGGGAGGAGTTTCGTGTTTCTGTTCCGTTTTGTTCGGTTCGAAGTTTAGAGAGCGGCGGTTTCGGCAGCCTGGTGGGCCAATTTGGAATGAAGGAAGGAGGCTTCGGCCTGCCCGGGGGCATTGTTCTAATTTTCAAGAGGACCGGGCGAATTGTCGGGAAATTGCGGTTGGTCGCTCCATAATGACTAACAAGTGTACTTAGGACCTGGGTTCCGGTACGTACTGCGCAGGTTGCGTCTGGTGAAGGCGGCGCCGGTTCCCGCACACTGAAGAAGAACAGCCAATGATTTCCTCTTCGGCACGATTGCAGATCGATTTACATACGCAATCGAGCGCCCTGGATCGGCTCGCCGCGTTTGCGGCCCGGCTCCTGGAGGTTCCGGTGGCGGCTGTGTACCTGGGCGAGCCGGCGCTGCTGCACCTGAAGTGCGGAGCCGGCCCGGTGGACCGCGTTGAGCAGGATTTTCGGGCAGCGGCGTGGGAGTTGCGAAGCGAAATGAATGGCGCTGAGCCGGTGATTTTTAACAATCTGGAGGAGCAGCCGCGGCTGGGACGCAAGATGAAGCTGCTGCGCTCGTTGGCGGCGGTATCCATTCCCATGTGGGATGGAATCACGACAGGCATCCTCATCGGCGGGCATACGCAGCCGCAGAGCGATGCTAAAGATCGAAGGCGAGTTTTGAAAGACGTGGCGGCTATGGTGGCCAATCAATTGGAGTTGGAGCACCGGCGGGGGGAACAAGTCGAGCCTGGAGAACGCCGCAAAACGCAGGAGCAGTTGCTCGAGAAAACACTCGAGTTGGCCAAGTTCAGCGAAGATCTCCGGCAACTTCACCGGCTGAGCACCACGAACTACGATGCCCTGGAGGATCTGTTTTACGACTATTTGGATACCGGGCGCGCTATTCTCGGGCTCGCCTGCGGGGTGGTCACGCAGACACGCGGGCGGTACGCGGCGATTCGATCGGTGCGCAGCGACGCCGTCTGCCTGCGCGCAGGGATGACATTTGAGCTCGCGGAGGTTTATTGCGGGGTGGTCTGCGAGGAGCGCAGCACGCTCGCCTGCTCATGGACCAGCGAGGATGTGCGCCTGGCCGGCCGCGCGCACTACGGACCTTCGCCGCAGGCGGCCTACATCGGCGCGCCGATTCTCGTGGAAGGCGAGATCTATGGGGTGTTGAGCTTTTCTTCCCCACACGCACGGACGCGCGCGTTCAGCTCGCATGAGACGGAGCTGATTGAGCTGATGGCTAAGAGCATCGGCCGGTCCATTCTGGAAAGGCGGATGCAGACCGCGCGCAGGCGGAGCGAAGCGCTGGAGCGGGATCGCAGCCAGGTGTTGGAAATGGTGGCCAAGGATCTTCCGTTGGAAGTGGTGTTGGAGCAGATTGTACGCATGGTGGAACGCCAATCCGCATCGCTTACGGGAGCCGTCCACGTCGTTCGTAACGGCAGTCTCTACTGCCTTTCGGCGCCAGGGATGCCGGAACATTTCCGCCGCCGGATGCAGGGGGTCCCGGTGCCCCGTCAGGAAGGATGTTGTCTTGCCGCCGCACATACGCGGAGCACGGAAGTATTCGACGTTCTCAATCCAAAATGTCAGAACGAGGAGCACAGTACCGTGGTTCAGGACCACTGCTGGCAGGCTTGCGGCGCCAGCGCGATTTTGTCCGGCGGCGGCGAGGTGCTGGGCCTGCTGACTGTCTACTGGAAGGGGGCCGTGCAACCGCGTCCCATCGACCGCGACCTGCTGGAAATGGCGAGTTCGCTGGCGGCGATCGCCATGGAGCACCGGCGCCTGGCGGACCGTTTGGCGCATCAGGCGCATCATGACACGCTAACCAGCCTGCCGAACCGCATGCTGCTCACCAAAACCCTGGGAGAGAAGATCCTGCTAAGCCGGCATTCAGGGACACCGCTGGGTGTAGTTTTCATCGATCTGGACCGCTTCAAGCAGATCAACGATCACATGGGGCATGCGGCAGGCGATATGGTGCTGCGGGAGACGGCGGCGCGGATCGAATCCTGTCTGAGGGAAGGAGAGATCGCGGCGCGCCTCGGCGGCGACGAGTTTGTCGCAATTCTGGAAGCGCCGGATGAGGAGGCGATGCGGAGCCGGTCCCGGGATATCCTCGAGGCGGTGCGAGCGCCCATGGCTTGGAATGGGCAGATTTTACATGTGACGGCCAGTATCGGCATCAGCATTTATCCGCAGAATGGCGATTCGGCGGAAGCGCTGCTCGGCGGCGCCGACCTCGCCATGTACCGCGTCAAGAACAACGGCAAGAATGATGTGCAGTGTTTCGCCCCGGAATTTGAGGGCGCGCGGCTGACCCGGCTGGAGCTCGAGCACTCCCTGCGGCATGCGCTGGAGCGTAATGAGTTTCAGCTTTACTTCCAACCGATCCTCGATATCCGTGGGGACGCCGGCGTGGCTCTGGAAGGCTTTGAGGTGCTGCTCGGCTGGGATCATCCCACCATGGGCCGTATTCCGCCGGGCCAGTTCATTCCTATTGCCGAAGAATGCGGGATGATCGGAGCCATCGGAGAGTGGGTGTTGAAGCAGGCGTGCCTACACAACGCCGAGTGGCGGCGGCGGGGCATGACTCCCGTAAGATTATCGGTGAATGTCTCGCCCTTGCAGTTCGCCAGACCGGACTTTTGGGATACGGTGATGGCGGCCCTGGAGGAGAGTGGACTTTCCGGAGCGTCCCTGGAGCTTGAGCTAACCGAAGGCATTATCCTCGAGAATCTGGAGAACGCGCTCCCAACTCTCGAACGTCTGCGGCACGCAGGTGTGAGACTGGCGCTGGACGACTTTGGAACCGGTTACTCCTCGCTTGGTTACTTACGATTGATCCCGGTGGATTGTTTAAAGATCGACCAGTCCTTTGTCGCGGAAATTGATTCGTCGGCAAGCGCGTTGACGCTGGTACAGACCATTCTCGCACTGGCCCACAACATGGGAATCGTGGTGGTGGCAGAAGGAGTGGAGCGGGCGCGCCAACTGGAACTATTGCGCGGCTTTCACTGCGATAGGGCCCAGGGCCACTGGTTCGGCGGGCCGATGCCGGTGGAAGAAGCGGAGCGCTGGCTGGCGAGTAGAGCAGCTGGGCCGTAAACGCTCAGCGGTCGTCGTCGTCAATCTCCAGCGACAGCGGCGCAAAAGCCGATGTTCGTACACCCGGATAGGGAACACTCCAGCCTTTGATGGAACCCCAGAGGATGCGATTCACCCGCTCCGTGGGGGCCGCGTCCGGCAGATGCCACTTCATTCGGGCGGAAGCGATGGCGGCCTTTTTCGCCTCTCCCTTGAGAGCAGTGGCGGCAGGGTTGCGCTCGGTTAAAGACTGGGCTGGAGTTACCGCCTGATAGGGCGTAAGGTCCGGAGTGTTGGTGAAGCTGGCGCGCATGTCATTGGCGATCAGATCGAACAGCGAAAGCGTGGGAAGGCCGAGCATCAGCTCGATCGTCTTGAGGATGCTCTGGTGCGAATAAAACGTAGAGTCGACATGGCCGCGCCGGGTATATGGGCTTACCGCGAGCGCCACCGTACGATGGCCGTCGACATGGTCGACGCCGTTCTGCGCATCGTCCTCCACGACGAAGATGGCCATCTTGTTCCAGAAACGGGAGCGCGAGAGGCTTTCCACGATCTGCCCGAGTGCGAGATCGTTGTCGGCCACCATGGCCTTGGGAGTGGACGCATTGGCGAGCGTTCCATTGGTGTGATCACTCGGTAGTTGCAGCATCACCAGATTGGGCATCTTTCCATCCCGCTCCCACTGCTTCAAATCGTTGAGGAAGATTCGCGCCCGCACGACATCGGGAATGGCGGTAGTGTAGGCGGGGTAATGCCGCGCCAGCACCTTGTTCATCGAGGCCACCGGGGAGGTGGTCTGCCAGTCTTTCGAGAAATCCGCGCCCTGCTGCCAGCGTTCCAGCAGTTGATGCCGGCCTGGCATGGACGCCGGCGTGACGCCGGCGTATTCCCCGTAAATTGCCACCGTCCGTCCGCGGTGGAGGGCGGCATCCCAGAGAAAGCCGCCCTCCGAAATGGCAAGCGCGTCGGAGCCATCGAAGGGATAACTGCGTCCGGCGAAGCCAGGCCACATGGCATAGGCGTTCTCATTGGCCTGTGTCACCCACTGATGTCCATCGGCGCTATTGCCACCCGTCGCGTAGAAATTATCGAGTAGCACGTACTGGTCCGCCAGTCGATGATGGTTGGGCGTGACGTCTTCCCCGAACATCACTAGAGAGGGATCGCCGTTGCCCTTCTTCATATCGCCCAGCACCTGATCGTAGGTGCGGTTTTCTTTGATGATGAACACAACAGTGTCGATGAGGGAGGGCTCGCCAGCCCGCGCCGGCACGGCCGACGGGGGACGGCTGGGGTCGGCGCGAGGGGCGGGCTGCGTGGGCCCAAGCGAGAGATGGTTGTTCTCCGCCACTGCCGTGCTGAAACTGGCCAGCTGCGCGGCATCCGGCATTTCGATCACGCTAACGGCTCCCCGATAGGCGTGGACAAATCGTTTCGAGGGAGCGTCGCGCCAGCCCGATCCAACGCCCAGCAGAGCGCCGATCGCGGCATGTTTTCCATCTTTGCTGATAGAAAGCGAGCTGGGATACCAGGCGGTAGGGATCAACCCTTCAATTTTTCCGGAGTGCGTGGCCATCACGGCGACGGCGTTGATACCGCCGCAGGCAATGAGCAGGCGCGAGCCGTCGGGCGTCAGCGCCAGCGCCGTGGGGGCAACGCCGGCCGCCTTTTCCCGGAATGGCTGCACACTGTGAGTAGCGATGACCTTTTGGCTCTTCGTGTCGAGGACGGTGATCGAGTCGCGATTGCTGCTGGCGATGTAGAGCCGTTCCTGCTTTTCATCCCACACCAGTGAGTTGGGGTGAGCCGGAACTGTGATGGTGTGGGTGACGGCAAGGGTCGCAAGATCGATGCGGATGGCGGTTCCGGTGCTGGCTACTCCTCTGTCATCTACCAGGATTCGATCGGCGGTGGGAGTACGCCCGAGCGCTGCGGTGCGGTCCTTGGAGCCCGGAAACGGCCCGCCCCAATTCGTGACCCAGGCAACCGTGCCATTGGCATTGATGGCGGCGCCGAACGGCGCGACCCCGGTTTTGATGCTACCGAGCCTGGTTCCGGTAGCGGCATCGAGCACGGCGAGCTGGTTGTCATAGGTCAGCGGAATGGCGACGACCCGGATTCCTTGGGGATTCGGCCGGCCAGCGATGGCAAGCGCTCCGCTGAGGAACTTACCTAAAGGCGCACCGAGCGGCTGCTGTTGGGACGCGCTGAAGGCGGACAGCCGCACTTCCTTGCTGTCGCGAGCTGCGACAGCGGCAAGGGCGCGATTGGAGGATGCGTCCAGGCGGACGCCCTGCAAACCGGGGGCGCCGCCCAGCGGGACGGACTCCAGGACGCGGTTCTGCCGCCAATCCAACCGGATCATGGTGGTGGCCGTGGCTACCCAAATCTCAGAGGAGGCGGCCCCAAAGTCCACTCCGTACACCCGGCCCTGAAAGACAGCGGGAACTCCGGCGGGAGTGATCTGTTGGCGGGTGGTGATAATTCCGGGATCGGTTACCGATCGGACGGGCTGAGCATAGATCGGGATGGCGAACAGAAAGAGAGCAAGGCGCATGGGATGTTCCGCTCTTGAGTGTAACTTGAGCGGAACGGCAAGAGCAGCTTCCTAAGGCTAGGAGACACTAAGGGATCGCGCAAAAACAACATCGCAGTCACGGCTGGATAGTGTAGTTCCAGTTGGGGAGCACATCGTGATGTTGTAGACGGAGAGAGGCCAGTTCGTCTGGCGAAGGCTTGGCCCCGGTCGGATAGCCGCGACGATC
>DATLCW010000152.1:0-13839 GCA_035526195.1 Bryobacteraceae bacterium
ATCTTCGCGGAACGAACCGGCAGCGAGCCCGCCTTGCCGTCTGTACTTTTTGGCTCCCACATCGATTCTGTTCCAAATGGGGGAAACTTCGATGGGGACCTCGGCTCGCTTGCGGCCGTACACATCTTGCGACTGCTGCACGAAAACGGCATTCAGACGCGGCGCACTCTCACAGCCGTGATCTGGGCGTGCGAGGAGGCGACGTTTGCCGGCGCAAGTTTAAACGGAAGCCGGCCGGCGGCGGGCAAAATGCGTCCGGGAGAGCTGAATCAGGTTTCGGGCGGGTTGTCGAAGGCGGAGGCGATTCGCCGTATCGGCGGCGACCCCTCCCGCATCGAAAGCGCGCAGATCCCCAGCGGGGCGTATCACGCGTACGTGGAACTCCACATCGAGCAGGGTGGAACGCTGGCGCGAGACGGGGTACCAGTCGGAGTGGTGGACGGCATTGTTTGCGTCGATCGATACGATGTGATTGTTTCCGGATTTGCCAACCACGCCGGAACCACGCCGATGGAACATCGGCAGGATGCGCTGATCGCGGCCGCCGGCCTGACACTCGCCGTGCGCGAGACCGTGATGCAGGAAAGTGGCGCGCAGGTGGGAACGGTCGGGCAGTTCGACGTCAGTCCAAACGCGTCCAATGTGATCCCGGGTGAAGTGAAGATGAGTATCGAGCTGAGAGATCTCTCCTCTGGAAAACTGGAACGCCTCGCGGAGAGAATTCGAACGCGAGCTACTGCGATCGCGGCTCAAACGCGGACTCAGATCAAGATGACCAGAATGGTTCACAATGAATCCGCCGCGGCAGCCGTTGAGGTTCAACGGGCGATTGAATCCGCGGCAAACAACCTTAGGCTGGATACCCGCCATCTCCCGAGTGGAGCTGGACATGACGCGCAGATGATGGCCGCTCTGATGCCGATGGGCATGATCTTTGTCCCAAGTGCCGGCGGAATAAGTCATTCTCCCAAGGAGTTCACCGCCTGGCAGGATTGCGCCAATGGCGCCAACGTCCTGATGGCGGCCGTTCTGGATCTGGCGCGGTAGTGCGCGGGATCACCCCAGGGCGGACCTGACTGCAGCTTCGATTTGCTCAAGCGGTGGATTCTTCAACTCGTGCCCGGCCTTGGGAACCTCAATCAGCCGGGTTCCCGCGGGAATCAATTTCAAGGCGTCCCGCATCTCCGCGATCGATCCGAACGGGTCGCGCTCTCCGTGCACGAATACGCACGGCGTACGCAGATCCGGAAGATGGGCGGTGCGCAGCTGCGCTTTTCCCGGAGCGTGCAGAGGATAGCTGAGCAGCAACAGCGCATTCGCTACCGCAGGGTCTTCGGCGGCGAGCATCGTCGACTGCCGGCCTCCATAGGAGTGTCCTCCAAGGACGATGCGTTTCACACCCTGCGCGCGAATCGCTTCCACGGCGCCCCGTAGCCCATCTCGATCTCTCCCCGCCGTCGAGGGCGATGGCGGACCGCCGGCGCGCGATTGCCGGAACGGCAGATCGATGCGCAACGCCAGCCACCCCGCCGCCGCGAAAAATCCGCACACTGCGACCAGCAGCGGAGCGTTGGCATTGGAGCTTGCTCCGTGCGCCAGGACGATGGCGGCGTGCGCCTCCGCGGCCGGACGGTGCAGAAAACCGCGCACGCCTTCCGGCGCGAATGGCTCCGGTTCCGGCGTCATGAGGGGAACGGCCAGACGCGCTCGACGGTTTTCGAGAGCATCCAACTTTTGTCCTCATCGTTGAGGAACTTCATTTCGTCGCGCACCACCGAGAGCGTTTGCGCATAGGTGGCATGGCGCTCCGAAACCGGCCAGTCCGTGCCCCACATCAGCCGCTTCGGTCCGAACGCGGCATGGAGGCGCTTCACCTGCTCCTGCGAATCGCGCCAGGGATATTCCTGCTTGGAGAGCGACCAGGTGTGGGATATCTTCACAAACACTTTCGGATAGCGCTTCAACGCGATCAGCTTTTCCAATTCTTCCGGCTTGTCCAGCGGAGAATCCGCCATGTGATCAATGACCACCGTGAGCCCGGGATACTTTTCGATCAGCGCGGCGGCGTCCGGCATCCGTGTGACCGGTGCCAGGAGCGTCATCGGAACCTTCAAGTCATCGCAGCGCTTCCACAGCGGCGGCATGAGCGGGCCGCGAAACCAGTCGCCCGATGCATTCCCCGCCGGGCTGATGCGCACGCCCCGGAAGCGCTGTTCCTTCACGAGTTTTGAAAGGTGATCGGGCGCCGCCGGATCTTCCGGGTTCACCCGCGCCACGCCGTGAAATGTCTTCGGGTATTGCTTCAGGACATCGGCCAGGTAGCTGTTGTCCCAGCGATAGTGGATCACCTGAATGATCACCGTCCGCTCGACGCCGTTCTTTTTCATCAGCTCAAGCAGCATTTCGGCGCTGGCGTCCTTGTCCGGCGGCGCTTTAGTTTCCTTCGCCCACGGATACCGCGGATCCTTCTTCCAGACGTGCACATGAGAATCGACGATGCGGTATTTGGATGCAGCCATGGCAGCGCCCGCCAGCGTCACGGTGAATTCTCGCCTACGCATAGATGGGCTCCAGCTTATTAACGATGTAGGCGCCGCTGCGCTCATAGGAGGCGCGAGGCCCTTTGCGGGCCGTATCCAGGTCCACGCAAATCCAGCCCTTGTAATTCACTTCCTTGAGGACCCGGTGGCAGCTGGGGAAATCAATCTCCCCATCCCCGAGATCATAAATGCTGGAGAAGAATTTCGCTCCCTTGGAATCCTTGGCGAGTGTCCGGCCGTTATCGAGCGTGATATCGGCGGCAGGCGTGGTCCACTTCGCATCCTTATAGTCCATCATGCGCAGGCGGGTCTTGTAGCGCTTGAACATTTCCACGACGTCGCTGCCGCCCAGGTGCAGATGGGCGGTGTCCGGATAAAAGTCAAACAGCTTGGGATCCGTCATCGCCATGCACTGGTGGACTTCCTCCGGCTTCTCCACCATCTGATCCAGGTGATTGTGCAGCCCGGCGCGGAATCCCATTTCCCCGGCCGTCTCCCCGATCTTATTGAACGTATCGCACATGGTTTTGAAGGCGCCTTTCACGTCGCCGCCGGCCGCCACCCGGCCGGGCGAGAACACCACCAGCCGGTCGGCTCCAAACGTCTTCAGGAAGTTCATGGCTTCGCGGGCATTGGCTACCATCTTCTGCTGCTGCGCCGGGTCGTGGGCCGGTCCGCCAAAGCTGATGGTCATGACGGTGACTCCGCGCTTGGCGCATTCCTTTTCGATTTGCCCGGCCGTCATATTGTAGGCTTTCAGCCCGCCAGGGTAGCCGGTGAATCGCATGCCGATGAAGCCGGTGTCCTTCATCACATCGAGAATATCCGTGAACGCCGTTGGGCGGAAATGGTTCCATAGCCCCAGGCTCAGTGACCACTTGATGTTCTTGTTGGCCGGGAGGCGATTGGCCGCGCTGGCAAGCGAGGCGGATAGAGTGGCTAAAAAGGAGCGGCGATTCATAAATAAGATCCGTGGAAGAGTCATAATACTACGGACGCTGCGTCCCCCGGCGGGGGCGGCGCAAACCCACAAGGAGTAAAATGCCTTTTGCCGGGCATGCCATGAAACTCATCACTTTCTATCTTTCGTTTGTCGCAGGCCTCTGGGCCGCGCCCTGTTCTCTCGACGAATTTAAACCTCAGCCCGGACTTGCCGCCGGGCCATCCGGCGGCGATCTGCAGATAACCTGGCAGGGCGAGCACGGCTATACGCTGCGCGCTACTTTTGGACTAAGCGGCAAGCAACCGCTCATTCGGGAGTTGGCCGCACGCAAGGCGGGCGCCGCCTGGGCGGTGCTCGGCACAAATCTACGGCCCGAGTTTACCGTTACCAGCGGACTGCGTCGCATCTCGAATCAGCAGTTGACGCCCTTAAAGGCGCTGGGGCTCGACAAGCCCGAAATAATCGAAGGGGAGAAATGGAAAGTGTTCTGGGATGCGCCGCTGAATATTCCCGGCTCCGCGCGAACCAATCCCGGGTTGCCACGAAAGCCGGAAGAGGTCCGCATCGCATCGGCTACCTACGATTCGAACGGGTGTTCCGTGCGCAGCGAAGGGTCGCGCCTCGAGGTCACCTATCCCGGACTCTCGATGGGTATTTTCTCCGGACGCCTCGTGTTTACGGTGTATAAAGGCTCGAATCTGCTCCGCCAGGAAGCCATCGCCAGGACGGATGAGCCGGCCGTGGCTTACAAATACAACGCCGGACTGAAAGGGTTCGCAATCGATTCGGCCAATCGCGTGGTCTGGCGCGATGTCGCCCGCGCTTGGCAGAAGTACGAGTTCGGCGGCGCCAACAACCGTGACCCCGTCGCTTTACGCGCCCGCAATAGGCTCGCCATTGTGGAGACGCCGAAAGGCTCGTTGGCAGTCTTCCCTCCCCCGCATAAATTCTTTTTTGCGCGGGAAATCGAGTTGAACCTGGGATACGTCTGGTACCGCAAGGATAGCGAGAGCTCGTTCTCGGTGGGCGTGCGCCATGGCGACCATGAAGAGATGTACCGGCCGCACGGAGTTTCGGACGAGGTGTATAACCGCCGCGCGAATCAGTCCCGAAGTTTCGCGCAAGGCAATTTCGCGCTTTACAATGCACCGCCGGGCACGTGGCAACGCATGAGCGCGTACTACTACTTAAGCGCAGAGAACGGAGAAGCTGCTCAAAAGGCGGTGATGGCCTACACCCATGACGATACGTTCAAGCCGCTCCCCGGCTACAAGGTCGCCATCAGCCACTTCCACACGCATTTCAATGAGCTGTTGACCGATGCCGGCACCCTGGATGCCATGCCCAATTGGCTGCCCACCTTCCGCGCGATGGGCGTGAACATCGCCATGATGTCCGATTTTCACGGCGACGGGCACGCCACCGATCCGGGTCCGCTGCGATTCCACGATCAGAACGTATACTTTGAGGGGTGCAGGCGTTTCTCCGATAAAGACTTCCTGATCATGCCGGGAGAAGAACCGGATGCATTTTTCGGAGGCCACTATACCACCGTATTTCCCCGCCCCGTCTTTTGGAGCCATGTGCGCAAAGACGGCCAGCAATTTATCGAGCAGGACCCGAAGCACGGCAAAGTGTATCACGTCGGCAATGCCAGGGAAGAGTTTGACATGGTGCGGCGGGAAGGCGGCCTGGTGTGGCAGGCGCATCCGCGCACCAAAGGCAGCAGCGGCCACCCGGAAGCCATCCGGAATACGGAGTATTTTCAAAGCGACAACTACCTGGGAGCATCTTACCAGTCGCTTCCCGTCGATCTTTCCGAGCAGCGGCTGTGCGAAGTTCGTTGCTTCGGCACGCTCGACGATATGAACAACTGGGGCAAGCCAAAGTACCTGATCGCCGAGGGAGACACCTATCAGAAGTTCCCCGAAGACGACACCTTCAGCCATCTCATTGTGAACTACGTCAAGCTCGATAAGCTGCCGCGCTTCGATGAGGATTGGAGCCCCATTCTGAAGGCCATGCGAAGCGGGGATTTCTTCGTGTCAAGCGGCGAGGTATTGATTCGCAATTCGGCGGTCGAAGGATCCGGACCCAAGCGGACCTTCACGGCGGAAGTGGAATGGACCTTCCCGCTGGAGTTCGTGGAACTGGTCTGGGGAGACGGCCAGTCCACCAACCGGCAGATCATCCCCGCCACGGCATTCGGCCCCCATAGCTCGAATAAATTCCGGATTCCCTTTGATACTGCCGGCAGGAAGTGGGTTCGCTTTGCCGCCTGGGATTCGGCGGGAAACGGGGCATTTACGCAACCGGTTCATCTGCTTCAAGGATCCGCCGGCCGCTAGCACCGTAATAAGCTACAATGAGAATCGATGTGCGCCCGTAGCTCAGCTGGATAGAGCGCTTGCCTCCGGAGCAAGAGGTCAGAGGTTCAAATCCTCTCGGGCGTACCACTTAAGTTAAATCCCTCAATTAACTACAGGCGTTTGCGAAGCTAGCGGTCCCCGTCGGGCTTTAGGGCCACGATTCCTCTTGGGACGGGCTAGATACGCAACATGCCGTGCATCTCATCGATACACCGGGCCCCGGAATCGGGGCACGTAATCCGCAGGTCCGGCGCATTCTACAGCGCGCGCATTCGCCGGGACGGCGTGTAAATACGGGCAACACAAGGTGTAGAGTAAAGTTTTTGAGAGCATAGAATACGGAGGTCCCATGACAAGTTTGCGAATCGCACTCGTGCTATTGAGCATCATTGAGCCTCGGATTTATGCACAAACTTCAGCCGGCGCCATCGTCGGCGTGGTGCGTGATTCGTCCGGCTCCGTCATTCCCCAAGCTAAGGTCGTCGTCGCGAACCTCGGGACGAATGTATCGTCTCCATTCGAGACCGACGGTACAGGGAACTACTATGTTCCCGCGCTCATTCCCGGGCATTACAAGGTGGAAGCGGCAAAACCGGGTTTCAAGACCGTTACGGTGTCCGACGTAGAGCTTGCAGTAAGCCAGACGTTACGCGTAGATCTAACCATGCCGGTCGGCCAATTGGCCGAGTCCGTGAGCGTAGAGGCGGAAGGATCGCTGATCCAGGCCGATCAAGCCACGATCGGGCAGGTCGTGAATAATCGGTCGGTTTCCGAACTCCCTCTTAATTTAGGGACGCTTGGGAATACCGGGCGAAACACCTTGCTCTCAACTGGACAACGCGCCGGGGATGTTTCCTTCTTCAAGATCTTTCGGCTGCGTGAGCAGGCGCAACTGCAGTTTCGCTCCGCGTTCTTCAACCTGCTCTCAAGTCACTTTTACTCGCCTCGTTTTCCCAACTCCAGTATCCTGGCAACAAACTTCGGCTCCCTGTTACCGGTCGGTGGAGACGATGGCGACCTGTTCTCGCCGCGTATCATTCAATTCGTACTACGTTTAATCTTTTGACATTGGATGGAACGCAACCGCACGTCAACCGGCTACCGGACGTGACTTTCTTCCCTTGTCTTTTCCTCCGGTCGAACGGGCTTGTTGATCCAGCCCGCCGGCGGGTGCGCCTGGTAAGCGGCGTCGAGCACCACTTGGCGGTTGGCCAGGCCTCCCGCTACCGGAGTCCATACATGCGAGTGCGTGGCGTGGAAGTGGAGCCCGCCGTGGATTCAATGACCGGATTCCCGGCGATCAGTCCGGGTCCGCTCGCATTGCTGTCCTTGAATAGCCGAATGCGGTTGACGCTGGCTGCCGCGCGGAAGCCCATCCCGGGATAGGACGGATTCGCGGGGTTGCGTCGATCGCAAGCGGCCGCAAGTTACCCGAAGCTCGACCGTGGGGCCAGCCGTTCGCGGCGGCCATCGTCGACGTTCCGGTTCCAGCGCTGATAGCCAACAGCCGTACCGTCACCGTGGGGCGGGCGGGATCGTTGCCGGCGATGGTGAGTGTTGCCGATTGCGCACCGGCCGCCCCGGCCGAAAACCGGATCGCAACCATCCGCAAGGAACCGGCGCCGACATTCAACGGCGTCGACAGGACCGCCTGGGTGAATAGCGGATTGGAGCTTGTAATGGAATTGACCGCAAGAGTAGGCGACCCGTTGTTTCTCACGGTAAGCATGAGGTCTCTCGTCTGTCCGCTCACCACTGTTCCGAAATCGAGATTGGCCGGGGTTACCTCAATGACCGGTCCCGCGGCGGACCCCGCACCCGTTCCGACCAACAGCACCAGGAGCGGTGGCGTTTGCGGATCGCCGCTGCTCAGAGTGAGCGATCCGGTCTGCATCCCGGCCGCGTTCGGCGAGAACCTGACTGTGACGAATTCAAACGATCCGCCCCCGACGTTGAACGGGGTTGCCGCCGGACGAACGGCGCTGAACCGCGCGTTCGAGTTAGTCATGGAACCAATTGTAATGGTCGACAACCCGGTATTCCGGAGCTGGAAAGTAAGATCCCGGGTCTGGCCGCTGTTCACCGATCCGAAATCGAGGACGGAAGGCGAGGCCTCCAAACGCCCGGCCGCGTTAATACCAGCGCCCGAGAGCGCAATGATGTGCGCCGGTCGCGCCGTATCATCGCTATGGATGGTCAGGCTCGCCGTCACCGGTCCCCTGACTGCTGGACGAAAACGGAGTACGACACGCCTTTGCCCTCCCGCTTCCACCGGGAAGCGTCCCGCGTTAATCAGCGTGAACGCGGCCGATGAGGACACCATCGAGCTGACAGTGAGGACGCCACCTCCCGTGTTGCCGATGACGATTTCCAGATCCTTGGGCTGGCCAGCCAGCACATCGCCGAACGCCAGTTGCGCCGGAGTGGCGGTGATGCTGGGAAGGGGCACGCCGCCGCCGGCCGCCGGGCCATAGGCTTCGAACTCGTGAACTTTGTAATGGTTGGTCACCCGGCTACACGTACGGGACGATAGCGGCGTCGACGGACTGGTAGTGGTGTACTCAACAACAAGGTTCTTAGAAAAGTCTCTCAGCGCTGATCCGCCGCCATCGTTGTCTTTGTAGATCCGGACGCGGCTCACTGCCTTGGTCGCGCCGAAGTCAACTCCGAAGCACGATGGCACGGAGAGGTTGTTCGGATTCGTCGTCCGCGTGAACGTGTTCGTGTCGCCATAACCGCGTTCGATGGCGGATGATCGAGTGTGCGCTCGTTGGGCCAGCCGCGCGCAGTCTAGGGAGTGATTCGCGTGAGCGTCGATGTGCCACCGCCACCCGTGCCGGCGCCACCCGTTCCTCCACCTCCGCCCGATCCGGAGATCACGGTAGCCTCCAACGAGATTACGACTGCTGCAGCATCGGGATCGTCGGATTCCAGCCGCAATGTTCCCGTATGTCATTCTGATCCAGGGAGAACAACGCGTTCGAGAAGAAAGCGCGACCGATTCTCACAGGTCCGGTCCCCGCGCCGCGGATCCGCAGGCTGCGAGTCTCCACCTGACCCAACGATACCTCGCCGAACGAGAGCGAGCGAACAGGAAGTTCGAGCCTTCTTACCTGGGCGACGCTGACCGGCCCGACGGTGGGACTGAGGCTATCGGGCCCATTGATGGCGGTAACGCGGAAGAAATAGTCGCCTGGTTCGGGGAAAGACGCCGTACTCACAGTCATCGAGGTCTCCGGCAGGTCGAGGGCGTTGGAGGTCCAGCTTTCTCCGTCACGAGAGTAGTCGACGTGATAGGGGCCCTCGAAGCGTTCGCCCTGTGCCGGCGAGTCGATGCGCACAGTAGGGGTCGCTCCGACAGTTAGCTCGGCCACCACGTTCGATGCGTTGCGCTATACCACTCGCGCCACGCCCGCGTTCGCTGGAACCTTCGGTGTGAAGTAATCGCGGTCCAGTGGCGCTTCGTTTTCAGGATGCGCGAAGGTCAGACTGAAGCAGGTCTGCGACAGCTTCGTTGTGGCCGTGTGAAACTCGATGCAAAACGGCCCGTCAGGTTCACCGGCATCGGAGGGCGTCAGGGAGCGCGTGCGGAGAACCGGATCGAGTCCACCTTGGCCGCCCCTCGATCGATCCATCCGCTAACTATAAGGAAGTCTGTGGCGGTGGCACTTCTTGGCGACTTGATCGAACGGTTTGGCTCCGGTGCATCCGCTCCCGCCTCTAAATTCATGTTATTGCCCGGCGGGATCGCCGAAATATCGCTCAAAGCTTTTAAATTCGCGCATTGCGGTGTATGATTCCGGCAAGGAACAGGAGGCCGTTGTCGGCGCCATGACAGAAATCGAGAAAGACTGCGATTCAGAGATTGGTAGCCCCCGCTCCCAAACTCACATTCCATTTCCATTCCTTGGCTCTTCCAAGTCAACGCCCCGATACTGTTCAATCGGATTTGCAAAAATCTAAGAAAGGTGCATTTCCCGCAAACGGCTTGTCCATGAATGCCGGTAACGTTCGTGATGAGTGGACGATCGGGAGAAATTGCGGCTTGAAAGCCGGAGCCGTCAAGCCACAATTCCGTAGACCAACAGCACGGCCAGGGCGCCGATGGCGGAAACCACAAAACCCACCTGTTGTACCGCATCAACAGGCAGCAACTTCTCCCCCGCCAGTTCGCCGGCGAGCGCGCCGCAAAAGCTGAGCGCAATGGTCGCAATCATCCCGATCGAGTGATGGCCCGGCATGAGCAGCCGGACAAAAATCCCCACTGCGAGGCCGAACGCGATTTGAAACATCCTTCGCCACATGATCCCCCCGGTATTCCACTCCTTCGCTAGAGTTCCCTTGTGTCCCGACTTGCATGGAACATTAAATACAGGGCCGGAAGCACAATCAGTGTCAGGCCCGTTGCCGATACCAGACCCCCGATAATGACAACGGCCAGGGGACGCTGGACCTCCGACCCGATTCCATGGGAAAGAGCCATAGGGAGGAGCCCCAGCATCGCTAACATGGACGTCATCAGCACGGTGCGGAGGCGCGCCTGCGCCCCTTCGAACACCGCCTGAAATGAATTTGTGCCGGCCTCCTGAAGCTCGTTGAAGTGACTCACCATCACTACGCCGTTGAGCACTGCCTGGCCGAAGAGCGCAATGAATCCGATCGCCGCCGAGACGCTCAGGTGGATACCTGTCAGATACAACGCCAGGATTCCTCCCACCAACGCGAACGGCACGTTGAGCAGAATGAGGGTAGCGCTCTTCACCGTTTTGAACGCTTCAAACAGAAGAATGAAGATCAGCAATATGCTGATAGGAATGATAGTCAACAGCCGCTTCATCGCGCGCTGCTGGTTTTCAAATTTGCCTCCGAAACTGATCGCGTACCCCGGCTCCAGTTTAAGTTTCGCCTTTACAGCTTGCTGCATTTCTTCGACCAGGCTGCCCATGTCGCGATCCTTGATGAACACACCGATGGCGGCCGTGCCTCGCCCGCCCTCGCGGCTGATATTGAGAACGCCATCCTGTGTTCCGATTTTGGCAACCTGGTCCAAAGGGATTTGTGAACCGTTAGGCGCATCCAGGAGAAGATTTCGCAGCTTGTCGACGTTATTGCGAACTTCTTCATTTAGCCGCACGACCACGTTGAAACGCCGCTCCCCCTCCCAGATCTGGGTGGCCGGCCGCCCGCCCAATGCGGTTTCGATCACATCTTCGATATCCGCGACATTCAAGCCATAGCGCGCGGCGCGCGTACGGTCAATATCGATCTGCAGCTGCGGAATACGGCCCGCGCGGTCTACGAACGCCCGTCCCACGCCGCGGATCGGTTCAATGATTTTCAGAACCTGCTCGATCTGCGTCTTGAGGACGCTGGAATCGGGCCCGTAGAGCTTAATGACAATCTGACCATCGATCTGGGAAATGGACTCGAGCACATTGTCCCGAATCGGTTGAGAAAAGGCGGGCTTGATACCCGGCATGGCATCGATTTCCTTTTCCATTTGGGCGATCAAACCCTCTTTGGTAACGTTCGGACGCCACTCCGCCTCCGGCTTCAGATCGACCAGCATCTCGACCATGTTGATGGGCTTCGGGTCGGTGCCGTCGTCGGGCCGCCCTGCTTGAGAGACGGTGCGGGCCACTTCCGGAATTTTCAATACCACGGCGCGCACCTGATGCAGCGTGCGATTTACCTCACGCGGCGAGATGCCCGGCGGAAGTGTAAAGTTCACCCAGATGCTGCCTTCATTCAATTCCGGAAGAAACTCGCTGCCCAGCCGGGGAAGCAGGATCAGGCTGCCGATGAGCGCCGCCACGGCGGCCGCAAGAATCGCCTTAGGCCAATCGAGCGCCTTCTGCAAGACGCCGCGGTAAGCCTTCTGGATCATCCGGACAAGAAACGTGTCCTTTTCTCCCGCACTGTTCTGCATCAGATACACGCAAAGTACGGGCACCAGCGTAAGGGAAAAGATGAGCGATCCAATCAACGCGGACACAATGGTGTAGGCCATCGGCGCGAAAATACGCCCTTCGTGCCGCTGCAGCGACAGAATCGGCAGGTGGGCGATGATGATAATCAACATTGAGAAAAAGGTCGGACGCCCCACCTGCGCCGCCGCTTCCGCTACCAGTTCCTTGAAATTGCCGTAACGATGCCGCTCGTGAGAAGCGTGGCGGAAGATGTTCTCCACCACAATCACCGCGCCATCCACGATGATTCCGAAATCCATCGCGCCCAGCGACAACAGGTTCGCCGGGATGCCTTTAATCGTCAGTCCGATAAAAGTTGCCAGCAGCGACAAAGGGATCAGGGTCGCGACAATCGCCGCCGGGCGGATGCGGCCCAGAAAAAGATACAGTACCAGACACACCAGCAGCGCCCCTTCTCCCAGGTTCTTAAACACGGTCTTGAGCGTGCTGTCAATCAGCCACGCGCGATCGTAGTAAGGAACCAGTTCCACCCCTTTCGGCAGAATGCTCTGGTTGAGCTCCGCGATTCTGGCCTTTACGCCCTCCAGTACCGCCGACGGATTCTCCCCCTTGCGCATGAGAATCGTGCCGTTGACGATATCGTCTTTGCCGTCCATCCCGACCATGCCTTGCCGCTGGTGAGATCCGATGGCCACATCTGCGATGTCCTCCACCAGCACCGGCACGCCCTTCCGCTCCGCCACAACCACCTTACGAATGTCGCCCGTGGTCCGGAGCAGGCCGACTCCGCGTCTGATGAACTGCTGCTCGCCCTGTTCGATGTATCCGCCGCCGGCGTTCATGTTGCTTCGTGCGAGAGCTTCAAATACCTGCTTCACTGTAATGGCATGCGACTTCATGCGAGTCTGGTCGGGCATCACCTGATACTGTTTGATGAGACCGCCGCGGGTGACCACGTCGGCAACCCCGGGCACCAGTTTCAAGTTGCGCTCCACCACCCAGTCCTGAATCGCCCTTAAGTCCATGGAATCGTATTTGTCGGACTTCAGGTACACCCGGTAGATTTCTCCAATGGGGCTCGATAGAGGAGCCAGTTCGGGATGGATGCCGGCGGGCAGATCCACTGATTGCAGCCGTTCGATCACCTGTTGCCGCGCGAAATAGTAATCCACTTCATCGTCGAACGTGATGTATGTCGAAGACAGTCCAAATTGCGTGTGGGAAAAAACCCGGACCGAATGCGGGAGACCGCTTACCGCGATCTCAACCGGAATACTCACCTGCTTTTCCACCTCTTCCGCCGCGTGGCCCGGATAAAGAGTAACCACGGTGACCTGGATGTCGGTAACGTCCGGAAACGCTTCCACCGGCAGGTTGCGGAACGCAATGACGCCTCCTCCAATAAACAGTCCCGTCAACAGGAAAACAAACAACGGCTGATGAATCGCCAAGTGGATGATCTTGCGCATCCCTACAACGCCGCCTTCAGGTAAACCGCCCCTTGGACCACCACCCGGTCTCCCACCTTCAAGCCCTTCAGGATGGGAAACCCGCTCTGTTGAAGCTTGCCCAGTTCCACGGGAACGGCGGAGAACCGGCCGGGAGATTTCTCCACAAAGACGAGGTCCACGCCGTTCAAGCGCACCACCGCGGGCTCGGGAATCCAAGGCGACAAAACGTCTCCCGCCGAGTAACGCAGGCTGCCGAACATGTCCGGGCGAAGCTTGCCGGCGCCATTCTCAAGTTCGGCGTTGACTTTCACCGTTCTGGTCTCGCTATCCACCGAGTCGGCGATGCGCGTGATCTTGGCATGGAAAGTCTCATTGGGATAGGCAATCAGTTCGAGGTCGGCGATGCCGCCCACGCGAAAGAGGCGGATTTTACTCTCCGGCACCTCTGAGGTCACCCACACACGGCTAAGGGATCGCGCAAAAACAACATCGCAGTCACGGCTGGATAGTGTAGTTCCAGTTGGGGAGCACATCGTGATGTTGTAGACGGAGAGAGGCCAGTTCGTCTGGCGAAGGCTTGGCCCCGGTCGGATAGCCGCGACGATC
>DATLCW010000153.1:0-2592 GCA_035526195.1 Bryobacteraceae bacterium
GATCGTCGCGGCTATCCGACCGGGGCCAAGCCTTCGCCAGACGAACTGGCCTCTCTCCGTCTACAACATCACGATGTGCTCCCCAACTGGAACTACACTATCCAGCCGTGACTGCGATGTTGTTTTTGCGCGATCCCTAAGTCATAGGAAGTCATTGTATCGAATTGCGCTTTCAGTAGCGACGATCGCGAAATCTACGCAGTTAACTTAGAGCTTCGATGAGCCGATCCACGTCGGACATGTTGTTAAACACGGACACCGACGCGCGCAGGTTGTCGCCGGGGCTGACAATCACGTTCGCCTTTTTGAGCCGGGCACGGGTGGCGGCGGGGTCCTTCATCTGGAAAGTCGCAATCGAACTTGCGTTGCCCTTCGGCGTAATAGAGGGATAACCCGCGGCCGGCAGTTCCTTCATCAGCCGCTCGATCAAAGGTTTGGCATGGGCCTGAATGCGATCCACCTTCAAAGCGTGAATGTATTGCAACGCCTGATGCTGGCAGACGCAGCCCAGATGGCTGACGGTGCTGATTTCGTAACGGGACGCCCCACTCGCCGTGCTGCGTCCGCCGAACAGCTTCGCCTTCAGGGCGGTGCCTTGCAGATCTTCCCGCACGTACAAGTAACCGAACCGCCCGCCCATCAGGAATTTGTAGGCCGAGCAGGCCAGGAAGTCGATACCCATGGCCTTGACGTCGATGGGCACCGCGCCGGCCGCTTGAATCACATCGCAGTAGAGGTAGGCGCCGTGGGCGTGCGCGAGATCGCTGATGGCCTTTACATCGTGCACGTAGCCGTTCACATTCGACACCAGCGCGATGGCGATGAGCTTTGTTTTGCGATCCACCACCTTCTCGAGATCGCGCATGTCCATCTGGTAGTCGCGATGCTTTACCACGCGGACGTCCATCCCGGCTTTGCGGCGGTTTTCATAGTTGTGCAGACTGCCGCCGTAGTGGAGATTGTTGGTCACGACATTGCCGCCGGCGGCCTGGATGTCGAGCCCTTCGAGAATGAGGTTCTCGCCGGTTTGGGTGCTGGGCGTAAACCCGATCTCCTCAGGCTTGGCGTTGACCAGAGCGGCGAACATGCGCTTTACCTCGCCCATGAGCCTGCCGTTTTCAAACCGGTCGCGGTCCGAGTCCGGACCATGGGTGAGCGCGTGGAGATACTCCTCCATGGCGCGGGTCGTGTGAATACTGAGGGGGTGTTCGGTGGCGGTGTTGAGGTAGGTTTGGCGCGCCGCCCAGGGAAAATCCGCCCGGGCGGATTCGAAGTTCGCGGCTTTGGCCGCCGCCAGGGTGGTTCCGGTCATCACGAAGGTTCTCCGGTTCATAGGATCCTCACATGGAATAGGTGACGTATTGGCTCTGGCAGGGATTGAGGGCGGCGACATGCAGCCGGCGGCGGGCGGGCTCGGCGATCAACGAGGCGACGGTGCGGCTTTCCCCATCGTGGCGGCAGATGCCCGCGGGCTTGCCCGAATGATCGCGCAAAAAGCTCTGCATGTCCGCCAGGGTCAACGCTCCGTAGCGCGACCGGATGAGATCATTCATCTTGTCCAGCCGCGGAAAGGAGTCCTGCCAGCTTTGGGCGAAATTCTCTTTGCGGGCATAACGGGGGCAAAGGAAGTGGTTGGTATGGGCGACGAAACCAGCGCCGTTATCCGTCACGATCTCCGGGCCGGCGGTAGTCGCTTCCACGTCGAGTATCCGCCCGGCACCATCGCAGAGCACGTAATTTCCATTGGAGTTGAGCGGCACGGTGCGCAGCAGCGCGACCGCCTGATCGAGCGAGGTGCATTCCAGCATCATGCGTTTCACGGGATAGTGCGGCATGGCGAATTTTCCCGCCGGGCCGCCGCCGAGCGCATTGGCAAAGTGAGCCACACCGGCACTGTTCATCCCGTGATAGCCGATCATGCCGCCGAAAGTCCAAATCAATACCTCCGGCTTGTCCTTGGGCTGCAAATGAAGGACATAAGCCAGCGGCGGGATGTTGTTGTCCATGTCGCTGTTCTGTCCGGCCAGTATGGCGCGGTCCGCCGTACCGTTGCGGCTGACGGCGTAGGCGGTGCAACCCTCGACGCCGCGTTCCGGCAAGCCGCGGATGTTGCAAGCCATCGCGTCCGCCAGTTGAACGCGAGAGCCCTCGGCCAGGCCGCGCATCTCCTCGAGCAGGTGAGGGCAGTGACGTTCGAACATCGGCTGGAACAGCAGCGATCGCCGCTGCAGCTCGGCGCGTGTGATTTTGTGTCTCCCGCACATCAGGTCCAGATGCTGCTGGATGCGGCTGGCAGCCTGTTCGCCATGTTGGCGGCCGAGTTCGCGATGACTGCCGCGGGCGCGGAACAGCGGATATTCCGAAACCTCCAGGGTGCGCTTGGGAGCGGCGTAAACGGCCGCGGGAGCCAGCGCGGCCATAAATCCACGCCGTGTGAGATCGCATGTAGCCATGTTTCTTATTGTGCCTCTTGCGCGCGCTGGCGGTAAATGCGCGAAGCTTCGTCCAGATCCTGGAAGGCTTGCGCGCGCTCGCCTTCCGATCGCCATAGGGATAAATCGGTGATGCCGGAGCGTAGCCGGCCGATCCACT
>DATLCW010000154.1:0-24977 GCA_035526195.1 Bryobacteraceae bacterium
GATCGTCGCGGCTATCCGACCGGGGCCAAGCCTTCGCCAGACGAACTGGCCTCTCTCCGTCTACAACATCACGATGTGCTCCCCAACTGGAACTACACTATCCAGCCGTGACTGCGATGTTGTTTTTGCGCGATCCCTAAGGTATGCAGTTGCAGGAACGGCTCACGCTTTTGCGGACGGAGTCGGGCCACAGCCCGGCGCAACTCACGACGCTGCCGGTGTAGCCACGTCCCCGCAGCATGGCGTAAAGGCGGGTCGCCCGCAAGCGCGGATGTTGCTCCAGCGTCTGCCGGACAAACCCCAAGTAGGGATCGGCCAGGGAAGCACGCACCGGCGGAGAACTGCGGAGCGCTCGCTTTCAATAGCGTGGCGCACCGCATCCGGATGAACGCGGAGTTCACTGGCAATCGTGCCAATCTTCCAATGTTCGGCATAAAAGTAGCGCCGGATCAGCGCACGGGTTTCTGGACTGATCATCAGCGGGACTCACTTTCGCGGAGGAATGCGTGGATAGGGATTGATGAAGCGCCACACACGGCCACAGATTCGGCAGCGCGGACGGAACGCCATCACCTCCGCCGGAGGCTGCATCGTTACGACTGCATCGGCCTGTCCACTTGGCAAAGATGCCGGGGGAAGGGATCGAAAAGGAACTAAGATCCGTCGCCCTGGCCAATGCGGCCCGCCGCCGCCGTCGATACGAACGCTGCCGGGCGCGATGATCAAGCCGGCCCTCTCCACTCCGTTGGTGCCTTCGATTGGCGCACCGCCTTTGATTTAGACGCGCTTGCCGCCGGCACTCCTGACTGCAATAGCAATGCCCCCGGTCGCAACGAGAGCAGATAAAGAAGATCGCGTAACAATCTTTCCTGCGACACGTCCGCTGCCGAAGAACAGCTTCCCCAGGATCCGCCGCCGGCATCGTTCTGTCCGGCGGAACTAGACAACGGCAGCCCGGCTATGTCAGGTTAAGACCAGTTCTGTTTGGTTAACCTCTTTGAGGTTGCTACCGAATCGGGAACCTACCGCGTCAACGGTTAGATTCCCCTCTTCCGCCATCAAACACGATACCCGGTTGACTCACCCGGATGAAGATGCGCCTCCGGCGCGATGACGCTGTCGCCTCCGGCTGAATGTTTAGAAAACTACGTTTTCAGATGATCGCCGACACAATTCGGCTTGCTGCTGAAAAGGAGGTACGGGACTTGGTTCAGGAAACGGACGTCCAGGTCGATTCGAGCGCTGACAAAAACTGGCATCTGCGCGACGTCGAAGTTCGAAGAAAGTCCAGGGCCAGGTCCTTTTGGACGAAATTGCGGAGCAGGCCGGTGCCTTTAATGGCGTCCGAGTGGTGTTATATCGTCCTTTAATTATTAACTTCTGTGCCCGTCCGTATGAATCACAAGAAATAAATTGCTAACTAAAACACCTACAAGCGGCTGACACCCAATGCGTTACTGACATCGGCACAAGCTCTATAACTCCGGAAATTTGGAACCATGGGTGTACGATCAGATCGTGGAGAAGAAAGGCGCAACCATGATTGACCTCAAAGACAAACAAAAGATCGCCCGCGAGAACGGGAAAAAGTCACGCGGCCCCATTACCTCGGAAGGCAAACACCGATCCTCGCAGAACAGTATCACGCACGGTCTCGCCTCCAAGTGCGTTGTCCTTTCCAACGAATCCGAAGATCTATACACCACGCTCCTCACCAGTTACCAGACCGAATGGCAGCCCGCCACCACCTCTGAACAGCACCTCGTCACCCAGATGGTCAACTCCTACTGGCGCCTCCGCCGCATCTGGTCCATGGAAACGGCGCTCTTCGACTCGGAAATGTTCGACCAGAAAAAAGCGTTCGAAGCCGCCTGGGCCTACCATCACCCCGCCATGCGTCTCGTCGACAGCCTCGTCACCATCCGCACCAACACTCCCACCACGCTCGACACGCTCAGCCGCTATGAAGTCCGTTATCAGCGCGCCTACAACAATTCCATGAACCAACTGCGCAAACTGCGCCGCGATCGCAACGCGCCAGTCGTGGAATTCACGGCCCTCACCAAGCCCGATCGCATTCCAGCTGATCCCCGGCAACCCGTTTCCGAATCCACAGCCGGCGCCAATTGGCTAACCCGCCTGCTGGCCATCATCTTCGCCATTCTTAATTCCGTCCGCCTTCCGCAAAAGAAGCGCAATCCACTCCGAAACACCCTGCGCCGTACGAACGAACCAACCACCCCCGTCGAATTGCCCGTCTTTAACTTCCATTTACCGGAAATCTTCGCGTGGCTGTCCATCCTTACCAAACCAGGCGCCGGGCCCGCGCAGCCCGAGACTCCCCATGCGGCATAGAAACACTCACGGCGCTTCAACTCGGCAGTCGTATGTACTGTGCAGCCCAACTCCTCGTCTGGATCGTGCGCCACAATCTGAAACTTGCCGCGCCGGCTGCGCCGGGTTCCCCGCCTCGTCAAAGCGCGTCCAAAGTTGAGTTCGTTCTGGCTAACGGGGCCGCCGTGAATGCCATCCGGCCGGAGGCCACAACCAGCCCGCAAAGGCCGCGCAACAGCACGCTTGCATTCCACTCCCCGCCTCTGTATACTTTCAGATTAATGCTCTGTTTCCATGCCATCTCGTTTTTCTTTCGATTTTGGTCGCCCACCTGAATCTGAGTGGCGTTGGCGTATCGTTGAGCAAGTTCTGATGAAACCAGCCCACTCGAAAGAGTGGGTTTTTTATTGAGGAGAACCCGTCATGATCGTTTCTATGAAGCGCTACGCCACCAAGGCTGAGATCGAAACCGTGTGCGAGCGCATTCGTGATTTTAATTACAAAATTCATGCGATTGAAGGCGAGGAGAGGGTCGTCATCGGCGCGGTCGGTGTCGGTGACGTCACCGCCTGCCTGGAATCGCTCGAGGCGATGCCCTGCGTCGAGAAGGCCGTTCGTATCTCGGCTCCCTATAAGTTCGTCAGCAAGGAGTTCCGTTCCACCCGCACCGTCATCCGCGTAAACGGCGGGAAGGGCGTCGAGATCGGCGGCGATGAGTTCGTCGTGATGGCTGGTCCTTGTTCGGTCGAGAGCGAAAAGCAAATTATGGACTCCGCCGTTTCCGTGGCCCGTTCCGGAGCAAAAGTGTTGCGCGGCGGCGCGTTCAAACCTCGCACCTCGCCTTACGATTTCCAGGGTCTGGAAGAAGAAGGGCTGAAGCTGTTGAAGAAGGCTCGCGAAGCCACCGGCCTCGCCATCATTACCGAAGTGATGAGTGACCGCGACGTGAGCCTGGTTGCCGAATATGCCGACATTATGCAGGTCGGCGCGCGCAACATGCAGAATTTTGCGTTGCTGAAGACGTTAGGCAAGTGCCAGCGTCCGGTGCTCCTGAAGCGGGGCATGAGCTCCACGATCAAAGAGCTGCTCATGTCGGCCGAGTACATCGTGGCCCATGGCAATCCCAACGTCATCCTCTGCGAGCGCGGCATCCGAACGTTTGAAACAGCGACGCGCAATACCTGCGATATCGCCGCTGTGCCCGTGCTCAATGAGTTGACGCATCTGCCGGTGGTGGTGGATCCGAGCCATGCTACAGGAAAGCGCAGCCTGGTGCCGGCTTTGAGCCGCGCCGCGGTCGCGATCGGAGCCGATGGCATTATCCTCGAAGCCCATCCCTGCCCGGAAAAAGCGGTGAGCGACGGCGCGCAGTCGCTGCGTCTGGAGGAATTCGACCGGATGATGAAAGATCTGAAGGGCTATATTGCTCTCTGGAAGCAATCGCGAACTGCCATGGCGGCGGCGGTTTAATTCCACCGTGCCCCGATTCAAATCGTGGTTGTTGCCGGGCGGCGTGGCGGCGGCTGCCCTTGCCATTGCAGGCATCTGGTTCTGGACGCGTTGGCGGCAGAACCCCTCATTGGCTGAGTTGCATGCGCGGATGCCGCGGGACGGGCGCGTCATCGCCTATATCGATGTGCGGGCGCTGCGTGCCGGGGGCATTCTCGATCTGTTTACCGGCGGCAAAACTCCCGAGGAAGCCGACTATAAGCAGTTCGTCGCCGACACCGGCTTCAACTACAAGACCGATCTCGATACCGTACTGTTAGCTTACGGAAAGCAATCGCACGCCTGGATCCAGGCGCGATTCGACTATGAAAAACTCGAGGCCTACGCGAAGAAGCAGGGCGGTTCCTGCAGCGGCGGTATCTGCCGTTTGAATGGGACCGTGCCGGGCCGCTACCTCTCCTTCGCCCGTAAGGGTTTTCATACGTTGGCTTTTTCGAGCGGCGGCGATCCGGAAGGCGTCAGAAGCCTGCTGGCGGCCGCTTCCACCGCTCCGCAGCCTGACCTGCCTCCGCAACCCGTGTGGTTCCTGCTGCCGGCCGCGGTGCTCAAGGATGAATCGCTGCTCCCCAGCGGAACACGGACCTTCGCTACCGCGCTGCTCGCTGCCCAGCGGGTCACGCTCGCGATTGGACCCAAAGGAGACCGCTTTGAAGCGGTGGTGGACGCGCGTTGCGACAGCGTCGAGCAGGCCGCTCAGGCATTGGTGGAAATTAAGTCCGCCACCACTTACCTTACCCGTATGATTGCCCGTGAACGCCAGGAGGCGAATGTGCGCGATCTGAGCGGTGTCCTCACAAAGGGCGAGTTTCATACCGAAGGCTCACGGCTGATCGGCGCCTGGCCGCTTGAGCGCGTGTTTTTCGAAAACCTGGCCGCCGGCGCCCCGTGATTCCCGGCGTGCTGTGTACGGGCAACATCGTCATGGACCTGTTAGCCCATCCGGTGGAGGAGATCACATGGGGCGGCACGCGCTGGGTGGAGTCGATCGTGCAATCGTTGGGCGGCAATGGCGCCAATACCAGCGCGGCACTGGCGAAACTCGGCGTTCCGGTGAAGTTGATCGGAGCCGTGGGCCGCGATGAATTCGGCTCCGCCGCTCTAAAAAGATTGGTGGAATGCGGCGTGGATATCAGTTGTGTCACGCGGATGGGGGAAGCAGCAACCGCCACTACGGTAGCTCTGGTGCGGCAGGATGGCAGACGCGCCTTTCTCCATCAACCCGGGGTCAGCCGGCTGTTCTATTCCAATCCCGTCGAATGGCATGCCGAGGCGTGCACACGCTTCCATATCGGCAATCCGTTTGCCGTCACGCACCTCAGGCGGCGCGCGCCGGAGCTGTTGCGGGAAGCTCGCGATCGCGGACTTCGCACCTCTCTCGATACGGCGTGGGATGCGATGGGTGAGTGGATGACCGTGCTTCACCCCTGCCTGGCGCACGCGGATATTCTGTTCACCAATGAGGACGAAGCCCGCATGCTGACCGGTTCCGCGGACGCGTCGGTGATCGTCCAACGCTTTAGAGACGCCGGGGCGGACACCATCGTGCTCAAACTGGGTGCCAAGGGTTGCGCCGTATTCACTACCGAAGGCGATTGGGCCGTGCCCGCCTATCCTGTGCAGGCGGTCGACACCACTGGGGCGGGGGACTGCTTCGCCGGCGGGTACCTCGCAGCCTTGCAGCGCGGCCTCTCTCACCCGGAAGCAGCCCGAATCGCCAATGCAACCGGCGCATTGAATGTGCAATCCATGGGCGGAACCTCCGGCCTGCGCACCTGGGACGAAACGATCGCCTGGGCCAACGGCTTTGTAATCTCCTGTTGACGATGGACTGATAGACTATCCGCAATGCGATACATTCTCGTTCTGATAACCGCCGCTCTGCTCTGCGCGCAACTGCCCAAGCCTCTTGCCAACGGCTACGATCTCCCGAACGGATGGCGCATTTCTCCCGCCGGCCGCAACGTCGCTACCAGCGACTACGTGCTGAACATGGTGAACACGCCGGATGGGAGGAACGTCATCGCGCTGCATTCGGGTTACAACCCGCACGGCCTGGTGGTGGTGGATCCCAAGAACGTCGAGATCACGGCCAAGGTACCGCTCAAGTCCGCCTGGTTCGGACTCGCCTGGGCCCCCGATGGCAAGACGCTCTACGTCTCTGGCGGCAACGGCGAATCGCGGCGCGATCCAACCGCCGCTCCCATTTATGCGCTGCCCTATGAGAACGGCAAACTAGCCGCTCAGCCATCCACCGAATTCCGCCACCGCTTACCCGCCAGCCAGATTTACTGGTCGGGGTTAGTCCATCATCCTTCAAAGCCGCTGCTGTACGCCGCAAACAGGCACACCCGGGCGGTTCCAGGGCACGTGGTGGTGTTCGATACCGCCTCGGGCCGGCGCGTGGCCCAGATTCCTACCGAGATCCATCCGTATGACCTGGTGCTCGATCCCTCCGGCGACACGCTGTATATCAGCAACTGGGCCAGCCAATCCGTCTCCGTAGTCGACACGAAAACACAGAAGGTCAAGGCGGTCGTCAAAGTGGGCCACAACCCCAATGACATGGTGCTGGGCAAGGACGGGCGGCTGTTTGTCGCCTGCTCCAATGAGAACTCGGTTTACGTGGTGGACACCAGATCGCTGCGCCCCATAGAGGTGATCTCGACGGCCATGTACAAGATGGCCCCGGTGGGATCCACCCCGAATGCCTTGGCGCTTGATCCCACCGGCAAGATGCTGTTCGTCGCGAATGCCGACAACAACAATGTGGCGGTGGTGAATATCAGCAGTGACGAGGTGTCGCACATCACCGGCTTCATTCCGGCCGCATGGTATCCTTCCGCCCTGGCCGTGTCTCCCGATGGGAAGTCCCTCTATGTCGGGTCCTCCAAAGGTCTCGGCGGCTATCCGAATGTCCAGGGTCCGACCAGTCCGCTGGCTCCCCAGGACGGCCGGTCCCGTCATATCGGCGCGCTGCAGCAAGGCTCGGTCAGCGTCATTCCTTTATCGAACCTGAAAAACGAGATCCGCGCCTACACGCGCCAGGCAATGGCCAACTGCCCCTACAACGATGACATGCTTGCCAAAGCCAGACCCCCCGTTTCCGGACCGTCTGTGGTTCCTCAGCAGGTAGGCGCCGGATCGCCCATTAAACACGTCATCTACATCATCAAGGAAAACCGCACCTACGACCAAGTGTTCGGCGATATGAAACAGGGGAACGGCGACCCCCGGCTGTGCATCTTCGGGCGCAAAGTAACTCCCAACCAGCACAAGATGGCCGATGAGTTTGTGCTGCTCGACAATCTCTACTGCGATGGCGAGGTCTCCGTCGATGGCCACTCCTGGTCCAATTCCGCTTACGCGACCGACTTCAATGAAAAGCGCTGGCCGCCTCAGTACGGCGGGATCAGCGCCGCGGTCAACGGACCCGCCAACACACCGTCGTCGGGCCATCTGTGGGATCTCGCCGCCAGAAAAGGACTCACCTACCGGTCCTATGGCGAGTATGCCGCGCGCGTAAGCGATGGGTCGCAGATGGCCGCCGCGCCAGGCGTCACCGGGCTGGTGGGACATGTGGCTCCAAAGTTCCGGTTGCCGGGAATGCGCGACACCGAGAATGTAAAGGCATTCCTGGAAGAATTCTCGGAGTACGAACGGAATTACGAATCCTCCGATGTGTCGGTCCGCCTTCCCAACTTCATCGTGATGAGTCTGGGAGAGGACCACACGCAGGGGACGCGCCCCGGTGCGCCTACACCGTCGGCCGCGGTCGCGAATAACGATTGGGCAATCGGGATGCTCGTCGACCGCGTATCCCATTCCCGCTACTGGCCGGAGGCGGCGATCTTTCTCATTGAAGACGACGCCCAGAACGGACCGGACCATGTAGATGCCCGGCGCACGGTCGGATTGGTCATTTCGCCCTACACCAAGCGCGGCGCTGTGGATTCCAATCTCTACACCACGTCTTCCATGCTGCGGACCATGGAGCTTTTGCTGGGCCTTCCACCCATGACGCAGTATGATGCCGCCGCTTTGCCGATGTACGCTTCATTCAATCGCACCGCCAGTCTGGACCCGTTTACGCACGTGCCGCCGCAGGTCGATGTGAATGCGAAAAACACCGAGCTAGCCTGGGGTGCGAAGGAATCGATGCGGATGGATTTCTCGGATTATGACCGCGCGCCGGAGTTCGCGCTGAACGAAATCATCTGGAAATCGGTGCGCGGAGCCGCATCGGAGATGCCCATTCCAATCCGGCGCTTCCACTTCCGCTACTGACGAAGGGTCTACGGACCGCTCAGAATCGCATCCGCTTTTTCCCGCTCCGCAAAGAAGTCATCACGCCCATTGTCTCTAACGTCATCGCCCGTTTTCCGGATGGAACAGAGTCCGTGCAAAGGCGCTCTCCGGAAGAGAACGGAACCATCGCACCCATCGCTTATGCAAGTTGGCGAGCAGCGCCAGCGAAACATCCACCGGTGCATGAGCGGCGTCGTCGAACGCCGCCCAAGCGTTCTCGTCATACGGCATGATGGTGGGATTCTCCGTGGCCACGGCAAATTTACACCGCAAATAACTGTGCAAATGACTGCATATCGCTCCAGCCCGAAACCGCTGCGGCGATGTTTGCCGGAGCCTGCTCTAGCTCCGCCAGAAACTGCTCACGCATCTGCGGCGTAACAGCGGCCGGTCTTACAAACTTGCCGCCAGGGTAACGCAAATCATTCATGCAGTCAGGATCGCATCACCGGACGCCGAGCTGCTGGCGGATGACCACCGCATTCTTTTGCGCCTGCCCCTGATAAGGACTCTTAATCGCAGCGCACTGCTGGTTGAACTTCAAGGCCTCCGCCAGATACTTCTTGTCTTTCCTCGGTTCCCCCATCTTGTAGTTGGCGAGACCCAGCAAAAACAGCGTCTGGGACTTGAGTTGGTCGTTCCCTTCCACCAGCGGCAGCGCTTTCCGCAGACTCTCATCCGACTCTTTGAATTTGTTTTGTCCCGAGTAGGTGAGTCCCACCATCCAATGCCCCAATCCGGTTAACAGGTTCTTGCGCTTATCCCAATCCGCATCGGTAACGCCCTCCGGCTTCGGCTTGGACGCCATCACTTCGGTCAGCTTATTTCCATAGCTGATCACCTTCGCCGGCTCGGTTTTCTTATTGAGATAGTGCTCCGCCACTGCCAGCAGCATGTCTTCGTTGCTTTGATCCTTCTGAAGCACCTGTTCGGCGAAGGCGATGGCCTTCTCGTTGTTATTGGACTGCCGCAGAGCCAGAAAGTACACTCCGTTTAACTGCGGCAGATACTGACTCTGGGGACTCTGCGCCTGCAGAGCGTCATACAACGCAAGCTTTTTGTTCGCGTCCGTGGTTGCCAAAGCCATCGCGTATAGGGAGTACTCCGTGTAGGTATCGACCTGCTTCGCGTAGTCGACGCTGTTCTTCCAATGCTCGAGGTCGTCCTCGCTTGCCGGTTTAGGAGCCGCCACCGCCTTGCGGGCGGCCTTACTGGTCAGCTCGACCCAGCGCTTAACCAGCTCGGGGTCCTTCTTTGCCTCGGCGGCCTTCAAGGAATTGTGCGCCGTCGCTACATCGTCGGGATCCATCGCAAGAAGCTTTTCCGCGGTGGCGATCACCTTATCGGAATCATTCGCCTTCTGGTAGGCGCCCACCATTTGCTCCAGCACCCAGGCGGCGCCTTCATGCTTCGGATACTTCTGCACAAATTCTTCCATCATCGCCAATTTCTTCCCGGCATCCGCTTCCTGCCCGATCGATTGCAGCAGGGCGCCCTCGGGAGTTTCGGCGTTGATCGTTAGTTTATGCCGTTGCGCGCACAGCCCGCCCGCCAGCATAATCAGCATCAGGACAAGTCGCATGGTTCCCTCCCGGACTCCATTAAGCGAGTAATATACCAGAATCATGCGGTGGGTTTCTGTGATCGCCATGGCCTTAGCCGCCCGCGGGGCCGAGTTAGACGATGCCCTCGCGCGGGCGGTGCATTACCTCTCGGCGGAAGTGCCGGCATGGAAAACCGCCAATGGCTGTTTTTCCTGTCACAACAACGGGGATGCGGCGCGCGCCTTGATGGTGGCCAACGCGGCCGGTCCACTGAAGGACACCCTCGCGTGGCTGCGAAGGCCCGAGTTATGGGATAAGCAACAACTGGATGCGGCGTTCCGGGACAAAAATCTGGCCAGGATCCAATTCTCTCAGGCATTGACGGAGGCCATGGAAACCGGGTTGCTCCGCGACCAATCCGCGCTGCGCCGAGCCGCCTTGGAACTGGTAAAGTTGCAGGCCGGCGATGGATCGTGGCCGCTCGATCAGGAGGCGGCGCTGGGCTCACCTGCCACCTATGGCACTCCACTGGCCACGTATGCGTCTCTGCGGGTGCTGCGAGCGTCGGGAGTGCATCGGGTTGCCGCGATGCGCGCAGAGGAGTACCTGAAGCGCCTCAAGGCTGTGGCGGTGATTGACCAGGCAGCGGTAATTCTAGCTCTGGGCGATCCAGGGGCCAAGCGCGGTATGGCGCTGGCGGCGCTGCAAACCAGCGACGGCGGGTGGGGACCCTACCAGGGAAGCCCCGCGGAGCCTTTCGACACCGCCATCGCCGTGTTGGCATTGGCCCCGGGAGCGGCAAGAGCGCGGGGAGTGAAATGGTTGGTGGATGCGCAACAAAGTAATGGAGGCTGGCCGCCCACAACACGCCCCAGCGGGTCCTATAGCTACGCTCAGCACATTTCGACATCGGGATGGGCGACGCTGGCACTGTGCAAAGCGCGGGCGGTCAAATGATTTATTTGGGGTGGCGTGTGGCCTGGCGCGCCACCATGCGCCATCCCTTTGATGATTTCACCCATGCCATCAGAATGTTCAGGTCATTGACGGTACGTTCTGCGCCGGTAATGAACAGGGCGTCTCCGCGGGTCACGGCGAAGTTGCCGTACACATGGACAGTCTGCTTTTTGAAGGTAATGTCGTACTTGGCGGTGGGGCTCATCAGCGCGGCGATGGCTTCGGCCTTGTTTTCCAGCTTCGTATTGGAGTGGCTGTACATCAGCGTGTCATCGAAGACTTCGTCCAGCGCCTTCCGATCTTTGGTCATGGCGCCTTTCTTGTATCTATCGAGTGCGTCGAGTACACCCTTCTCATCGGCGGGGCCTTCGGCGGCGGCAAGCGCGCCGGCGGAGGCGACGATCATTGCGTTTCTTCGGTTCATGGCGTCCGATTCTATCGCACTGCGCTGGCTCCCGTCAGAACGATTTCGCTGAACAACAGGGTTGACGGTTGACGAGCGTACGGGTCCGCAACCGTTTCATTAAGCCATTCGTCTCGCTTGCCCATCCCACTTGATTCGGCGTCCTGTCTTCAAAGCTTCCATCGCCATGCACAATACCACATTGGTGTGCTGCGCCATCTGCACCGTGGCATTCGGTTCTTTCCGCGTCTGCACGCACTCCAGGAAATTACGGATGTGGGCGCGGGCGGCGGCGCTGAAACTCCCGGGCTTTTTCACGTTCGGATCAGGCACGATGTCCACCGCTTTCGGATCCTCCCGATAAAGGGCATAGGACTCGCGGCCCACGTCAAAGCGGGCCTTGTCTCCGTGGAACTGCTTCATCTGATCGTTCACAGCCGCATAGCGCATTGCCTGATAACCTAAGGTGAAGATTGCCAGATACCCCTCGGGAAACTCGACGGAAATGCTGCACGTCTCGGGCACTTCCGCGCCTGGAATGTTCGGGCCCGCGCTGCTGCCGGTCACCGCCACCGGATAGGTGGAGTTCATGAACCACTGAATGGCGTCCATCACGTGCGCCGCCTGACCCACCAGTAAGCCGCCGGAATAATCCCAGAACCAATACCAATTGAAGAAGCGTTCGGCAGTCAATTCGCGGCTGGGGGCGGATCCGAGCCACTGTTTCGCATCCAGCTTGCCCGCAAGGGGTGTCTTGCGCAGGGCGGAAGTGTTGTTGAGCCACCAGCTATTCACCAGTTTCACTTTTCCGCAAACGCCGGAATCCATCACCTTTTTCGCGTCCTGGAACACATCGAAACTGCGGCGCTGTGTGCCCACCTGAACAATTCGCTTGGTGCGCCGCACCGCGTCGATCATGCGAAACCCATCTTCAATCGTGTGCGCCAGCGGCTTCTCCACATATACGTCTTTGCCCGCCTCCACCGCATCGATCACCATCTGGGCATGCCAATGATCGGGCGTCGCGACCACCACCACGTCAATCGACTTATCTTCCAGGAGACGCTTGTAATTGTCGAAGCTCTTCGCTCCGGTCGACGCCGCCTTGAGGCCCGCCTGCAGATTGGGCTCATAGACGTCGCACACGGCGGCCATCTCCACTCCAATCTCTTTGAACTCGCCGGTGAGGTAGCGCCCTCAGCCGCCGGCTCCGATAATCGCGCCGCGCACTTTGCCGGAGGCCGCCGGCAGCATGGCCGCCGCACCCCCGGCGAGGATAGATCTTCGTGGTAGGGACATCCTTCAAATTATAACGGCAGCTGCCATCTGGTATTCTGGGGCGTCAACTCTCAGCAGTACCCCATGAAGTTTTATCCTCTGCCCGCCCTGCTTGTGTATTTTTCCATCCTCCTTTCCGGACAAGGTCCCGAGCGTATTCGGGTGCTGTTGCTTTTGGGTGAACAGCCTTACGCGGATGTGGCGGCTAGCAGCCATCCCGGGAGACTGCGTCGCGAGATGATCGAAGCCCGTTACACACGTCTGGCGGGCCGGCCCGGCGGCCTCGATGCGGAATTCCAGAAGGCGGCGCAAGCGCTTGATCACGCCATTCAGGAAGAGCGTACGGCCATTGTGCGGGCGAGCGCTGATTCCGTCGATGCGGCTCAAGCTGGGATGGAGGCCAGCCTCAAGGCCATGGGCGCCACGCACATTCTTCGTTATCAGGTGTTGAACCTCATACGCGCCGAGATCCCAGCCACAGCGTGGCAGGAGCTTGCTTCCGATCCGCGCATCGCGCAGATCAGCACCGCCGGCCGCAATGAGTCGCAGATCAATATCAGCGCGCGATCGATGGGGGCTTCGTGGTTCTGGAATGGCTCACCCACCTACACTGGCAAAGAGCAGACGGTCGCCGTCCTGGATTCCGGGATCAATGGAACCCATTCCTCGCTTGCAGGCCGCGTCACCAGTTCCCGCTTCTTAACGCCGGGGTCCATCTCGTGCGTGAATCCTCAGGATTACAACGACAACCTGGACCACAGCGGTCATGGGACGCACGTTGCGGGGATCATCGCGAGCGCCGGGACAACGCTTCTACCGTCGTACCTGGGTGTTGCGTTCCAGACCGCCAGCGTGATTAGTGTCAAGGTCGGCTGCCGTACGGCCGACTCCGTGCTGCCGTTTCTCCAGTCCTTCTATGCCGATGACGACCTGCTGCAAGGCTTGCAGCACGCGATTACGCAAACGCCTGCACGGGTGGTGAATATTTCCATGGGACGGCGGGACAATCTGGACGATAGTCTGCTCAATCGCAGCATCGATTCTCTCGCCGATACTTATGGCATCACGATCGTTGTCTCCGCGGGAAACCTGGGGCCGACCCCGGAGACAGTTACCTCGCCCGGCACCGCCTACAATGTGATTACGGTGGGCGCTTTCAATACGCAAGGCACCCTGGAACGTACCGATGATTTTTATGCCGGATTCAGCAGCCGTGGTCCCACGGTGGGCGGCAGGAAGAAGCCCGATCTGGCAGCGCCTGGAGGACGGATGGACGCGAATATCGGCCAGCGCCCGCTCAGCCCCTGCCCGGATGGCTCGAATGTCTGCGGCATTTATTCGGCGGATTTCAGCGGCTCGGGTTTTGTCGCGCTGCCTGGAACCAGCATGGCCGCAGCTCACGTCAGTGGAGCTGCGCTGCTGCTCCGTCAAGCCGGCGTGACCAATGCGACCGCGATTAAAGCGATCTTACTGAACGCTACGGACACGGTCGATTGGAACCCCCTCTACGGCTGGGGGTATTCGAACCTGCAACTGGCGCGTGACCAGTACCCTGCTTACCTGCTGGATACGCTGCCGCCGGCCGGGTATAAGCTATATCGCGGTCCGGCGAACGCCGCGGTAATCTCGACCCTGGTGTGGAACCGCCGCATCAGCGCGCAAGGCGCGCCGTCGCTGGCCGACCTCGATCTGAGTTTGTACAATGCGGTGGATAACGCTAAGGCCGCCGAGTCCGCTTCGCGGGTGGACAACGTGGAGAAGGCGGCGGCGCTCACTTCCGGTGATTACATCGTGAAGGTGCGCAACAATTCGCAGGGCGCTGCCGATCAGCCCTACGCGCTCGCGCTGTCGCTAAGAGGATTTGCCGCGATGAGCGGACCCATGTTAACCGTCTCGTGCCAGGCTCCCTATGCGGCGCTTCCCGGAACGCAGTTCCCCGTAGTCTGCGCCGGTCGCAACATCGGCGATGCGGATGCATTCGACGTGAAAGGTTCCCTGGGTATTCAAGGGTTGCCCGCCGGACCGCTGGTTTCCTTCGGCAATATCGCGCCGGGGGGCCGGGTGACGCGTAACTGGACGATTACCGCGCCCGCCGCCGGAAGTTATACGTTACGCGGCGAACTTACCTCCAGCACGTTTGGCGAAACCTTCCGCGCTTCCACAAGCGCCGTATTTTACTCCACAACCTGCTCGTTCTGGGCGTCCGGGGCGCCTATAACATTCCCCGCGCAGGGCGGGTCTGGGACCGTGGCCGTTTCCACCGAAGCCGGCTGCCCGGTAACGGTCACCAGCAACTCATCCTGGATTACAGTCAACGCTGGTCCTGGGACGATCACGTATGCCATCGCCGTGAATCCCGGAGTGCAGCGTACAGGCTCTATCAACGCCGCGGGCGAGGTCATTCAAATCCTGCAGCGGGCGGCGGCGCCAACTTCGGCATTCACGGATGTCCCGGTCGAGTCGCCATTCTCAGACGCCATCAATCTGCTGCGCCAGAACAATGTCACCAGTGGCTGCACGCAGACTGCGTATTGTCCCGACGACTACACCACCCGCGGGCAGATGGCGGTCTTCATTGTCCGGTCCGTGCTGGGTACGGATATCTTCCCGTTTCCGCTGGCGCAGATCTTTGACGATGTGGGCCCCAGCCACCCATTCTTCAAATACATTCAGAAGCTCAAGGAGTTCGGAATCACCAGCGGCTGCACAGTGAGCAATTACTGTCCGGACATGCTGCTCTCGCGCGGGCAGATGGCTGTGTTCATTGTGCGCGGCCGGCTCGGTATCAATGCTGCTCAGGAATTCCCCTACAAGACCACGCCTTACTTTCAGGACGTGCCGGCGACGCATCCGTTTTTTTCCTACATTCAGAAGATGCGGGAGCTCGGGATCACCTCAGGATGCGCCGCGGACCGCTATTGTCCCGGCGATTGGACCACTCGCGGGCAGATGGCAATCTTCCTCATTCGCGGATTTTATACCCCATAGGACACATTGCTAGAATGACGGACGGATGAACCCCCGTCGCGATTTTCTTACTCTCCCGGTAGGCTTTGCGCTAGCCGTGCAGCCGGTTGCCGCCCAAACTCTGATCCAGACCGATACCAGCGGACTCACCGCCGGCGAAGTGCATATCCCCACGAAAGACGGCAAAAACATGCCTGCTTATCGCGCTTGTCCCGCGAAGGGCAGGAACTATCCAATCGTTCTGGTAGTGGAAGAGATCTTCGGCGTGCATGAGCACATCAAAGATATCTGCCGCCGATTCGCCAAACTCGGTTACGTCGCCGTAGCGCCTGATCTGTTTATGCGGCAGGGAGACCCTACCGGGATGACCGATGTGCAGGCCATCATCAGCGCCGTGATTTCTAAAGTACCTGATGAGCAGGTGATGAGCGATCTGGATGCCACGCTTGCCTGGGCGGAAAAGCAAACTACAAGGGCAGGGAAGCCGCTGGCGGTTACCGGCTTCTGCTGGGGCGGCCGTATCACGTGGCTTTACTCGGCGCATCAGCCTAAAGTGAAGGCGGGCGCCGCCTGGTATGGCGTCCTGTCGCGCGCTACCAATGAACTGCAGCCGAAGCATCCAGTGGACATAGCCGCCCACCTCAAGACGCCGGTGCTCGGACTGTATGGCAGCCAGGATCGCGGCATACCGCTCGATACCGTCGAGAAAATGCGCGCGGAATTGAAGAAAGGCCGGAGCGGCTCGGAGATTATCGTGTATCCAGACGCCCCTCATGGCTTTCATGCCGACTACCGCGAGAGCTACCGCCAAGCAGACGCCCGCGATGCCTGGACCCGGCTGCTGGCTTGGTTCAAGAAACACGGAGTCGCGTGAGCCGCGGCGAGGCGTCCCCGTTCGATCTTTACTCCGCTGCCCGCGAGGAGATGATTCATGAGGGGTTTGCTCCCGATTTTCCTCCGGCTGTTGGGGCGCAGGTCGCGAAATTGAAAGCTCGTCCGGACCCGCCGGCTGCGCCCGGGGTCCGGGATCTTCGCTCTCTGCTCTGGTCTTCGATCGACAATGACACATCACGAGACTTGGATCAGGTCGAAGTGGCGGAACGCGTTCCCGCCGGCATTCGCATTCTGATTGCGGTGGCGGATGTGGACTCGGCAGTTCCCGCGGGTTCGCCGATGGATCAACATGCGGCATCGGAGACCACGTCGGTTTACACCGGCGTGAGAACCTTCCCCATGCTGCCGGAAGAGGTGTCGACGGATCTTACTTCGTTGAACGAATCGGAGGACCGGCTTGCGGTGGTGATCGATATGGTAGTCGACGGGGAAGGTTCCGTGGCTTCGGCCAGCATCTATCGGGCGCTGGTTCGCAATCGGGCGCAGTTGACCTACAATGCGATCGGGCCGTGGCTCTCGGGATTATCCGGTCCGCCCCCGAAAGTAGCCGCATCCGCCGACCTTCTCATGCAGCTCAAAATGCAGGATGAGGCGGCCCGGCTGCTTCGCGAAGAACGGCGCCGGCTGGGAGCTCTGAACATGGACCGGGCGGAGGCCGAAGCGGTGATCAGCGATGGAGCGGTAGTAGGTATCAAGGTCCGGCAGAAGAATCGCGCGACCGAACTGATCGAGAATTTCATGGTGGCCGCCAATGGCGCGATGGCCCGGACGTTGTTCGATGCCGGCGTGTCTTCGATCCGCCGTGTAGTGAGAACGCCGCAACGGTGGCCGCGAATTGTGGAGCTTGCCTCCCGCTATCAAGAGACACTGCCGGAAGATCCGGATGTACGCGCTCTCAACGGGTTTCTTCAAAAGATGAAAGTAAAGGCTGCGGCGCAGTATGCCGATATTTCGCTGGCGGTGGTGAAATTGCTGGGGCCCGGCGAGTATGTGTTGTCACGGCCCGGGGAGCGCGGTGAGCGCCACTTCGCCTTGTCGGCTAGCGATTATACGCATTCCACGGCGCCGAACCGGCGTTTTGCGGACACGATTACCCAGCGTCTCATCAAAGCGGTGTTGTGGAAGACCCCATCGCCTTACTCCGATGCGGAACTGGATGCGATCGCCCGCAACTGCACCTTAAAAGAGGGTGCGGCGCGCAAAGTCGAGCGGGTGATGAATAAGCGAATTGCCGCGGTGGCGCTGCATTCCCGTATTGGCGAGACCTTTGCGGGGGTTGTCACCGGGGTGACGTCTAAGGGAGTGTTCGTGCGAATTGTGAATCCGCCGGCGGAAGGGCTGTTGATCCGCGGGCAGGAAGGTGTGGACGTCGGAGATTCGCTTCGAGTGAGACTGCTCGACGCCGATCCGCGGCGTGGCTATATCGACTTCGCGCATGCCGAAGCGTAGCGCGGGGTTGCTTCTGTTTCGCCGGCGGGGCGGGAATGTGGAGGTGTTTCTCGTTCATCCCGGGGGGCCTTTTTGGAGTAAGAAGGATCTTGGCGCCTGGTCGATTCCGAAGGGAGAATACGCGGAGGGCGAAGATCCCCTCGAGGCGGCCTTGCGTGAGTTTCAGGAAGAGACCGGAACCAGGGCTGGCGGGGTGCCCATTCCGCTGCGTGATATCCGCCAGGCCGGCGGCAAGATCGTAAGCGCGTGGGCGATGGAAGGTGATTTTGAAGCGGCCCGGCTGCGCAGCAACTTGTTCCGGATGGAGTGGCCCCCGAAGTCAGGCGAGACGAAGCAATTTCCTGAGATCGATAAAGGGGAGTGGTTTTCGATCGACGCCGCCAGGTTGAAGTTGCTAAAGAGCCAAACAGGATTTCTGGATCAGCTCGTACTCACATTGGCGGGAGGTTCCGAGAATTAATAACGCCAGATGGGCCGCTAAAACATTCCAGTCAGCATTGCTATCCTGTCAGCAGTGGAGCAAGCAAATCCCCGAGTGGAATATTACTGTCCGGCCTGCGCGAAGCCCATCCATAACCCGCTGGTATGCGGCGACTGCGCGGGAGTGATCTGCCGCGACTGCGGCACCCCGCTCGAGAGCGCTGACGAGCTCGGGTTCGGATGATTCAAGGGATGAAAGTGCGCAGCAGACGCGCTTGCCCTTTTAACATCACGGAGAATCCGGGGGGCAACTCCCAGACCTCGCCCGGAAGAAACGGCTCATCGCCAATCAAACCTTCTCCACTGAGCACGATCAGGGCTTGCGGCTTTGCGATGGCTTCGATCTTCAGTTGCCCCTCGAGCGGCGCCTTCTCTGTGTGAAAATGCGGGCTGCGGATCGGCAGCGTAGCCCTGCCTGGATTCGACCCCATGTGAGAAACCTCTAATGCCTTATCAAGATGCAATTCCCGCCGCCGGCCATAGTCGTAGATGCGATACGTGATATCGGACCGCTGCTGAATTTCACACAGGGCGATGCCGGCTCCAATCGCATGGACCGTTCCCGCCGGGACGAAGAACGTATCACCCGGACGAACGGGAATCCAGTTGAGCCATGCCTCAATGGTGCCGGTGTTCGCGGCATTTCTCATCTGCGCGGCGGTAATATGTTCGCGGAAGCCAATGGCGACACCCGCCGCTGGAGCCGCGCTGAGGATGTGCCACATTTCCGTTTTGCCATTGGAATTTTCGTGCTTCCGGGCATATTCGTCATTGGGATGAACCTGGACGGAAAGCCGGTCTGTGGTGAAAAGGAATTTGATGAGCGGGAGCCTGTCCTCGCCATCAAACCATACTTCCCCAATTTTTTTCTCCGGGTCGGGAAACCATGGAGAAAGCCCCGTCGAGCCCCACACTTTTTCGCGGAACGACGGGGCGATGCGAACCGCATTGGTCAAAGTCAGTCCAACTCCTTCAGGAAGTTTTCAATGCGATCGAGGCCGCGCTTCAACTCTTCCATAGAAGTCGCATAGGAGAGGCGGACATGCCGGTCGGTGCCGAAAGCCTCGCCGGGCACTACCGCCACTTTCGCCTGATCGAGCAATTTTTCCGAGAAATCCATCGCGGATTGGATCCCCTTTTTGCCGAAGGCGACGCCGATGTTGGGATACGCGTAGAAGGCGCCCTTTGGTATGTTGATCCGGACGCCGGGCATGGCGCGCAGCCGCTCAATCACATAGTCCCGGCGGGTTCGGTACTCGCCCAGCATGACGCCTACGGACTCCTGGGGTCCGCGAAGCGCTTCCACGGCCGCCTTCTGCGCGATAGAGGTTGGGTTCGAGGTCATGTGACTTTGCAGTTTCCCGATCGCTGCGATTATATTAGCGGGAGCCAGTCCGAACCCGACCCGCCAGCCAGTCATGGCGTACGTCTTCGACAGCGATCCGGCCACAATCACCGTTTCCTTGGCGCCGGGCATCGACGCAATCGAGAACGGCTCTTCATCATACAGGAAACGGCAGTAGCACTCATCCGTCATTAAGTGAATACCGCGTTGGCTGGTGAGGTTGTAGATTTTCTCGAACTCCTCGCGCGCAATTACGCCGCCGCTCGGATTGGAGGGCGAATTGATGATCACCACTTTCGTTTTCGCGGTGAGGTAGGGTTCGATCATGGCCGCGGTCAGTGTGAACCCGGCATCCTCGTCCGTGTTGACGAACACGCACTTGCCGCCGGCATAATTCACCACATCTTTATAGGTCACCCAATAAGGAACCGGGATCACCACTTCATCCCCCGGGTTCACCAGCACCTGCATGAGATTGAAGATGACATGCTTGCCGCCCACCGTGACGATGCACTCATTCGGTTTGTAACTGGTGCCGTAGTCCTTGGCGTGACGCTCGCAGATGGCTTCCTTCAACTCCTGCGTGCCGCCCGTGGCTGTGTACTTGGTGAAGTTTTCCGTGATGGCCCGGATCCCGGCCTGTTTCACATTTTCCGGGGTGGGGAAATCCGGTTCGCCGGCGCCGAAATCGACGACGTCCACTCCCTGGCGGCGGAGACGATCCGCGGCTGCGGCCACTTTCATGGTGGACGACTCGCTGATGAGAGCGATCCTGTCCGATAATCCCGATGATGATGCTGTGGTGCTCAAAGCTTGTTCCTCTATACTTTCAATTCTTGTTGCTGCACGAGGCGCTGTTTCAGGCGCTGCTCGACGGGCGGCGGCACGAGGCCGCTGATGTTCCCTCCGAGTTTGATCACTTCCTTCACCAGCCGTGAGCTGATGAAAGAGTGAGCTTCCGAGGACATCATGAAAACCGTTTCAATGCCGGGCCGCAGACGGCGGTTCATGAGCGCCATCTGCAGCTCGTGCTCATAGTCGGAAATGGCGCGAATGCCGCGAATGATCAGGGAAGCGTGGCGCGAGGCGGCGAAGTCCACCAACAGACCGTCAAAAGAATCGATCACGACATTGGTATAGCTGGCCACGACTTCGCTCAACATTTGCGCCCGCTCTTCCACCGAGAAAAGCGGGTTTTTACTTTCATTCCGCAGGACGCCCACGATCAGTTTGTCGACAAAACCGGAGGCGCGGGCGATGAGATCCAGATGCCCGTTGGTGATGGGATCGAACGAGCCCGGATAAATTGCCACGAGAGTGGTTGGTGATTGCCCCACGAACGTAATCTCCAATTTTACTATGATGCGCCGTGGATCGGTTGCGATTAGAGAGCAAGCCGTTCGCGGGCGTAATTGAGACAGGACTTGACATTGTCCTCCTCCAACTGCAGTTGCGCGTTGGCCGGGAGTGCGGTGAGCAGCGGAATCGGCTTCGTATGGCGCGCCCCGCGGATCATTTTCAGAGTTGCGGCCAGCCGCCGCGCGCCCCGGTCCGGGAATGTCGCCCAGTATTTTTCCGTAAGGACGGGTACCTTCAGCGGATCTCGGGTAATCATCTCGAGCGTGATCTTTGTGGTGGGACGCGCGTTGCGAATCGTTTTGGTCATTCGCGCAATATCCAGCATGCCCTCGCCGAAGGGTACCTCCGCCAGCAGAAAACCCTCCGAATATTCCTCGGCCGCCATGTCTTTGAGATGCGAAGAAATGGCATAAGGAGCCAGCCGCTCGACCACTTCCATCGCATCGTCCAGCAGGGAAAGGTTGTTGCCGGTGTCCAGGCAGCAGCCGAAGTACTCGCTGGAATACTGCTTCATAATGGCTACGAATTCATCCACCGTCCAATCCTTGTGATTCTCGATGGCCCAGGGCATCTTGATTTTTTCGGCAATCGGAACCGCGCGGCGGATGGCCGCATGGGAATTGGCGGTGAACGTCTGCCACTCGGCGATGGAGGCGAAAGTTTCATAGCGGCGGCCGCCGAGGCAGGCCGATCGCACGCATAATGCGCCAACTTCCTTTGCTGCTTGCAACGTCCTTTGGAATGACTCATCGTGTTCCGAACGCGGCAGGCCGGCCATCACCTCGATGTACATCCCGTGCTTCTCCGCTTGCGTGCGCAGTTTGCGAAGATAGTCCGGCGCCTGGTTGTTGAGAGATATCTGAATGCCGCCGGCCCCCAACGAAAGACAGTACTCCAGAAATTGAAACGCATCGCGCGGGCGGCGCACTGTCATGTAGCATGTCGAGGCAATCCCCATCTGCGAACGCGGCGGCGCGGCGTTTGCGGCTAGCGGCGCGGCGAGAGCGGTGAGAAATGCGCGTCGGGTGCTCATAAGGTCATAATCTATCATGTTCGATCAAGTCTTCCTGTTCGCCGGCCTGGTGGCGGCCTTTGTTCTCGGCGGCGCGGTGGTGTGGCTGATCTTTCGGAAAGCCGCGGCCGGGCATGAAGTGGTTGCCGAATCCTTGACCGATTCCCTGAAGGATATGGAAGCCAAACTGCAAAGCTTCGAGGTAGCTCGGGAGAGTTCTCACGCCGCGCTGCGGGAGCAGATCAAAAATCTGGCGCAATCTGAACTGCAGTTACAAAAGGAGACGGGACGGCTGGCGAGTGCGCTGCGCTCTCCCGGCGTCAGGGGGCGCTGGGGCGAAATGCAATTGCGGCGGGTGGTTGAGCTGGCGGGAATGGCCGATCATTGCGACTTCAGCGAGCAGGTAGCTTCCGATAGCAAGATGCGGCCGGACATGATCATCCATCTGCCGAACGGCCGCTGCATGGTGATCGACGCGAAAACGCCGTTGTCGGCTTATCTGGACGCCTCGGAGATGAGTGAGGAAGCGGTGCGCGGCGTCAAGCTGAAAGAGCATGCCGCGCAAGTGCGGCAGCAGATTGTGCGCTTGAGCGCCAAATCGTATTGGGAGCAATTTGCCGAAGCGCCGGAATTTGTGGTGTTATTTCTACCGGGCGAGTCGTTCTTCAGCGCGGCGCTCATGGAAGAGCCGGAGTTACTCGAGTATGGGGCGGACCGCAAAGTAATTCTGGCGACTCCTACAACGCTCATCGCGCTGATGAAAGCGGTGGCGTATGGATGGCGGCAGCAGAGGGCCGCGGATCGGGCCGAAGAGATCCGGGACCTGGGATCGCAGTTGTACGAGCGATTGCGGGCGATGGCCTCGGAGTTATCGGTGCTGGGAAGCCAACTGGAGCGAGCCGTGCATGCGTACAACCGGACGCTGCAGGCCTGGGAGTCCAAGGTCGTGCCGGGGGCTCGCCGCGTGCATGAGCTGGGAGCGGGAACCGGGGAACCGATGGAATCGCCACGAATTGTGGAAACGCCGGTGCGAACCCCGAAGTTATAGGGGTGGCGGCAGGATCGGTATCTGGATACGCGCCGGACAACCACCGGAGTTATAGAAAAATAGGCCGCCGGCGATACCGTCTATCCTGCCGCCGATTGGGGGGGCGAAGTCTCCGCTGCGCTCAACCCATGTGGGAACGGATCCGAAGGGGACGGGTCCCTCCAGCAACGATGCCGATTGTGCCTGAGAAACGATAGGCATCAGTTTCAGGGCGTCTTCCAGGGCTTTGAGCCGCGTCTTCTGCGGTTCTGTCAGCAGGCTCAGGTTTTGCGTTCGCAACTGCTTGGCTTCATTTCCGACTTGGCGGCAGATCATTTCGATCTCGGCGTAGCGCGTGCCGAGTTCGGTGGGGTCGGGACGCTCGCGGGCCGTCTCGATACCAATTTCGTTTTGGAGATGGCCCATGCGGCGCTGGTGATCGCCGATGATCCGCTGATATTGCGTCTGGTTGTCGAGCAGCTTGACGTACTGTGCATCAGTGAGTTGCAGATACTGCTTCAAATCGAACCATTGGGGAAAAAAAATCGGCGGCGCCTGGGCGGAGAGTGCGGAGGAGTTGAGCAACAGCAGCAGGGCGTATCTCATTGCTTCAGTTTACTCCCAGCGCGCGGGCTATTCGGTGGAGGTTGACGATAGCTTTGGCCGCAGCTTGGGGGCTTTCGTTACGTGCCGGTGGCGCGCCTTTTCACGGTTCTTCATCTGCATGTCACGCGCTTTCTGGCTGCGCTTGTATTGTTGGTGCCGGGTGACTCCGTATTTTGCCTTGGGCTTGGGAGGTTTCGACTTCCGGAACAGGCCGGCCTCGGACATTGGGGCCAGCACGCTCAAACACAAGACGGCGATTACGAGAAGGCGCATCATATCCTGATATCGGCGGTTTGGAAGAATCGCTACACCCCGATTCTCTCAGGATCCCGGCTCGGTGGTTCGTCACACGCGAGTTCTTTATGTTTGGAAAGCTGGACGGAGTTGACATCCGTACTTTCGACCCCAAACCAGGGCGCGAGAGTCAGCTTCGCTGCCGTTGCGAAAGCCAGTTACGTACCGTCTCCGCCAGCACTTCCAGATTCAGCGGCTTGGAAAGAAAGTCGTCCATTCCTGCTGCCAGGCAACGCTTGCGGTCGCTATCCATCGCCGAAGCGGTCAAGGCAATAATCGGCGTGTGCCGGAAGGGCCCTTCGCGCCTTCTCACCTCGGCGGTTGCCTGCAATCCGTCCATTTCCGGCATGTGCACACCCATGAAAATCAGATCGAACGCTTCTTTCTCCACCAGCTCACAGGCCGCGCCGCCGCTATTTACGCTTCGCACAGTGTGTCCCAGCTTTTGCAGCAGCCTCATCGTCACCAGCGAGTTGACCGGGTTATCCTCCACCACCAGGATCCGGGCGACGGGCCCGCCCGCGGATCGCGCCGGTTCCGCCGCCTCTCCAACTGGCCCTTTCGCACTCTTCAATGGTAGCGAGATCCAGAACGCGGACCCCTTGCCGAACTCGCTCTTCAGGCCGATCTCTCCTCCCATTAACGTCGTAAGTTGGCGGCAGATCGCTAATCCCAACCCCGTTCCCCCGTACTTCCGAGCCGTGCCGGTATCCGCCTGCGTGAAGGGCTGGAAAAGGCGCTTCGCCGCCTCCGGCCGGATGCCGATTCCCGAATCGATTACCGTAATCCGCAGCCGCTCCGCTTCCTGCTCCTTCGCAACCGCCACCCGAACGCCGCCCTTTGCCGTGAATTTGATCGCGTTCAATACCAGGTTTACCAGCACCTGCCGGATGCGCGCCGGATCTCCGCGCATCAATCGCGGCGTCTGGCTGTCCCACTTCAGCTCGAGCACGATCCCCTTCTCCAGAGCATTGGGTCTGAGCAATGCGACCACCTGTTCCACCAGTGCTTTTAAATCCAGATCGGTCTCGTCGATTGAAAATTTTCCCGCTTCGATCTTCGAAAAATCGAGGATGTCATTCAAAATCGTAAGCAGGCTTGAGGCCCCCTGATGGACTGTTTTGACCATCTCTTTCTGCTCCATATCGAGCCGCGACCCCGCCAGCAACGCCGTCATTCCCAATACTCCGTTCAAAGGAGTCCGGATCTCATGG
>DATLCW010000045.1:0-4871 GCA_035526195.1 Bryobacteraceae bacterium
TCCGGCACGGCCGGTTGCGAAGCTGCGAGAAGGCGAGTGATATTGTTACAATTCAGTGGAACAGCAGCCTCGCTCTACGAGTAACCTCATGACAGAATTGGCTTTAGTCATCCCCACCTACAATGAGAGCGAGAACGTCAAGCCGCTGCTGGCGGTGCTGGAACGGGCGCTGGAAGGCATCAGCTACGAAGTAATTTTCGTGGATGACGATTCGCCGGACGGCACGGCCGCGCTGGCTCGAATGGTCGGCCGCACGAATCCGCGCGTCCGGGTCATTCAGCGGATCAACCGGCGCGGCCTGGCCTCGGCCTGTGTCGAGGGAATGATGGCTACTTCGGCCCCGTTTATCGCGGTTATGGATGCCGATCTCCAGCACGACGAGACCATCCTGCCGGCAATGCTCGCCAAGCTGCGGGATGAGGATCTGGACATCGTGGTCGCCAGCCGGAATATTTCCGGCGGCAGCATGGGTGAGTTCGCCAAGGAACGGGTCGCTATCAGTGGTCTCGGCCGTAAAATCAGCCGCATGGTCTGCCGCTGTGAAGTCAGCGATCCCATGAGCGGCTTTTTCATCGTCAACCGCCGGTTTCTCGAGGAGGTCATCTACCGGGTTTCCGCCATAGGTTTCAAGATTCTGGTCGATCTGCTCGCATCCTGTCAGCGTCCTGTGCGTCTGGGTGAAGTCGCGTACCGGTTTCGCGTGCGGACGCGGGGTGAGAGCAAGCTGGACGCGCTGGTTCTGGTCGAATATCTGCAACTGGTGATCGATAAGCTGATCGGCGGGGTGATTCCCGCCCGATTTATTATCTTTGGGGCCGTCGGGCTCATCGGCACGGCGTTGTATGCAGCCGTGGTCTTCCTGCTTTTCCGGCTGCTGAACTTCCCCTTCGTGACGGCGCTGGCCGGCGGAACGCTCGCTGCCATGACCTGTAACTTCCTGCTGAACAACAGCATCACGTATCGCGACTGCCGGCTGAAGGGTTGGGCGATGTTGGGCGGCTTCCTGTCATTTTGCTTTATTTGCACCTTCGGAGCGGCCATCACGATCACCATCGCCGATTTGGCCCGCCGCGCCGGATTGCCCTGGTATTTGGCTGCGATCTTCGCCGCGGTGGTAAGCTCGGTCTGGAATTTCGGAGTGACGCAGGCAATTACATGGCGGGTGTACAAGCGCCGTTCCCATGCCCGCGCGATGAGGGCGGCGGCCGTGCTGGTTGAGGAATCCCATGGTTAGCTCGTCTCCCTTCCCCACTTATGCGGCGCGTTTCCAATAATGCCCATCTTTAAACGGCCTTTCCCCTGGATTGTGCTGCTGTTTCTGGTCCTTGCGGCCGGTCGAGTGTTTTCGAACTTGCCCTGGTGCGATGAAGGATGGTTTTTCGATCCGCTGTACAACTGGATCACCAAAGGACACACCGGCACGACCATCGAGGAGGCCACCGGCTTTCCTTGGGAGGGAATCGAACGCCACATGTACTGGCAGGCGCCGATGCACCTGCTGGTGCAGGGCCTTTGGGTGTGGACTTTCGGCCTCAATATCTATGTGTTCCGGGCCTGCTCGGTGTTTGCCGGACTCATCGCCTTATTCGGCTGGCGTTACCTGCTGCGCTACATCGGACTGCCGTTCCCCATCCTGACTCTCAGCCTTTTGCTGATCGCCACCGACTACGCCTTCGTCCGCACTGCTTCGGATGGCCGGATCGACATGATCGCGAGCGCCTTTGGCCTCTGTGCCGTGGTCAGTTATCTCCATTTTCGCGAACGGAACTACACGCTCGCCGTCCTCGCGAGCCAGACCTTCGCCGTCTGTGGCGGACTTACTCATCCCATGGGCGGGCTGATCTATTTGGGGTACATTGCGTTCTTTTTCTTGCTGAAACAGGATTGGCGGCGTCTGCGCTGGATTCACCTTCCCACGGCCGCCTTACCCTACCTGATCGGCGCGGCCTGCTGGGGCGCTTACATCATGCAAGAGCCGGAGACGTTCAAGAAGATCTTCTTTGGCTCCAGCGCCGCCGGCCGCCTTACCGGCATCCTGCACCCACTGCTTTCCCTGCAGCGGGAGATCTACCTTCGCTATCTGGTACCCAACGGCTGGAACGCAACCTCCACCGTAGTGAAGATGAAAGTGCTGATTCCATTCATTTACTTCGCCGCTATCGTTGCGGCCGTCTGCATACGGCCGGTGCGAAAGCTGGCGCACATGCGGTTGCTTTTGGTTTTGTGGGCGATCGCGTTCTGCGGTTTATATATCTTGGACAACCAACGTAACGGAACCTACCTCAATCACGTATTTCCTCTCTATGCCGCCGTGCTGGCGACGGTGCTGTACTGGATGTTCGACTCGGGCAAGGGCATGCTTCGTCCCGTCTCCGTGTTGCTGTTAGCGGGCGTTCTGCTGCTGCAGGTGGGCGGCTCGGCTTATCTCATTTACACGAATCCGTTCCAAAGGGATTTCATGGCGGCAGTCCGTTTTGTACAGCAGAACGCGAAGCCTGGAAGCGATCACATTGTGGGCAGCCCGGAACTGGGATTCGGATTGGGATTCGATAACGTGCTGGACGATCTGACGATGGGTTATCACAACCGGAAAAAACCGGCTGTGATCATTCTCGATCCGCGTTTCCGCGGCTGGATCGAGACCTTCCGCACCTGGGATCCAAAGCTCTATCAATTCGTAACCGACAGGCTAAACAACGAGTACCGGCGAGTTTACTCCCAGGGCACTCACGAGGTTTACCTCCCGATTTGAGGTAAGTGGCGGGCGCGCCATCAAATCCGCGTTTTACGGTAGAAGTTCTTGTTGGCAAGCGAATACTGGAAGTTGGATTGCCGCCCTTCGATGTGGCGCTTCCAGGATACGGGCAGGGTTCTCAGCACGCGCCGCCACAAAGCTTTGACCGCTGATACCCGGGCCTGCGACCCCGCGGGCGCGGCCTGTTCCCACAGCGCGACGTAATCGCTCTGCTGGGGCATCGTCTGGAAGGGCGTTACATGGCGCACCTTCTTGGCCTCCACCATCATCATCGTGGGGTATTTCGATCGCAGTCCCACACGGCAGCGCATCGCGGCCGGATCGGCCACCTCAAACACTCCCCGGGCCGGCGTCAGCTCCACTCCGGGGAAAGTGGCCTCCAGGAACAGGACGCGAGGCGCCTCGAAACCGTTTTCCGGAGAGAAGATGCGATACATCAGCTCCGGACTAAACTGATAAAAACCGTGGCCACATAAGTTATTGGCGGGAGTGGTCAGGAGGATAGTTCCACCGGTTTTGGCCATCTGCATGAGATTGGCGATGGCCACTGGAAAGGCAAAAATATGCTCCAGCGAACCGGCTTCGAGCACGACATCGAACGAGTTGTGCAACCGGTCCGGAACCGGTTGATTCATATCGTGGACTATGGTGGCGCCCTCGTAGGCGGAGTAGTCGATGATGTCGAGCCGCGAGACTCCCAGGTACTCCCGGCAAAAGCGGTCGATGTACTCACCAAACGCGTAGTCCGCGAGCGGCGGGGGAGCATCCGGGGCCGCCACTTTACGATAGCCAGCCTGCAGTTCGGCCACTTCCGCCGGATGCAGGAACAGTTGCTGGTGAGCAATCATCGCCATGCTTTCAAACGGCCGCCCCGCCAGACGGGCCTGCCACAGGCTCTTAGCTTCAGAGTACGAGATGCCCATTCAACACAAGTATAGGCGGTGCTCCCCGGGCCGGCGGGCTGTTCCCGGCCGCCGCCCATCGGGCATCGGGCAGGGCCGGTTTTTTCCAGTCCGCGATACGACCACTATTTTGTCTGTTTGTTATTAATCAGTTACAAACATCGCCGGAAGATTGCAACCGGCGGCGTGCTTTGATGCGAATGGGACAGAGTTCTCGCATCACGCAGGCCGCCGTGTCTGCGTTTTCTTTTTTTAGGGAGGGGTAAGCGCAATGAAAGCAGCACTGTTGGGGGGGCTGATAATCGCGGCTGGCTGTTGGGCTCAGACGCAGCTCGACTTAGGCACACAGAGCAGAAATGTAGATTTTTCGAAAGCGGCCACAACCAAGCCGGCAAAGGCGGGGGCGGTTCTGCCCACGAGCTGTAGCGCGGGCGAGATGTTCGTTCATCTCACCTCGCCCAGTGGATCGACTCTTTACGTTTGTTCCTCGCCGAATCTCTGGTCGCCAACAAATGGCGGGCCAAGCAGCGCCACAGCGACAGCCATTGCGACGGCAACGGTAGCTACGCTGCCGGCCGGTTGTAGCATTGGAGATGTGCGGTTTGCAGGCGATGCAACGGTAACGGGCGGCGGTTTTTATTTATATTCCTGCACAGCTGTGAACACGTGGACGCAGTTCGGCTACGTAGGCGGAGGCAGTGGAGCGCTGGCAGGGAACTGTTCGTCTCTGCCTTGCACGATTGACGTGAGTGACATTGTGCCGCTCAAAGCCGCGGCGAACACCTGGACCGGAGCGAATGATTTTTCGACCGCTTCGAAAACGGCTCCGTTCCGCATCGGGGCTTCCGATCCGGCGGCCTGCGACCCCGCCAGCCGCGAATTCTTTTTTAACATCAGCAGCAATGCCTTGAAATCCTGCAATACGGCAAACACCTGGACGGCGATCGGCGGAGGCGCAGCGGGATACGGCTCCTTTGGCGCCGGTTCACCCTGGGCGCCGTTCGGCTGGAACGTCGGCAGTAGCGGGGATATCTATGCCGGCGACTCTCCCGGCGCGCAAGTCTGTGCGGCCGTGGTTCCCCCCCTCAATGCAACATTCACGAAAGTAGGACTCTACGTACTCGGCTGGCCGACTTCGGGAGGTCAGGGTCTTTCCGTTGGGCTGTATAACGCGGCTGGAACACGCCTGGGCTATGCCAGCGCCCTAAGTCCGG
>DATLCW010000198.1:0-6757 GCA_035526195.1 Bryobacteraceae bacterium
CAGATCCTGGAAGGCTTGCGCGCGCTCGCCTTCCGATCGCCATAGGGATAAATCGGTGATGCCGGAGCGTAGCCGGCCGATCCACTTCAGGAAGTATTCGGCGGACTCCCGGCTTCGAATTTTGCCGCTGCCCACATACACCCGTACCGCGTTGGTGACTGCCTGGGCATATACGGCGGATGTTGCCGGAGGAAGTTCCCGCGCCTCCACCACCAGGGAAAACCAACCGCTCGTCTGCACCGCGGCCTTTTCCGAGAACTGGAAATCGGTGCTCCCGGCCGGCGCCGCAACATCCTTCCAGACCTTGCCATTGTGATAAATGCGGACAAGCGTAATTGGTGTGGACGACCACACCCGTCCCTGCAGCGTCACGGCACCGGCGCCGGATAGCTGCACCTTGCCGCCAGGCATCTGGCCGTTCACCTGAAATTCGACCACGGGTCCACTGGTGAGGAATGTGCGGCCTTGCTTGATGGCGTCCACCCAGCCGGCGGCGGTGAAGTTGGAACCAAGGTACGCGTAGGTACGGATAATGCCTACCGGGCGGTTGTCCTGCATGTTGGCGAGCGAATCCTCGCCGCCCACTGGCGCGATAGGGAAGTCGTTATTCCAGGCGTGCTGAAGCGGGATGAGCGATCCGCGCGAGGCGGCGGACCATTCCAGCGCATCGATCGTTCCCAGCGCGACATCCACCGCGTACCCTTTGGCGCCCCCGATTCCCTTCCCCGACAACGGGTCCGCCTCGCCGCCGAATGCGTGTACATAGCCGGTGGCCGCTCCCTGCGCGCGCGCTTTGCGAAACAGCGCGGTGTTATCAGGCCAGAGGCTGTCCAGGCCCGTGCCTTCATAACCGGTCATGAACGGAGAGATCAGGTGATCCTTCAGCCCGATATAAAAGGTATGTCCCCAGAAGGGCGGGCGGTTCTCTTCGCCAATCACCAGAAGAGAACGCGCCGCCAGATTGGACGCGGGGTGTTCACGGCCTCCGGGGCGGAAATGATGCCAGTCCAGAATGCGGTTATCTTTGTTGGCCACCAGAGAGCTGACGATGTGCATGCCCTGGGCGTTTGCGGTCATCATGAGATTTTCCGGGGTGTTGTGGACGTTGCCGCCGTAATTCATGTGGACATGAGTGGAGCCGTTGTACCAACCCCGGGCGGCTAAATCGGCATGCGGCTTGAGAGTGAGGACGACTGTGGCGGTTTCGTTTTCGCGAATGTCCACTTCCTGCCTCGATGGCCAGTATTCGAACCCTTTGTGCGCTTCGATCACCAGCTTTCCAGGAGGGACCGCCATGGTGTATTCGCCATTGGCGAAGAAGATCCGTTGCAGGCCTGAGGACATGCGGGCGTTGAACACGTAAGTTTCAGGCGGGGCGTAGAGCTTCCCGTCCGAGGCGTAGCCGGTGATTCGCACGGCGGTAGGCTTCCCCGAGCGGCCATCGCGAAGGGATACATGCACCTTTCCCATCGGCCTTTTCCAATGGAACTGTTTAATGCTTAGTAGTTTCTTGCCGCCGCCCTCGGTGTCCAGCAGGCAGAGCTGCGGAAGTCCGCCTTCGTTGGTGATATAAGCGATCGATTTGCCATCTGGCGACCAGCGCGGATGGAAGTCATCGTACTCGCCGAAGGTCAGCTTATAGGGCTGGCCGCCTTCGAGAGGAAGCAGGTAGAGGTGATTGAACTGATCGGCGGCGCCGGCGGTGGAAGAATAAACGACTCGTTTGCCGTCAGGCGAGATGTCGGGCCTGGTGCGGTAGAGCGTCTGCTCATCCAGCACGAGCTTCGCTTTGCTCATCGCATTCGCTTCCAGCGGCACGCTCCACAATTTACCGGAACCGAGGGGAACACCGCGATTCGACACCAGCAGGAGACCGGTACCGTCCCTGCGCCAGGCGGGTTGGGTGTGGAAATCCCAATTGGAAAAATACTGCCGCGATTTACCGTGGTCATGATCTTCGGTGACGGCGATGGGAGGACCCGACCAGTCGCCGCCTTGAATCGCGCGCACATGAACGTTCAAATAGCCGTTCGGCTGCGTGCTGACGTAGGAGATTCTCCGCCCGTCGGGTGAAAACGCCGGATCCACGTAGACCTGCGTGTCGTTGGTCAGCGGCCGGCTCTTCCCGGTGGCTGCTTCGACGATTTCCAGTTGGATGGAATTCCAGTTGTCGTCGGCGGTGTAGACAATCCACTTGCCGTCGGAGGACCATGATGGAAACGAATGCAGCTTAGAATTGTAGGTGACCTCATGGGCCGCTCCGGTCTGCGGGTCCACCTTCCAGATCGAGCCGTACATGGCTACCGCGATCCACTTTCCATCCGGCGACCATGCCGGCGACCACGGGGTGGTGTTGGGAGTATGGGACAGATAGTAGCTCGAGAGATAGTTACTTCGAAACTTCAATGCAGGGTACTCGCTGCCCTGTGCCCACAGCGTGCCGGAACCGGCGAGCAATGCCGCCAGGGCGTAACTTAGAGAAGTGGCCATCCCTAGCAGTGTATCTCTAATCCAGCGTTCGGCTTGCCTTCCGCCGGTCGACCCAACCCGAGTAACCGTGCTCCATTCGCTCGCGCCCGTATCATCCTCCGGCCGGTGACCCCAAGGTCTTCTTGGCCTCCCACTTCCGGATCGCGTTTTGCAGTTTCGTCATCCGCTCCATTTCTCTGGCCGTATGTGGATTCCATCACTACCTCAGTCACTCTGCACTGGCTTAACCACTTTCTCAGCCCTCGCAAATCCCGCGTAAAGTACGAAACTCCCGTTCCAGTGGCTTGCTTTCCGCTTGCCCGTGCCGCTCGGGACGGTGGAGCTGAACATCGAGCTTCAGCGCCTATTGCGACGGAAGCTGTATGGGCTCGAGGTTCCCGACCTGGAACCCGGCCGCCGGCCTCAGCTCCACACCGGCGACAAGGTGATTCAGGCGAAGAACGATTACGACCTTGGCGTCATGAACGGTGCGATGAGCCTCGTGGTCAATGCTGGCACCGACGGCGGCCTCGTGATCGACTTGGTCGCGCGTATACCTGGATGGCGGTGGCGCTGTCCGGTTATCTGTTCGTTATTGCCGGCAATATTTCGGACCTTTGCGGCGGTCAGAACCGGGCAGCGGCGATGGGCAGTGTCTGGCAGTCGCAAAAAACAGCAAAAAAAGCGGCCTCAGCGAAAGTTACACCTGGAAACCGGTAGTCCTGAGGGCCATACTACGGCCTGAGTGAGGTTCCCGGGAGTGGCAAGGCAAGAGCATTTCGGCAATCCGTCGACGTTCAGAATCAACCTGCTCAGCCGCCGCGTGGTCCTGGGGGCCGGGCTGAGTGGTGCCTTGCAAGCAGCCGGCGGCCGGCCTCTCCTCGAGGGGCGTCAGATCCGCGTCCGGATTCGTGAGGACTTCGGACTGGTTGTTGAAAAGCAAGCGGGACTCCTCTGGTGGACCTCAGAGAAGCGGCCGCCTCAATTCGTCTTGGTTGGCGGGCGCCCACTCGAATTCCGCGCGGCCGCCCGCGTGCGCTACCGGCGCTTCCGCGAAGGCAACTACCGCGGATCCCGTATCGAACTCTCCTCCTTCCCCGGAACGGACGTCGCGGTGGACTTGATCCTCGCTCTCGATCGGGACCGGGACGAACTCCTGATCGAAGCTCGCCAAGCTGGCGGCCGGGACCGCGTCCGACAGATTGACCATCTCTATGCCATTGAGAAGCCGGTTTCTCAGGGCGGCTACCTCGTCCTGCCCCACGGATGTGGCTACCTCATTCCCGCGGAGATGGCCGAGAAATTCTCCGGTTCTGGTTTCGTTGGCTACCGTTACAGCCTGCCGTTGTTCGGCATGGTCCGAGGAAGCGATGGCTTCTACCAGATCGTCGAGACTTACTCCGACTGCAGCGTGGAAGCCGAGCATCTTCCGGGTGAAGTGACCACGCTCGATCTCAACTGGGCCGCTTCGCTCGGGGAGTTGCGCTACCCACGGCGATTCCTTTGGCACTTCGCCGAGGGTATGGATTACGTCGGGATGGCGAAAGCATACCGGCGCCGTGCGCGCGAACAAGGACTGCTGCGGACACTTGATGAGAAGGCCAAGGAACTTCCCGCCATCCGCAAGTACGTTCGCGGGTTCGAGTACCGCGCTGTGGCGTGGAGCGGAGAGCAACGCAAGGCCGTCCTTGAGGATCTGCGCCGTTGGCAGGAGCAAGGCCTCCGAGTGAACCTGTTCTTCCCCAAGTGGGCTTCCCAAGGCTTCCCGGAGGAGGCCGGCTACGCGGCGGACGCCGGCTGGCAGGGGTTTCTCCGTGAAGAGCCCGTTCGTGAAGGCTGGACAGGCTTGGCGCAATTCGCCGAACAGGCCCGATCCCAGGGTTGCGTCATCAAAGTAATGATCAACCCCAACATGAACGTCGAGGGCTGCCCCGGTTACGATCCGGCGCGCGCTCCAGTGGACGAAACCGGCAAGCCGTTGCGATTCCCGAAACTCAGCCCGCGATTTGGTCCGGAAGCCACCCGCCGCGCCCTCGACAATGTACAGTCCAAAGGGCTTCGCTTCGATGCGCTCTATTTCGACGGCTACTCGGCTTACAGTGGACATGGCGAAGACCACTCGCCAGCCCATCCAGTCACCCGGCGGCAAGGGTTCGAAAGCCAAGTGGAAAGCTTTCGCGAAACGCGCCGCCATGGCATCATCCCCGGCGCCGAACTGCCCCGGTTCTGGTGCGTGGGTGAGTGCGCTTTCTTTTTCTTCGATAACGGCTGGTCATCGGACCGCCTGCCGGTGGGCGAGCCGGTCCCCCTATTCCAACTCGTATTTCGTGACTGTTACTCGGCCTGCTTCTCCGGTGGCGGGTATGGACGGTACGACTGGCCGGCAGAAAAAAATCCCCGGCTTTATGAACTGCTGCTTGGCGCGGCGCCCGGCTACAACTGGATGCTGCCTTATGGCGATGCCTTTCCGGGCCTCGGCCTCCAAGGCGGCGTACCCATCCGTAACTGGGGTGAAGATCGGATGCAAGCCCGCATCGAGTGGTTACGCCGCTGGAGCGCCTGGTATCAGGCCATCGCCTACTCTGAGATGGTGTCGCACGAATTCCTCCAGCCGGACCGTAGAGTTCAGCGTATCCGCTTCGCAAACGGCGTGACCGCGGATTTCGATATGCCGCGCGGCCTGTGCCGTGTATCCGGCGTTGCAGGCTTCAGCGGTGGATGGGAACCACCTCACGAGGGTTTGTTGTGACGGGCCGGGCCCACCGTGCTTTGTTCCCGGCTTATTGGGTTGACGGCTTCTCTCAGCGCCAAAGGCTGATCCTTGCATGCTTGTCAATCGGCATTCTGCTCAATTCCTTATGTGACCCGTATCAGCGAGGAGATACGGGCGTTGCCTCTGGAACTTGACTGGGGATCTGCTCCTGACACCTCTGGGAATGCGTTCCGGATCGTTTCGCCCGTTGCTCCCCCAGTGGAATCGTAGTGCTGCTACCTCGATTCCCTTTCCACACGGCGCACACGCCGACCGGGAGTGGCTCTCCAAAAGCTCTACGGGTACATCGGTCAGTGTGTTGCGGAGTACATCACTCATAACCGGATCGAACACGCAAACAGCGCCGGTTCCTCCGGGAGACCTCCCAGCGACTTGCTGATTCTTAAAAAACGCTAGCCTCCGAGGAAGATCCACTAGGACCCTGGCGGTCCTCAGGAGTAGAATTCCCCTTGTAATGGCAGTATCTGTCTCGGTACGCCGGCAACGGTTGTGGGAAAGGCGCGCAGAAAAGGAGCACCACATGGACTATAGATACTTCCAGCGGGTCTTGCTGGGACTCACCACCATCTGCTGGGCCGACGCAATCCTGGCCCTGACGACATCTGCGCGCGGCGGCGGGGCCCTCCGTGCCGGGACCGGCGCGACTTTCGGCTTCAATCACAGCGGCCTGAGGCGCCACTTATTCTTGAACGCGGCTTTGGCCGTTCTGCTGGTAACACCGCTTGTGCGTGCTCAATCGACCTTAGGCACTATGGTCGGAGTCGTCAAAGACCAGTCCGGGGCTGTGACTCCGGGCGTTCTCGTAACCGTCCACCACCAAGAGCAGGGTCAAACGCGCGAAGCGATTACGAATACCCGAGGGGAGTACGAAATCACGCAATTGCCTGAAGGAACCTACACCATCCAGGCGGCGAGCAGCGGCTTCAAGGGGTATGTGAACGGTGGAGTGCGCTTGTCAGCCCGGCAAATACTTCGGATCGATATCCAGTTGCAGATCGGAGACATTACCGAGCGGGTAACGGTGTCTGGTACCGCGCCGGTTGTCAACAGCGAGTCGGCAACCATCAGCGGCGGAATGCAGGAAAAATTGCTCCGCGAGTTCCATACGCCGACCTCCAACGCCTATAGCCCACACCTCCTGGCCATGATGATGCAGCCCGGCTCCGCCCATCTGGGCAATGCGCAGTTCAAACTCGGCGGGGCGCGCGGCAACATGTATGAATCCAAGGTGGACGGGTCGGAGACGAACCACAACGAAGGTTCGCCATCCGTGCAGTCCGTCAAGGAAATGAACATCGTTTACGTCAACGCCAACGCGGAATTCCGTTCACCAGCCACCGTGGACGCGGTGATGCAGAGTGGCACAAACAGCTTCCACGCAGGCGTCAGGGTCGAACTGGAGAATGGGGCACTGAACGCCGCGGGCGTCGGGGCCCAGAAGCGTCCGCCCGGAGTCCCGTTCTATTACGGGGAGTATTTCGGCGGCGGTCCCGTTATCATCCCGAAAATCTACAA
>DATLCW010000230.1:0-7350 GCA_035526195.1 Bryobacteraceae bacterium
AGCAGCAATGAACAGGCGGCGAATCCGATCAGCATCCATAACCGTCCTCGGTGCTTCGAGCAACAGAAAAAAACATATTACCACCGCCGCACGGAGTTGGGGTTTAAGGGCCAGACCCGCGGGCATCCGGGAACCAGGCGGCCCGAACCGTATGCAAACAAGGAGACGGCGTTAACGGTGCGTTTTGGCCAGCCAGTTGCGGAACATCGCGGCGCAATCCTGCGGCGCTTTCCCGGTCCGCAACTCTTCCACCGTGTACTTCATCTTGCGGCGCCAGTTGGGATATTGCCAGGTACTGGCCGGCAGGTTTTGCTGTTCCGTTTCTTTCGTGAGGTCTTCCTGGTTTAACACCATGACCATGGAGGGGGTCTGTACCAGAAATCCGATGATGGCGTTGTGCAATTCGCCGGTGAGCTCGGGAACCCCGCCAGCATCTCGCGGGAACCAGGCGGGTAAAAGCCCCGATTCATGCAGCACATCGAGCATGCGTTGCTTGTCCATGGCGCGCTCGGCATGTTGCCTGGCGTAACCTTCGCCGCTGGACAGAAGGCCGGCGGCCTTTCGAGCCTCGATGTCGCGCCCGGTCCAGAATCCTGCGAGAGTCGGAAGGTCGTGTGTGGTGGAGGAAACGAGCGCCTGCCGGGCATATTCCTCCGGCCGGCGAAAACGCCCGCTGGGATCCTTTTCGAAATAGAATACCTTGTAACTGAGCACCCCATAGCGTTCGAGCGCGCGGCGCACGTTATCCGATACGGTACCGAGATCCTCGCCGACGACGAAGAACTTTCCCCGCACGCTTTCGAGCGCGAGAATGCCCAGCAGATCTTCATAGAAGTCCTGGACGTAGGCTCCCTGACGGGCATCGCTTCCGTCCGGAATCCAATAAAGGCGGAACAGCCGCATGACATGATCGATGCGAAGAGCCCCGCCGTGGCGGCTATTAGCGCGAATCGTGTCAATGAATAACTGATACCCGTCGTCGCGATGCTTCACGGTATTGGGCGGCGGAAATGCCCAGTCCTGGCCCTCCGGAGCGAAGCCGTCGGGGGGAGAGCCCACACGGCAGCCCGTCACATAATACTGCCGGTAGGACCAGAGATCGGCCCCGCATTTATCCGTGGCAAGAGCCAGATCGTGGTAAAGACCGGTCGGTAAATCCAGTTCCCTGGCTTTGTGCTGCGCCGCTTCCAGTTGCTCATCGGCCACCCACTGCAGGTACTTGTGGAATAGAATCTGCCGCGCATGCTGCTGGCGAAACCCCGCTACTTCGGGGGAGTCGGGATTCTGGTACGCCGCGGGCCATTGCTGCCAGATCCAGACATTCGGATCGCGGCGGTGAATCCAAGCGGACAGCGCCGAATAGGTGGCGAAGCGCTGCAGACGGTCTCCCTGCGCCTGGACAAAGCGCCGGAACCGGCGCGCCCGCTCGTCCTCCGGATGACGGAGAAATTCTCGAAAAAGAAGCAGCAGAAAGAAGCGCTTGATTTCCCAGACGCTTTCATATTCCACGTATGGCGTCTCGCGCAGGGCGGCAATCGCGGCGGCGGATTTCTCGCGGGCGGCACGCGCGGCACGGGAAACAGAAAATTCCGGCACTGCCTCGACATCGATGTAGAGCGGATTGCGAAACAGCGCGGAGTTGGGAAGATACGGGCTGATGTTATACGGCTGCCGGTTCTCGATGGCATGCAGCGGATTGAGGGAAAGAAAGCCGCCGTGAAGGTCCTCTTTCAGCCAGTGCAGCAGAGCATGGAGGTCCGTGAAGTCGCCGCAGCCCCAGTTACGGTTCGAGCGAACGCCATAGAGGCTGACTGCTACTCCCGTAGTCCGGCCGGCCGCCCCCAACGCGGGCGGTACCCATGCTTTTTCCGGCGCAACGATCAGTTTGGTAGAGGCGTCAGGCTCGCCCACGATTCGAGCCGTTACTTCGTAGTAGCCGGGCTGGCAGAGAAACGGCCACTCGATTTCCTTCTGGATGTAGTCGGTCTCACCGATGCGGCGGCGCGCCGTTTCCGGAGCCTGCGACAGTTGCACGCTGGTCCAATTGATCCTTCCGGCTTCATCCTGGGCGCTGAGATCGAGCTCGGCGTGGGCATGTTCCACTTTCATCCGCACCGGCCAGGCGAACGGGTGCTGGACGGAAACGACTCTTACCGGTGGACAGATGCGCGTCCACTCCCGCGTATCGAGGTCCTGCAGGGCTTGCCGCAGGTCTTCGGCGGAATCGCAGGGTACGCCGAGGGAGCGTAGTATCGATTTTCGAACGTCGCCGGAGGGAACGTGGCGTTGCCCCCAAATGTCCCAGAATTCGGCTTCAATGCCCCAGCGCAGCGAGGCCTGTTCGAGCAGGTTCTGGTAATCAGGCAGGGGAGCAGAGCACGCGGGTTGGGACATTCGCAGAATTAAATTCTACCTGTTTGCTGTGGGATAATCAGCAGTAGAGACTACAAATGCAAAGTGCGGCGGACGAGACAAAGCTTAACCTGACGGGTCCGGACGATCTTTTTGCGCGGATCGACAACGAGGACTTCGTGCACCTCTCGCAAAGCGTATTGACCACCACCCTCGATAAGCTGGTGAACTGGGGCCGCAAGAATTCCATATGGCCGATGACCTTCGGGCTCGCCTGTTGCGCCATTGAGATGATGGCGATGAGCGCGTCGCGCTACGATATATCCCGCTTTGGAGCGGAGGTATTCCGTGGGTCGCCCCGGCAGAGCGATGTAATGATCATTGCCGGACGCGTTTCGAATAAGATGGCTCCCGTCATCCGGCAACTCTATCAGCAGATGCCTGAGCCCAAATGGGTAATTTCCATGGGAGCCTGCGCCACTTCCACCGGGGTGTTCAGTAATTACGCGCTGGTTCCGGTGAATCAGGTAATTCCGGTCGACGTATATGTGCCAGGTTGCCCGCCGCGGCCGGAGCAGTTAATCTATGCGATTATGATGCTTCAGGCGAAGATCGAGAACGATCACGGCAGCGTAATGCGCGCTTTGAACCTGGCTTAAATCGGTCTCATATCGGGAATGCCTGAACCGATATGCAAGTATGGATATCGGTTCGATCAACCCCGCCCTGTTTTCCATAGCTGCGGCTTCAACGCCACCGCCACCGGACACTGGGATGGCCGAAAACGTAAGGGATATAAGCCGTCCGGGCGTCGCCCGCCGCGCTAGGCAGAATGAGAATTATCTCGAAAGCCAGGTGCTGTGTTCTACTCCAGGGGAACTGGCGAGTCTGCTTTGGCGCGTGGAGATCGATTCTCTTGAAAGCCACCTTCAACGGGCAGGCCCGCTGGCCGCGCCCAGATCGCTGAGGCGGTTGGGGAAGCAGTAGCGCGATCCGGTGGGAGGGTTCCGCTCAGCCAGATCCAAGGCGCCGGGGTCAGCCTGAGGTTTCGGCGATCAGCGGCAGAAAACGGCAACCGTCCAAGCCTTCCTGGCCGACGGGATCTTATGACGACGCTTCCGGGTAAGAATTTGCTCTGCGGCGGCGGCGTTTCCTGTGCTCGACGACGGATGCGAAAAGGTATCGGATCGCTTCATCGAGGAGAATCCGAAAGTAGTGGAAGACTTGGTGCCCAAATTGCTTCCACTGCTACGGTGTGGAGAGTATTGCATGACTTATTGCGGGCGAAGGTTTCCATCCGCGGCGCCGGCTGCATTCTCGAAAGTCCGGGCGAGGCGGCAAACATTACAAAGAACCCGATCGTGCTCACGCAGTTTGCGGGGCAGTCAACGGCGGATGGCTTGCAAGCCCTATTTGAATGCCAGCGGCGATCTGCTGGCGTACTTTTCCGATCCCATAATGGAACGTGGAATGGAATCCGCGGTGAAACAAGGCAAGAATGCGCCGCATTTGAATCTTCCGCCGCAGAAAGTCCGCGAGGTGCTCGACAAACTGAGCAAGGCGCCCGGCGCCCTGGAAGGTCCCGCTTCGTCCTGACGGGATGGGGGTGGCGTTACTTTCTCCCCCACGGAGAGAGCCCGCTGCCGAACCTGGTGGCGCTTGCCTGACGAAGTTCCGCCGCGAGTAAGACTAGTGTCGATTGGAACGGTGAGAGCTTGAAGGAGCTTGGGATGCGTCTCAAATCGTATTATTCGGCCAGTTTCACGCAGGCGGCGAGGCATCCAGGTGCTGATGAAGTGGTCTTCGCGCTGTCCGAACCCTTTCTGAGAAGCGGCGAGCCTCCCGCACTGAAACGCAACGGATCAACGGGGGATCGCTCTGCCGATCTGTACGATCCAGAGATGGCGCGTCCGTATCAGACGCTGATCGCCAAAGACGTTGAGCCGGCTCTAGCGCAGGAACTGCTGACGGAATGCGCTGGAGAAACGCAGCCCATAAAGCTCCGCCGCGCATTGCGGGAACGGAAACGGCCGCCAACCGATGCATATCCTGTCCCGGAACAGCTACCGGATTGCCGCGGCCGGGCAGCTAAGAAGTCATCCGACCGAAAGTTGGCCGTGGAGCGCTTTTCGCGGTTTCACCCGTCAAAGCTGCTCTTCACCCATTTTTCTGGGAGAGAGAGCCGCGGTGACGTGTTCCCCACAGCGGCACAAGGCGGAACGCCGGTATCGTTTCTTGCGCCGGCCAACAGGGGCCCGAGGCCGGCAGGATAAAGAATCAGCAAGCCGGTAGCGCCTCCGCCGCGTCACGGAGGCTGGCGAACAGACACGCGGCAGTTAGAGCTCTAAAAGAGGTTACGTTTCCATCATGCATCCCTACAGGGCAAGTCCAAAACTACCGAACGAAGAGCGGGAAGGGCTCATTCTCGAACATCTTCCCCAAGTGCGCCTGATCGCCCGCCGGATTCACGACCGGTTGCCGGAAAGCGTAAGTCTCGACGATCTGGTGTCGACAGGGATCGTCGGGTTGATCTCGGCGATTGATCACTTCGACCCAGCCCACAACGTGAAGCTGAGGACGTATGCCGAATACAAGATCCGCGGTGCGATCCTCGACAGTTTGCGTGGTCTGGATTGGGCTCCCCGGCAGCAGCGCAAGCATGCAAAGCAGATTGAAGCGGCGATTGCAGTTCTCGAACAGAAGCTGCAAGGAGCGCCTACCGAGGAACAGATTGCCGAAGCGCTTCACCTCTCCCTCGATCAATATCACGAATGGTTGGTCGACATTCGGGGAGTGAATCTGGGGAGTCTCGAATCGTCGTCGCCGGAGGAGGAAGGCCGGGACCTATTAAGATACGTCTCCGATAATGAACAGGAGTGGCCCTCGAAGCTGCTCGAGCGGTCCGAACTGCAGCGGCTGCTGGCTGAGGCGATCGAGCGCATGCCGCCCGTGGAACGCACTGTGCTGGGGCTCTACTTCCATGAGGAGATGACGCTGCGCGAGATCGCTAAGATTGTCGAGCTGCACGAATCGCGCGTTTCGCAATTGAAATCGCAGGCGATCCTGAGGCTGCGGTCGTTCATCGAGAAGCATTGGCCGATGACACGGGGAGTTTAGAGGATGCCGCTGCCCGATCCAATGCCGTTCAAGCGGGAAGGCTTTCTTCCGGACCGGTTGACCGCCGGTCTAGGAGAAAACCCTCCCTCGCCCCGCTTTCCTCCACGCCCTACAAAGCGAGTGGGTGCCTCCGATGGCCTCGCGGTGGGTACGCTAAAACTGCGGCAGCCTGGCCGTTCGTCCGCGAACGGGATCGTCCTCCACGGTCACCGTTACGGTCGTTTCTTTCTTTTCCCGGACGATCGCCACCGGAACGGATTTCTGGCCTCTGGATCGGATGGTGCGGACTATTTCGAGGGGCGAGGCGACCTTGCGATCATCCACCTTGACGATTACGTCGCCGGCTTTCATTCCCGCCTTCTCGGCCGGAGAGCCCTTTGCTACTGAGCGCACCAGCACGCCTTCCTTAACACCAAAGAACTCCGCAAGCTGGGAATTCAACGATTCGGCTTCCACCCCCAAAGGGGAACTGCGCCACTTGAGGTCGGGTATTCGCGGAATCGCTATGTTCAGCTCCCCCAGATCGAGGCCTTTCATACGGCGGGCTGCAACAGCGGCCGTAACCGTCTGAGGTTGGCCGTTGCGGCTGATAAGCAGCTTCACCTCACGGCCCGCCGGCGTCTCCCGAACCAGCCGGACGAATTGCTCAGTACCTTCCACACGCTGTCCCTGATATTCGAGCACAACGTCATGCAGCCTGAGCCCCGCTCTGGAGGCGGGGCTGTCGTCTTCAATGCGAGTCACTTCCACGCCGCGCTCTTCTCTCAACTGCAGCGCTTTGGCGCGCTCGGTGGTTACCTCCACCACGGCAACGCCCAGAAAGCTGCGCTGAGTCTGGGCCTGGGCCTGGGCCGCCAGAATCAATATGGCAAAAACTGTGAGAGCTTTCATTTTTGCAACTTCCTTTAAATCTACTTCTGGCGCTTCAGGTAGATAATGCCACCGGTAGCCGAGAGTTTCAACATCGGCCCGCCGCCATTCAGCGCGCCACCCGCCTGCATCGGTTTCCCGGTGGACCAGATGCCGGAAAGAGTGCGGATCTCGGGGAAATCGGAAAGGATCTTCCCCAGGGCTCCGGCTGCGTCATTTTCCGCTTGAACCGTCACTGCCAGATTAGACGGAAGAAATACCAGGATGTCACCAGCGCTCGTATTGAGAAAAGAATCTTCCAGCCTCGCTCCGTGTATGTTGACCAGAATACTTCCCATTGCCGTGGAGGCGCGCAACGCGCCTCTAACCGACTGCAACTCAATCGTGCCCGCGGAAGACTCGCATTTGACTCCATTGGCAACACCGATCTGGATGGCTCCGCCAGAGGTGTTGGCGCGGACCATTCCCATGGCTTGGTTTACCTCCACCAGCCCGCCGCTGGTATGCGCGGTTACCAGCGACAGCGCCCTCTGGATCTGAATGTTGCCGCCGCCCGTCATCGCGCTCACCGGACCGAGCGCTTCCCGCACGAACACTTCGCCGCCGGCGGTTTCCAGAGTTGCTTCGCCTCCCGCGCCTTGCACCGAGATTCCGCCGCCGCCGGAGAGACATTTGATGGCGCCGCCGATCCGCCCTAACCGGATTTCCCCCCCGCCAGTGCGGCAGTCCACGCGCGCCTGAATGCGGTCCAGCAGGAGGGAGCCCGCTTTCGCGTCCACGCTCACCGGACCGTCCAGATCGTAGGCCGACACCGTCCCTTCGCTCACCTGAAAGGCGGATTGCCGGAGATTGCGCGGTAGCCGCAGGTCCAATTCCGGAGCCATCCGCCGCGCACCCACCGGCGCAATTGTAAGCGTGCTCCACTCTCCGCGCAGGAGGTATTGCAGCGGTAGAGGGGCGAGCAGCTTTTTCGCCATGGCCAGATTCCCTGCTCGTACACGCCTTCGCACG
>DATLCW010000285.1:0-8669 GCA_035526195.1 Bryobacteraceae bacterium
AGAGCCGATTGCGAGAAATCGCCGCTCCGCTCGAGCGCCGTCGGCACTACCAGGCTGGAGAACGTATCTCCCTTGCGGTCCCGGACCCCTTCGAAGGAGAGAAAGAAAAACGTCCGGTCGCGCCCCTGGTAGAGCTTTGGAATAGTGACCGGTCCGCCCAGCGTCGCGCCGAATTGGCTCCGGCGCAGCTTAGACTTTTGCAGAGCGAAGAAGTTCCGTGAATCGAACGCGTCGTTACGCAGAAACTCGTATAGACCGCCATGCCATTGATTCGTTCCGGCGCGGGTGATCGCGTTTACCACCGCTCCGCTATTCCTCCCGTATTCCGCCGAATAGTTGTTGGTCAGAATGCTGAACTCTTCGAGTGCGTCGGGGTTGGGCAACAGGGAGGCGGTGTTGGTCAGCGGATCGTTGTTGTCGCCGCCGTCGAGCATGTAGTTGTTGGCGATCCCCCGCGCTCCATTTACTGAAATGGCCGTGTTCTGTCCCAGGCTGACGGTGCCGGTGCTCGGTACCGCGCCCGCCACCAGCAACTGGAGTTGCAGCGGATTGCGGCCGTTCAGCGGCAGGTCCACCATACGCCGCTGATCGACGATCTCTTTGATTGTGCCGCCCACCGTCTCCACCAGCGCGACGGCGCCGGAAACATTCACGGATTCGCTCACCTGTCCCACTTCCAGCGACACGTCCGCCTGTCTCGTCTGATCGGAATCGAGCCGGATGCCCTCCACGACGAACTGCCGGAAGCCCTGCTGCACCGCCTCAAGCCGGTAGCTGCCCACCGGGAGCCGCGGAAAGCGGAATCGCCCCGCATCGTCGGCGGTGGCCGTATTCTTAAGTCCGGTGAGTTCGCTGGTTACGGTCACTGAGGCGCCGGGCACAATGGCGCCGGACTTATCCTGAATGACCCCGACAATCGCGCCGGTCGATTGCGCCATCAGACGGACGGCGCAAGTTAGAAGCGCCGCGAATGCTATGGAGGACAAAATTAACCCTACCTCTCAAGGTAGGCAGTATACATCACGAAGAGTACGCACAAGTTAACAGTTTTGGTGAGCCGGATGGCTTGCTCACGCGCGCCGCGGTAACACGCTTCGGTTGATCGAGCCGCGAAGGTCACGGAGCCGGTTCCGACGGGTAGTCAAGCCCCCCTCTTCATAAACAATCATGGTAAAATTGCGCCACCATTTCTAAAAGAGGTTTGTCCATGAAACGAAGCTTTAGACTCCTTTCCATCAGCCTATTCCTCTCCGTTCTCAGCTGGGGCCAGGATTATCGTGGCCGCGTTCAGGGGTTCGTTACCGACCCGTCCAAATCCGCCATTGCACAAGCAACCGTTACCCTGTCGAACACCAACACCAAAACGGCAACTGTCCGCAACACGGATGAATCAGGCCGGTATCTTTTCGACTTTGTGGAACCTGGCACCTATGCCCTCACGGTAGAAGGCTCCGGCTTCGGGAAGTTTGTCCAGGAGAATGTACAAGTACTGGTGCGATCCGATTTGACGATCAATGCTTCGCTTCGCGTGGGCGATGTGAATCAGACCATCACCGTTGCCGATTCCGCCGTCGAGCTTCAATTCAACACCACCACTCTTTCCCAGACCGTCGACGGCACCATGCTGAAGGAGCTTCCGGTACTGGCGCGCAATCCCTTCACACTGGCGCTGCTCGATCCCGCCGTGGTAAACCGCTATTCGGATGTTTCCAAGCGCAATCCGTTCTATCAGCTCTCCACCACCGGTGTCGACGTGGGCGGTCAAACCAGCGGCCGTAATGAAGTGCAGATCGACGGCTCGCCGATCGGCGTCGGCTCGCGCGGCTCCTATGCGCCTCCCATGGACGCGGTGCAGGAATTCACCGTCCAGCAGAACTCTGTGGACGCGGAATCGGGGTTCTCCGCCGGCGGTGTCCTGAACGTGGGCATGAAGGCCGGCACCAATGAGTACCACGGCAGTCTCTATTACTTTGGCCGCAATCCCAAGTTCAACGCGGTTTCCAATGCCTTCACCCGCGCCCCGAACATGGTGCGGAATCATGTGGGCGGCGGCACCATCGGCGCGCCGATTCTGAAAAACAAGCTGTTCACGTTTTTCACCTTTGAAAAATGGAAGAATCGGCAGCCCTACACCAAGGTCATGACGCTGCCGACTGACCTCGAGCGCATCGGCGACTTTTCCCGCACCTTGACCAAAGCCGGCGCTTTGCGTCCAATCTTCGATCCCTACACCACGCAAACCAATGCGGCGACCAACGCCGTCACCCGGACGCCCTTCGCCGGGAACATGATTCCGGCGTCGAGGATCGATGCCACCTCCCGCTTGTTCATGAACGATATCTGGAAACCCAACGGCCCGGGCGATGACGCCACCGGCACCAACAACTACCGCACGGGCTATCCGTGGTATCTCGATTACTGGAATTTCTCCAATCGGACGGACTGGAACATCACGCCGCGCTGGAAAATCTTCGGCCGCTACAGCGTCATCCGCACCGCGCTCGACAACCCGAACTATGGAAACAGTCCCGCCACCACCTCGGATAACGGCGGGCTGATGGATGCCCTCAACGCCGCCATGGACAGCGTCTACACGCTGAACGCGCGCACGGTGATTAACTTCCGCATGGGCGTGGTGTACTCCGAAGACGAGTACGATTCCCAATGGGCGAAACTCGGCGAAGACGGCTTGGCGAAGTACTGGCCGGGCAATCCCTGGTACAAGCCATATACCGCTGGCTCGCCGGCCGTATATTACCCGAACCTGAACATTGGCGGAGCCGCCTTTGGAAAGGCGGGCTGGTGGAGCTACCGTCCCCGGAAATATTCCTATCAGGGAAGCATGGGACACGATCGCGGCCGTCATTACATGAAGTTCGGCATGGCTTACCGCCACGCCTATGAATATTCGCAACTGCCGAATCTCGGCGCATTTCCGTTTACAGCGAATCTCACCGCGGAGACCTACAATGCCCCCAACACGCTTCTCTACGGAAGCGCCTGGGCCACGTTCCTGCTGGGCTCGATCGACAACGGAATTAATTCCCGCTACGTATCCCCCCGCTATACCAAACAGGATCAGTACGGGCTCTTCTTCCAGGACGATTTCAAACTCAACCGCAGGGTTACCCTCAATCTCGGCTTACGCTGGGAATATGAGACCGCTCCCAGCGAACGGGAAGGCCGCATGGCGCGTTATCTCGATCTATCGAATCCCATCCCCGAGTTTCAAAGCAACCCCCCCGTGATGCCGTCCCAGGTGACGGCCATCACCGGCGCAGTCAAACCCACTTATAACGGAGCGTGGATTTATACAGACGGCAGCAACCCGGGGCTCTATCAGGCGCCCAGGAGAAATTTTCTTCCGCGCCTGGGAATCGCCATTCTGGCCAATAACAAAACCGCCATTCGCATCGGCTATGCGCGCTACGCGGTGCCGCTGATGAGCGTTCTCGGCTATTCGTGGATTCTCCCCTCCACCGATGGCTATTCCGCCCAATCGAATGGACCGGTGCAGTTGCAGGGCGTCCCGCAGGGCGTGTTCAGCAATCCGTTTCCGGCTTCGAACCCGCTGGTCCTGCCGGTAGGGCGGGGAAACGGCCGCAACACCAATTTAGGTTCCACCGACGCCACTTCCTGGGCCCGCCAGGGTCTGAACACTCCGATGAATGACCGGTTCAACTTCACTGTCGAGCGCGATCTCTTCCGCGGCTTCAAGCTGGATGGAACTTTCTTCATGAACTTCGGGCACGACATGGTGCCCGAGGGCCAGGGTGGCAACGCCGGCTTCGGCAGAGCGCTCAACATGGTGGACCCGCAACTCGGCTATACCTACAAATCGGCGCTGACCGTACCGGTTGCCAATCCCTTTTACCGCTTACCGGCCAGTCTGATGCCGGGGCAGTTGCGTGGACAGGCCACGGTGCCCTTGTCCACTTTGCTCAGGCCGTATCCGCAGTATGGCGATCTCACCGAGACGTTCATGCCCGGCGTGGACAATCGCTACAAAGCCCTGCAGCTCCGCGTGCAGCGCCGTTTCGCCTCCGGATATAGCATCGTGTGGGGCTACAATTACAACCGCGAGACCACCGGAGCGTTCTTCAATGCGCTGGACCAGTATGCCGACAAACTCACGATGATCCCGGGATCGCTTCCCCGGCACCGCATGACCCTGGGTACCACCACCGATCTTCCTCTGGGCCGCGGACGCCGCTTTGGAGCCAGCCTCCATCCCGTGCTGAACGCGATTGTGGGTGGATGGTCCACCAGCAGCATCTTTATGTGGAACTCCGGCTCCTTCCTGCGATTCGGCCAACTGGACGTCACCGGCGAGCCTGGGGAAAGCACCCGCGAATGGTCCAAATGGTTCGACACGTCGGTGTTCAAACAGGCAACTCCGTTTACCCCGCGAACCAATCCTTATCAATATGAGGGCCTTACCGGTCCCAACTATTGGAGCCTGGACACCACTCTTTCCAAGAACTTCAAACTCACCGAGCGGTTCAAACTCGAGCTGCGCTTGGAGGGCTACAACCTGACCAACACGGTGATGCCCGGCAACCCGAATCTCACCGTGACCAGTCCGCAATTCGGCGGAATCACGACCCAAGTCAACTACGGACGCGAAGTGCAATACACGTTGCGCCTGCATTTTTAACTTTGGGCGCTCTTTGACGGCCGGATTGGCCGGTGGCAAGCACCGGCCCGTTCTGGTTCCGGGCGATTCCAGGCAATGTCTGCTTATGCGGTACATTCGCGGGGGACAGAGCTCTCTAGGATGCGCTGGGCGGTTCGCGGGCACTCGGCGTCATTGATGGAATTGGCAGGGACTGCGCATCGGAGTTGTCGTGACCGATGAAACGACCGCCGTCGACTCCCCCACTCCCGTCCTCGTGGAAGCCCGGGGCAAGCCTTGAGAAAGGCCGAATGCCATTCGCTTCGAGATGCCTATAACAGGCTGCGCCCTGTCGCTCTGTGAAGTCCTAGACTAGTGGAGATACCTCCGACATGTTCTCTGCGTCCGGGCGACGTTCAATGGGCCTTTTCAGGGCTCGACGTCGTTGCCCCGGCCACCGGAGAGGCTCTTGCAACTCTGATCCGAACGGACGACAGAGATTTCCTCCGTCATTATGGGGTCGAGGATGACAATCCTCACAGTCTCTGGCGAACGGTTACGCCTGCCGCGCTTCCAGAAAGCGGCCGGCGGCGCAGAATCGATCCCGCGCGTAAGGATCAAGAAGCCAAGGCGGGGGCCGAACGGCAACAGGAGCAAGTACGTGTCGCAGCAGCAGTCTGCCAGGCCCTTCGTCACGCGGAAGTTCGCTTACGCCCAGAGGTCATCCGCGTTCAGCGCGAACCCTTCGAAGGGAACGGCGAACGGGCCGAGACATTCGCAGAGGGCACACGGTTTTCAAAGCACCAGCTTTGGCACGTGGAGGTTGAGTTTCGAGCCGGCCTCCAAGGGCCGTTGGTGATTGGGGATGGGCGCTTCCTTGGTCTCGGAATCATGACCCCGCTGCGGAGGACAGGAATGGACCGTAGGACAAATGTTCCGGCGCATGGTTGCAGCGAAACTTCACGGAGTCGCAGCCAAGCTCTGCAAGACTTTGGCGGCCTCTGCGCATCCTCATGGAGGCCCAGCGAATGACGCTGACCTACGAATTGCCGCAGAATAGAGACATGCTCACGCTGGACACATTGCGATCCGCACGGCGGGACGAAATTCTGCGCCTGGCAAGACAACGCGGCGCTCACGATGTCCGTGTGTTTGGCTCCGTGGCCCGCGGTGAAGCCACCGAGAACAGCGACCTCGATCTCCTGGTCGCCTGGGAGCCGGGACGGAGCCTGATGGACCACGCAGGCCTTGTCGAGGATCTCCAGGAGTTGCTGGGGATGAAGGTCCATGTCGGGACGGAGAAGTCGCTCCACTGGTACGTGCGCGACCGGATCCTTCGGGAGGCCACACCGCTGTGAAGGATGACCGGCTCTACCTGCACCACATGCTGGAGCGCTGCCACCGCATCGCCCGCGGCGGCTGCGGGCGGAGATAGCGCCGCCACAATCCCCGGCACCGCTTCAAAACCTCGGCACGATGACGTCCCGAAACAGAAGATCCCCGTCCTGCGGCGTTTTTACGGGTCCGCGAAAATCGACGCCACTCGCCTTTCGCGCGATGTGGACCTTATCGCCAGTTCCATAGTGCAGCATCTCGCCGCGCTGCTGGACGCCAAAGTAACCATTACCGTCGAAATTGAAGCCCATATGCCCTCCGGTGCGCCGGACAATGTCGTTCGAACCGTCACCGAGAACTGCCGCACTCTGAAGTTCGATAATCAGGGGTTCGAGGAAAGCTAACAACTCACTGCGGCAAATAAGCACACCCCGTCACAACCATAAAAATCAATCAGAAACACCCGCCAAGCCATTGATTAATAACTAAATCCGCCGCCTCCCCGCTTTACCCATCCACTCAAAAATTAGGAACCGCCATTCTATATTAAATCGTGTGCAGCAGAAAGGATTCACATGATCGACCTCAAAGATAAACAAAATATAGCCCGTGAAAACGGCAAAAAATCGCACGGCCCCATCACTCCGGAAGGCAAACAACGCTCCTCCCTCAACAGCATCACCCACGGCCTGGCCTCGAAATGCGTCGTCCTTGCCAACGAATCCGAAGAAGCATACACCGCACTCCTCACCGCCTACCAGGCCGAGTGGCAGCCCGCCACCCAGACCGAACAGCACCTGGTCATCCAGATCGCCAATTCCTACTGGCGCCTGCGCCGCATCTGGTCCATGGAGACCGCTCTCCTCGACTCCGAAATGTTTACCCAGAAAGAAGACTTCGAAGCCGCCTGGTCTAACCACCATCCCGGCATGCGCTTGCTCGATGCCTTCTCCGCAGTCCAGATCTGCAATCCTGCCCTGCTCATCACCCTGAATCGCTACGAGACCCGCTACCAGCGCACCTACAAAAGCTCCATCGAGCAACTACGAAAAATGCGCCGTCATCGCCACGCCCCGGAAATCGACTTCCCGGACACCGCGGCCCCTGCCTCAACCCTCAACCCGGAACCCGAGCCCCACACGGATCCCCAACCCGAACCGCAGCCCGCCATAAACCTCCTCACCCGCCTCCTCGCATTCTTCCTCTCCTTACTCACCGCATTCCGCCTCCCCCAATCCCCCACAAAACACCAAAAACGCGCCCCACGTACGAGCGAACCAACCCCCATCCTCGATCAGCTCATCGCCAACTTCCACTTCCCCGAAGTCTTCCTCTGGCTCGCACTTTTCACTCCCACTCCGGCCCGCCCGAAGCCCGAACCGCACCCCGATCCCAACCCCGCCAGTTAGGCCACTCGGAAATGCGCTGGCGTATGAAGCTCAAGCCACTCCTCGTTCGCCAATCCCCAGCCCCAACTCCGTCCACGCCGCTCGCTTACCCGGCAAGCGCTGTCGACTTCGTCACGCAATTCCTCGGCTTCACGCCCGATTCCACCCAAGCCGGAGTCCTCACCGAAAATCCCGACCGCTGCATCCTGAATTGTTCCCGGTCAGCGCCGTCAAAGCGCTGCATCACGCGCTCACCGTGCCGGAAAGCTTCACTGCAATCGTCAGTCCTTCCCGCCCGCCAATCCGCCGAATTGGTCCGCAAGATCTCAGGCCTCCTCCGCAGCCTGCCCGTTATAAAATCGGAGTGGCTTATGTTTCCTACTATGCGATTGCTCGGACTGGCGCTGCTGGCGGGTGCGCTTTCCGCCCAAGCGCCCTCCGAGCCCTCCAACCAGGCGCTCTTTGACGGCCGGATGCTCCCGCTGCTCAAGAAAAACTGCGCCGCCTGCCACGTTGCCGCCAACAGCTCGGGCGGCCTCAGCGTTTCCAGTCTGGACTCCTTGCTGGCGGGGGGCAAGCATGGGGCTGCGCTGGTCCCCGGCGATTCCAGGCAATCTCTGCTCATGCGGCACATTCGCGGAGAGCAGAGTCCTAAGATGCCAATGGGCGGTTCGCTCGCCGCCGACGTCATCACGGAATTGGCCGCTTCGATTGATGCTATGAAGCCTCTTCCCAGGTCCGTTAAAAAGCGCGATCCTCACCTCGATTGGCTTCTTCGCAAACCGCAATCGCCCGCGATCCCGATGGTCCGTGACGCCGCCTGGGCCCGCAATCCCATCGATGCCTTCATCCTCGCCAGGCTGGAAGCAAAAGGATTGAAGCCCGCCCCTCCCGCATCCAGGCGAGCGCTGTTGCGCCGTGTTTACTTCGACCTCATCGGACTTCCCCCGACACCCGATGAAGTACAGACCTTTGAAAGCGATTCCGCGGCGGACGCCTACGCAAAAGTGATCGACACTCTATTGACGGACTCGCGCTATGGCGAACGCTGGGCGCGGCATTGGCTCGACCTCGCGCGGTTTGCGGAATCCGATGGTTTCGCCATTGACGGTGAGCGTCCCACCGCCTGGCGCTACCGCGACTACGTCATCCGCTCGCTGAATCAGGACAAGCCCTACGACACATTCATTAAGGAGCAGATTGCCGGGGATGAGCTTCCCGGCAATCCATCGGACCGCGTGCTGGCTCTGGGATTTTTGCGCATGGGAACCTGGGAGGCCGATGCCAACTTCAAAACTCAGCTCCGTCAGGATGTCTTGAATGAGCTGACC
>DATLCW010000292.1:0-3866 GCA_035526195.1 Bryobacteraceae bacterium
GTCAGCAGCATGCCTTCTCCGGCGGTTTTAGGGACATCGAGAATACGCAGCGCGGCTCCCGTAACTTCCCGAAAGACCGGGGCGGCCACTGTGCCGCCGTATAAAGGCGACCCGTTGAGCGTCACCGCCACCACAACCCGCGGATTGTTCAGCGGAGCCATTCCAATAAATGATGCATTGTACTTGTGTGTGTAGACTTTCGACGCGTGATCGTATATCTGCGCGGAACCGGTCTTGCCGGCGGAGTCGTATCCCGGAACCACGGCGTTCGGAAATCCCGTGCCGCCCTGCAGCACCACATCGTGCATCATGTCGCGCATCCGCGCCGCATTCCGGGCTTCCAATACCCGCGCCGGTTGTGCCACCGGTTCCACCTCGATCGGATCGCCCGGCCGGTGGCGCCGCAGCACAATCCGCGGCCTCACCAGCAACCCGTCATTGGCCACAACGGCGCAAGCCTGAGCCAGCTGTATCGTTGTAGTAGTCACCTCATGGCCCATCGGTACCGAGCCGATCGATTGCGGTCCCCATTTACGCGGCTCAAACACCCGTCCCGGCTCTTCCGCCGGAAGGGGCAAGCCCGTCCGCTTCCCAAAACCGAAACGCATGATATAGGCATAAAGGTTCTTGATTCCGACTTTTATGCCCACCTGAATCGCCCCGATATTGGACGACTTCGCCAGCACCGTCCGCATCGGCAGTACGCCAAATCCGCGCTTCGCCTCATGAATCACGCGGCCGGCTAACGGCATGGCGCCGTTCATACAATTCACAGGACTCTCCGGACCCATGCTGGTGGTTTCCAGCGCCGCCGCGAGGGTAATCACTTTGAATACCGAGCCGGGTTCGAAAGGAGCGGAAATGGCGAGATTCAGTCGCGCCGAAAGGCTTTCTCCGCGCTTCGGCAGCTCATTCGGGTCATAGGTGGGGTAACTCGCCATGGCGAGAATGTCGCCGTTATGAGGATCCATCACCACAACGCTGCCGGTCTTGCATTTGCAACCCTCGACCGCCTTCATCAGCTCACGCTCGGCAATATGCTGCACCCGCTCGTCGATGGTGAGCGTAATGTTCTTCCCCGGCTGTGGCTTGGTGTCCACTTGCGATCCATAGCCGCGGTTGGTGACGTCCTTCTGCATTCGCAAGGCGCCTGGTATTCCTTCCAGCTCATCCTGCAAACCGAGTTCGATTCCCGCCGATCCCCTGTCCTCATGGTCTACCGAACCGAGCACGTGGGCGGCAAGCGATCCTTTCGGATACATGCGCGATGTCTCATCGCGAAACTCGACGCCGGTGAGCTTGAGCAAGCGCACCCGCTCCGCTTCTTCCGTCGTTACTTTTCGTTTTACCCACAGGAATCCGCTGCCCGTGGCGGATGCCGTTTTCATCCGGTGCAGCAACTCCCGGCCATCCAAACTTAACACGCGCGCCAAAACCTCCGCGGTCACCGGAAGATCGGGCATCAGTAATGGATTCGCCACCACGCTTTTCAGCGTGATGCTCAGCGCCAGCGTTCTGTCGTCGCGGTCCAGGATCGCCCCGCGCGGAGCCGGGATCTCTAGTACCCGCTCGTGCTGGGCGTTCGCCTGCTTCTTGTAATCGGCATGAGAAACAATCTGTAGGTGAAAGAGGCGGAGGCCGATGAGGAGAGCCCAACCGATGGCAAATCGGAAGAGGACCTGCAGGCGGCGGGCTGCTTTTTCATCGACCGAAGGCTCAGGGGAGTCCCCTGGAAACGGCTGGCCGGGTGGTCGCTGCATGGCTGCATTCCTCTTGGCGGGAAAGCCGGCGGGCGAGCCCGGCTTCCGGGCCGATTACTGCTGCGTTTCGACGGGCTGGCCGGCGGCCGGCGCCGCGGAATCGGCAATCCGGGCGGGTACGGCCAGGGGCCTGCTCTCACGATGCAGTGCCACTTCCGTATTTTTGGGCTCATCCAGGTGAATCACGCGGCCTGGCTCGGGGTCTACAAAATCCTGCAGCTTCGCCAGACCCGCAAGACGCTCCGGACTGAGCAGCCTCGCTTCTTCCAGCTCCATCTCTGCTTTCCTCGATTGCAACTGACCGTAATCTTTCTTCAACTCTTCAATCTGGTAACCCGCCATCAGGCGATAGGCGGTAGGCAGTAAAAGCCCGATCAGCACTACGGCCGATGCGCCGGCAACGCCAATCATGTTCCAGCACACTCTCGGGGTTTGCGGATCCATCTGGCGGATCACCCGGCTGTTGTCGATTCGCTTCAAATGGAATGCTATATCTTCGTTCGGAAAAGGCCGTAAGCGGTAGTCGGTTAACTTCTGCGCCCTAGCTTCCGCCCATTGTGCGTGCACATCGGCATGCCCGCCGCTCTTCCCCATAAACCGGTCATACAGTGTCGCCAGCGTTGCCATGTACTCCCTCTCTCCCTCAGTGCTAAAGAATCATCAACGACCGCAGTTTGCTCGACCGCGAAGCTGGATTCTCAAGCACCTCCTCATCCGTCGGCTTCACGACGTGCTTGGTCAATATTTGCGCCCGGCCCTCCCGCGCCAGGCGTTGAAAGCCCTGCTTTACCTGCCTGTCCTCGAGCGACATGAAAGTAATAATCACAATCCGTCCCCCTGGCGCCACCAGTGTGGGAGCCAGTTCGAGCAGCGCGGTCAATTCCTCGGTCTCCTGATTTACAGCGATTCGTAACGCCATAAATGTGAGAGTCGCGGGATGCAGTTTGCCCGTCCGGGGCACGGCCTGCTCCACGACACGAGCTAAATGCAGCGTGCCGCGGATCGGCCGCGCCCGAACGATTGCTCTGGCTATTCTCCGCGCCCTCCTCTCTTCGCCTTTCAGGTAGATCAGATCGGCGAGTGCCTTTTCGGCGTTGTAGTTGACTAGATCCGCAGCGGTCTGACCCTCGGTGCGATTGATTCGCATGTCCAAGGGACCATCCGCCTGCAGCGAAAATCCACGTTCCCCATCGGTCAACTGATAGCGGCTTACTCCAAGATCCGCCACCAGTCCGTTGACCTTCTCGACTCCGAACGTTTTCAATGCTTGATCCAACTGCGAAAACCGGCCTTGATGAAATCGGATCCGTTCCGCCCACTCGAGCGTGTTCTTCCGCGCCAACTCCAGCGATTCCGCATCGGCGTCGTTCGCAATCACGAAGCCGCTCTCCAGCTTCCTCGCAATCCCCGCTGTATGCCCCCCGAGTCCAGCCGTCGCATCCAGATAGATACCTTCCGGAACGATCGCCAAATGCTCCAACGTCGCATTGATCTGCACCGGCTTGTGTGTGCCTGCCATACATGCGGCTACTTCACTCCCAGGCCTTCCACGTACTCCACTTTGGTTTGCAGGTTCTCCTTCGCCTTTTTGCGCTTCTCCTCGAACACCTGCTGATTGAAAATATTGATCAGACCATCCTGCGCTTGCAGATAAACCTGCGAATTCTCGAACCCCAACAGGCGCCGCAGCTCCGTGGGCAGAAGTAATCGCCCGCCGGAATCCAATTCCGCGTCCGCGCCCAGATAATCCGCCTGGAATAAAACGTCCTTCGCCCACTGCCGGTTGTCTCCACTGGCATGCTGTAGGATACGGACGTTTTCGGTCCAGGTTGGAATGGTGTACACTTTGGCCGTAGTTTCGTCTAAGCTCGTAATGAATAGTTTGTTCGCCTGGAGTGCCGTGAGATACGTAATGAAGTTTGTAGGAACTTTGAGCCTGCCCTTGTCGTCGACCTTCGCCGGCCAGAAGCCGCGCGGCGGATCGACCACAGGTTGAGCTTTCAGGCTTTCTTGCACTTTGTATCACTTCGGTCCAGTTCAAACCACTTTTAGAGATTCTTACATGGAATCGTTCGGCAAGGCAATACCTATTTTTAGGTAGATTTT
>DATLCW010000302.1:0-49378 GCA_035526195.1 Bryobacteraceae bacterium
GGGAATCCCCAACCAGGATATCGTGGTGTATGATCGCTATCGCGATCAGTTTCACCAGGCGGGGTTTGACAAGTGGCTGCCGGAAGGCGTGCGCAAGTCGAGCGCGGCGGAGAAGTTCGAGAATATACAGCTCGATATCCAGGGCTATAATCCGGACCACTATGTCGAGATGGCGCTAACGAATCCGGGTTATGAAAAAGACGAGCGGGCGCGCAAATCGTTCGCATCGAATTTCATCAGCAAAGAAGTAACGAAGCTGATCAATCTTTGTGTGCTTAAGGATCATCAGTCCGCAGGAGTGACGCTGGCGCTGAAAAACCTTTCGCATGGTTTAGTGAACAACGTCAGCCGCTCGCATGCCACTGTTTCGCAAAATACCTGCAACGCCTTTATCCCGGCCGTGGTACAGATGCCGGTGATCCGGAATAAGACGGTACTGAATATTTTGGATGGCGTGAAAGGCGTGTTTCATGGGGGACCTTCGGCCAAGCCGCAGTTCGTCTGGGAACACCACACGCTTTATTTCGCCACCGACCCGGTCGCCATGGATCACGTGGGCTGGCGCAAAATCGATGAAAAGCGGCTGGCGGCGGGAAAGAAAAAACTGGTGGAGGATACGCCGGACCGGTTCAGCACGTTTATCCACCGGCAGCCGGAACACGTGGAGATTGCGGGGGCTTTAGGGCTGGGAGTGTGGGCGTGGGATAAGATTGATTACAAGCACTTGAAGCTGGGATGAGCTTTCAACGGGTTGACAAACAGGGCGCACAAAGACGACGAAATTCGTCGCTGAAGGTTCATCCAAACCCGCTTGCTATTCCATTCTTGATTCAATACACTCAGTCTAATCGCTGATCGTCTCTCAACAAGGCGGCGGAATATGGGGTTACATGAAACAACGCTTAGCGACTCTCCCCATCGGGGGCGGCAACCTCAACGGCTCAATTCTTCGCAGCTTACGGTAGGCGAAATCATCGCCACCTACCGGCAGCGGCGAGTGCGGGAGTGTAACGGCGAGCCATGGTCGCAGGAAGAATTGGCGTTCGCCAGCGGTACCAATCAGGCCCACATCAGCAGGATTGAAAGCAATCGTAAACATCCGCAGTACTCCACGTTGCTTCGCCTCTGTGAAGCGCTCGATATACCCGCGGCGAAGCGTTCCTACCTGCTGGCGCTCGCCGGATACCGGGTGGAACCAGCGCTTCCCGGCAAGGCGGCGGTCGACGCTGTCCTCTCCGAACTGGCTCCGGTGATTGACCGTTACCCATATCCGGCGCTTCTGATGGATGTCGGGGAACGAATCTGGTACGTGAACGTCTTGGTATCCGCTATGTGGGGACCGTGCCTGGGCGGGAACACGCATTCGAAATGTCTGATGTCGGTGCGGGGAAAGAGGAGCGTGGAGTTCCTTTTTGACGCCAGGTTCATGCCTGTCTGGATAAGCCGTCTGCAGGACCCTGGTCCGGTGATGGACCGTCACGTATTTTTGTTCTGGCGCGCCTATCATCTCCACTCACAGGAAGCGGAGATGAAAGCGGCTTTGGAAACCCTCAAGAGCAACCGCGAGTTTCTATGGCGCTGGCATCATCTGGAGGACGGCCAAATGAAAACGGCCCTGGTGGAGCACGACTCGTTGCCGCTGACCCATCCCGACTTCAGCAAGATTGTATTCGGCATCTGGCGTACCACCGTCGCCGCCGATGAGCGTTTCATCGTTGCCCACTTTCCACCCGCCGATGAAGTCACCCAACTCGCCATCGGGCGCTATCTATGCCGTTGATATGCATGGCGTACATTGTTTGAATTCGCATAGAGATCTAGACTAATAGGTGGATGCCAGTGCGCAGGTTTCCTTCACGCCGCCACCTTCTAGGAATGTCCGGGCTCGGTTTCGGCGCGCTTGCGCTGGAGAGCCTGTTACAGGCGGAATCCGCTACTCGGGTCCACACGGACCTGCGCCCACGGCGCGGTCACTTCCCGGGGCAGGCAAAGGCCGTCATCCAGTTGGTGCAGAATGGCGGTCCGAGCCAGATGGATCTGTTCGATCCGAAACCGGAACTGTCCAAGCGGGCCGGTCAACCCCATCCGGATGGCGTGGAAATTCACCAGCCGAACAACCAAAACATTCTGCTGCCAAGTCCTTTCCAGTTTCGCCGCCACGGACAATGCGGCATGGAACTTTCCGAGCTTCTGCCGCACCTGGGCACAATCGCCGACGACGTGTGCCTGGTTCGCTCGATGTACACCGAGCACAACAACCATCCGGAAGGTTTGCACATGCTCCTGACGTGCAAAATCTTTCCCGGACGGCCGGTAATCGGATCGTGGATCACCTACGCGCTAGGCAGCGAGAGTCAGAATCTTCCGGCCTATGTGGTGTTGCGCGATCCGGAAGGTTATAGCGTGGGCGCGAGGCTCCTCTGGTCCAGCGGTTGGCTCCCCGCTCTCTATCAAGGGGTCGAGTTCAGTTCCAGCGGCACTCCCGTGCACCACCTCAAACCATCGGAGCCGCTACCCCCCACCGTGCAACGCAGGAATCTCGATCTGCTGGCCGAGCTAAACCAGAGCCACGCGGAGAGCTACCCTGGCGAGACCGAACTGGATGCCCGCATCCAGAATTTCGAACTGGCGGCGCGCATGCAGTTGGCCGCTACCCAAGCGCTCGACTTGTCCAAGGAGCCTCCATCCGTAAGGGAACTCTACGGGCTGGATAACCCAATTACGGCGGCTTACGGGACGCGCTGCCTGATGGCGCGCCGGCTGGTGGAAGCAGGAGTGCGGTTCGTGCAGATCTTCGTGGGCAAGGGGCAACCCTGGGATCATCACAGTAACCTCAAACAGGATCTGCGGCAGGTCTGCCAGAAGACCGATCAACCGTCGGCCGCACTCGTAAAGGATCTGAAAAACCGCGGGTTGCTCGACAGCACCATCGTGATGTGGGCCGGCGAATTCGGACGTTTGCCTACTACGCAGAATTCCGACGGCCGCGACCACAATCGAAACGCATTCAGTCTGTGGTTCGCCGGCGGCGGATTCAAGAGCGGTCTCGTACACGGGGAGACCGACGATTTCGGTTACAAAGCCACCATCAATCGGGTGAGCGTTCCCAACCTGCAAGCCACGCTGCTGCACACTTTGGGCCTCGATCATGCGCGCCTTACCTATCCGCACGGAGGACGGAATGAAACGCCGACGGAAGCGACCATCAGCGGCGCCACGGTGGTTCGCGAATTGCTAAAGCGTCCCAATGTCTAGCATGTGGAGTTCGAGTTGTCTCATCTTTATCGCCGCGAGCGCCGCGCTCAGCGCCGCCGAGTCCTCTCCCCGATTTGAACGTGACATCCTGCCGATCTTTTCCGCCAATTGTTTCAACTGCCACAGTGTTGGATCCTTGGTGGGGCTTGACCTTCGTACCGCCGAATCGACATTGCGCGGCAGCCATCAGGGGCCTGTGGTGATCAAGGGATCCCCGGAAAAGAGCCGGCTGTTCCAGAAGGTGAGCAGCCGGGCAATGCCGCCTCCCGCCTTCAAGCTGAAGTTAACCGAGGCGCAGATCGAAACCATTAAGAACTGGATCCTGGCCGGCGCCCCTTACGACGAGTCGAAGCGGGGGGATCTGCAAGCGGAGACGGCGCGGTTCGATCGGGCCGTGAAACCCTTGCTGCAAGGCCGCTGCGTGTCCTGCCACGGGGCAGGGAAGCCGATGGCCGGGCTTGATCTGCGGACGCTCGCTTCGGTGTTGCGCGGCAGCATCAATGGGCCGGTTTTAGAGGAGGGCGCCGCCGATAAGAGTCCGCTGCTGCGAAAGACGCTCAACGGCAGCATGCCTCCCAAGGGCGCGGGCGCCCCGCTAACCCCCGCGGAAATTCAGGCATTGCGCCAATGGATCGATACGGCGCGCTTCGGAAGCGGCGCGGCGGCGTACACCCCCCTCCGTGAGACGTTCTCAGAGGCGGAAGCTCCGCAAATTCAACCGAAAGACCGCGAATTCTGGGCCTTCAAAAAGCTCGTTGCCCTGCCTGCACCGGCAATCCGGAACAAGCATTTGGCCCGCCATGCAATCGATGCTTTCGTATTGGCGAAACTCGAACCGGCTGGACTTTCCCTTTCGCCCGCGGCGCCGGACCTCAAACTGGTGCGCCGCGCGTACCTGGACTTGATTGGACTCCCTCCCACGCCGGAAGAAGTCCAGGCATTCCTGGCCGATACCCAGCCCGGCGCCTATGAACGGCTGATCGATCGCCTCCTCCAATCCAAGCAATATGGAGTCCGCTGGGCCCGGCATTGGCTCGATTCCGCCGGTTACACCGACACCACCGGCCAGGAAACGATCTTCGACGGCATATGGCGGTACCGCGACTACGTGGTGGATTCCCTGAACGCGGACAAACCATACGATCAATTCCTCGTTGAGCAAATCGCCGGCGACGAACTGGTGGATTGGAGGTCCGCCGAGCCGTACACGCCGCCGATCGTCACCTCGCTGATCGCTACCGGTTATCTGCGCAGCACGTTTGACCGGACGGACGCGGACATCACCAACCTTCCGCAGGAACGCTATGATGTGCTGATCGATTTGGTCGACAAGGTTTCAAGCGGAGTGCTGGGGCTGTCGGCGGGGTGTGCGCGCTGTCACTCGCATAAGTTCGATCCCATCCCTCAACGGGATTACTATCGTCTGATGACGGTTTTCAGCTCCGCCTACAACCCCTGGAACTGGACGACCCCGCAGGAGCGTTTTCTTCCGGCCGTTTCCAAGGCGGAGCGCGAAAAGATCGATCGGCACAATGCCGAACTCGACATCCCGGTGGCCGCTTTGAAGCAGCAGGCGTCTCGACTTCGGGCGCCCTACGAAGAGCGGCTACTGGATGCCAAACTGCTCACTCTCCCGGCGGAAATTCGTGAAGAAACCAAGGCCGCGCTACGCACCGCCAGTGAGCAGCGGGATGGCATCCAACAATTTCTGGTCAAGAAATTTGGCAAGGCCTTGGAAGTGAAGGCGGCGGAAATTGACGCAGCTCTCAACGAAAGCGACAAAAAGGCTCACGACCGGTTAAAACAGGAGATCGATACGCTCAACGGGTTCCGGAGATCTTATGACAAGATACAGGCCCTATGGGATACCGGCCCTCCACCAGCCATGCGCCTGTTGCAGCGGGGAGTGCTTGCGTCCCCTGGCCCCAAGGTCGAGCCCGGCTTTCTCACGATTCTCAGTCCGCCGGGTACGTCCGGCTTCGTTAAGCCACCGGATGCGAAAGGGCAGACCAGCGGCCAGCGCCTGGCGTTTGCCCGGTGGCTCACCAGCCCTGATCATCCTCTCACCGCGAGAGTGATGGTGAATCGCGTGTGGCAGCATCACTTCGGAAAAGGCATCGTACAAACTCCGGACAATTTCGGGCGGATGGGTGCGGCCCCTACGCATCCCGAGCTGCTCGACTGGCTGGCGGTGGACTTCATGAAACATGGCTGGTCTCTCAAACGCCTCCACAAGATGATCATGACTTCAGCCACGTACAGGCAGAGTGCGCGTCAAACACCGCAAGGGAATGCCGTAGATCCCGACAACAACCTCCTCTGGCGGATGAATCTGCAGCGGCTGGAATCGGAGATCATCCGTGACGCGATTTTATCCGCCAGCGGAAAACTCGATCTGACGATGGGCGGTCCGCCCGTTCTTCTGAAGCCCCGTCCCGATGGACTACAGGTGATCTCGGATAAGGATCCGGCGCCCCAGGGACAATTCCGGCGTACCCTTTATCTCGAAGCGCGGCGAGGATATCCGCTGACGTTTCTCGAGGTGTTCGACTCGCCGCTGATGCAGACAAGCTGCAACCGCAGGTTCAATTCGGCCACGCCGCTGCAGTCGCTTACGTTGCTCAACGATGATTTCATGATTGCCCAGGCGCGTTCTTTAGCCGAACGGATCCTGACGGCCCAGCCGGCTGCGCCGGTGGAACTGGCCTATCAACTCGCTCTTTCGAGAAAGCCGGAAGAGCGGGAAATACAGCGGGCCAATCGCCATTTGAAAGAGCAGACTCAGGCCTTTGCCAACGCCAATATTGCGCCGGAGAAGGCGGCGGTCCAGGCTTTAGCCGGCTTGTGCCAGATCCTGCTCTCCACCAACGAATTCTTATATCGGGACTAGCCTATTCATGCCCACACATTATCTCTTTACTGCCGCTGTCCTGACAGCTTTGGCCGGTGGCGCCGCCTGGGGACAGAAGCCCGAGGCCGGCCGTTACTCCGAAGCAAAATATAAGGTGAAGATGACCGTCGGAATGATGGTGGCCATGAGGGACGGAGTCCGGCTTTCGGTCGACGTGTACCGTCCCGATGCGCCCGGGTCTTTTCCGGTGATTCTGGCGCACACGCCCTATGACAATCAGCGGGGCTCCACTTGGTATGGCCCCCCCCGCGCCCAATGGTTCGCCGAACGCGGATATGTCTTTGCCATGTCCGATTTTCGCGGACGCTATGATTCCGAGGGCGTGTTTGACATCTTCGACGCCAGACACAAGACCGACGGCTATGACCTGATTGAATGGCTGGCGCGGCAACCCTGGTCCACCGGCAAAGTGGGCATGACAGGCCCTTCTTATTTGGGCTGGAGCCAGTGGTGGGCGGCGAGCCAGGCGCCGCCTTCGCTCAAAGCGATTGCGCCCGAAGTGGCTCCTCCCGATCCCTTTCACAACGGTCCTTATCAGGGCGGCATCCTCGTTTGTTGGGCCGTGGATTGGGGAGCGGGCATGATGGCGGGGCGCACCAACCAGACCATCGGCGAGGGGGCTTATGGGGGATGGTCGAACAATCGGGTCGAGGAGTATATGAAAACTCCCTACGTGGACATTCCGAAAATCAAGGGAGCCGCGAATGCTCCCTGGTTTGAGAAATGGATTCGCCAGAATCTGGCCACGCATGAATACTGGAAGGGCATCTCGTATCAGGGGCCGGAGAAGTATTCCAAGATTACCGTACCGTCCCTGGCCATCACCGGTTGGTTCGATGCCAATTTCCCCGGCTCTTCCATGAATTATCTGGGCATGAAGCAGCATGGCGCCACCCCTGAATCCCGCCAACCACGTTTAATCATCGGTCCGTGGCATCACATCATCAACAGCCGGCAACTGCTTGGCATCGATTATGGCGCGGATGCGGTGATCGATCTCAATGGGGTGATCTGCCGCTGGTTCGATCACTTCCTGAAAGGCATCGACAACGGCGCCGAGCGCGAGAAACCGGTGCAGGTGTTCGTGATGGGGGCGAACAAGTGGTATGCGGAAGAGAACTGGCCCTTGCCCCAGACCAGGTTCACCAGATTCTATCTGCACAGCGGCGGTAAGGCGAACTCACTCAAAGGCGATGGCTCCCTGAGCACGGAGCCTCCTGGCAGCGAGCCGGCGGACTCCTATGTGTATGATCCCGGCGATCCCACGCCGGACCCGTTCGACAAAATATCGACCCGTACTCCCGCCATTCGAAGAGGCGGCCACATTGATGGACCCGCTGACGCCAGAGTCTCGGCAATTCGCGACGACGTGCTTGTTTATCAAACGCCTCCTCTGACGGCTGCCACGGAGATTACGGGTCCGATCACGGCGAAGCTCTATGCCGCGACGTCGGCGAAAGACACCGATTGGATGATCCGGCTGGTGGACGTGCATCCCGATGGCTATGGCGCGCTGCTTGCCGACGCTGTATTGCGCGCCCGTTGCCGGGATCCGAAAAAGGCGGGCGCCTACAACCCCGATCAACTCAGCGAAATCGTGCCGGAAAAGGTATATGAGTACAGCATTGATTTCTGGCGCGTGACGGGAAATCTGTTCCAGCCCGGACACCGGATCCGGATCGAAATTTCCAGCAGCTTCTTTCCCTACTATTTGCGGAATCTCAATACAGGCGCGGACAACGTGGGTCTGGAGACCAAGAGCGTGGTTGCCAGACAGAAGATCTATCACACCAGCGAGTTTCCCTCCTCCGTGGTGCTGCCAATAATTCCCGGACGATAATGCCACTCACTGCTCGCGCAACTGCTGTGAAAAGCTCAGCGCGTCGAATTCAACCCATTCCTCGGCGATCTTCCGATCTGAGAACCGCGTGATGATTATTGCGGTCCACGTGATACGCTTTCCGGAACCCGGCACTCCCATCACTTCGCCCGTATGTGTTCCTGTGCCAGTCAGGCGCGTCACCACCTTGTCATCCTCAGCAATCTGATCGGCAACGGTCTCGCACGAGTCCGGCATGCCGGCGCTGAATGCAGAGATCATCTCCTTGAACGCGCTCACGCCGGTCATCTCGCCGATAAGCGGTATCCCGTGATAAATGTATTCGTTCGTGTAAAGGCCATCGAGCTGTGACAGATCTTTGGAAGGTAGGATCTGCTCGCGGATGCGCCTAACTATATTCTTCTTTTCGTCCGAAGTCGCCATTTTTGCCTCCACACGTCCCCGTCCAATAGACAATCTCCTAATAGACAAGCTTGAGGGCGAGCTGAATCTGCCGCGGGGCATTGCCCTGGCTGCTGATCACACCGAACTGCGGATTGCCGAATGACGCACCTGCGTATCCGAATCGCACGTGATTTGCAGCATTGAAGAGTTCGGCGCGGAGCTGCAGATTGAAACGGCCTTCGGCGCCGAACCGGTTGTTCTTGAACACGCCGAGGTCGAGATTGTTGATGCCGTGATGGCGTGTATCCGGAAGCGTGCGGCCCGTGGTGCCGTAGGTAAACGCGGGCGGCTGGCTGAACACGCCCGTGTCGAACCAGCGGTCGATACGGGCGTTGGGTGAACTGGTCAACCGCGCCGTGACGCCGTTATTGTTCGGACGCGATCCACCGCCAAAGGTGCCTGTCAGGTTGTTGATTGCGTCGAGGCCAATCGGCGTTCCCGACTGCACCGTGTAGATGCCCGAAAGTTGCCATCCCGAGACGACCCGGCTGAAAGGCCCGCCATCCCGCAGGAACTTGTGGCCCGGCCCGAAAGGCAAGTCAACCGAATAGCTGATCACGAGACGCTGCGGATTGTCAAAGAGATTCAGGGAGCGGTCGAGCGAACGATTGTTGTTGTTGAGGAACCGCATGCTCGCATTCTGGGCTCCGCCTTCAAGCCAATCGCTGCGGCTCTCGGTGTTGCCGATGCCTTTGCTGACGGTGTAGGCGACGCCCACCAGTGAAGTTCCGAAGCGCTTGTTGAACTGGAGTTGAAACGAGTGGTAGATCGAGTGGCCGATGGGAAAACCTTCCAGCGTCAGGCTCGTGAACTGTGGGTACGGCCGCAGCAATTGGCCGCGCTGGACGGTGGGCTGCGCGAGCGTACCGGTCTGGACAAAGCCGAAGAACGGGTTTGGCAGCAACTCCTGAAGCCGCGTTCCCAGCACGAGGTATTCGTCAGCAAGCTGGTTCATTTGCGAGCCGTATTGCGCGGGCAACCCGGTGCCCTTGCTGCCCGCATAGGCTATCTCGACAATCATGCCGCGGCCGAGTTCGCGCTGGATGTCGAGGTTCCACTGTTGCATGTAGCCGGTACGGAAGTCCCGGAGGTTGGCGGCGCCGCCTTGACCTACGAGGGTATTCAGGCCTTGGCCACTGCCGGGGGGAGCCTGGATTCCATTCGGGAACGGGTTGTCGAGCGTGTGATAGGGAGTGAGGCCGCCGTCGATCGATCCCAGCATGCCCGTACTAATCGACCAGGCCGGCGCACGAACGTCGCCAGTCACCTCGGTGATCGCCGCCGGTAGCCAGAACAGACCGTAGCCGCCACGCACAACCGTTCCCGAGAACACCTGGTAGGCGAAGCCGAGGCGCGGTGAAATCTGGCGCCGGAACAGGTCATAAGGCGAACGCGTTTTCGTGTCGGCGAAGCGATAGCCGCCGCGAAGGTCAAGGCCCACGTCCTTGCTGATCGGGAGCGGCGCCGCCGGGTCGTACCACATCTTGCGGTTGTATCGCTCGGTGATGGGAAACTCGAACCCGTACTCCATGCCGAGGTTCAAGGTGAGTTTCCTGGTGATCTTCCAATCGTCCTGTACGAACGTCGAAAGATACCGCCGCTGGTTTGCCAGGCGCTCACTCTTGGCCACCGTGCCGCCGGCGGCGTTACCGAGAAGGAACGATGCCATTCCGATACCGCTGTTGGCGTCCAGTCTCTGGGGATTGGTCGCGGTCATCTGGTTGTTGAAGCTGTATTGCCCGCCGAAAAAATTTGATTGGAATTGATTCAACTGCTGGACGCGGTAGTCCGAGCCGAACTTCATGGTGTGCGATCCCCTGATCCAGGTGACCGATCCCCGCTGGCTCCAACTGTTGAAGGTCGCCAGAATCAGACTGTGAGAGGACTGGCTTCCGACGCTCGCAATCCCGGCGATGTCCATGCCCGGGAACCCCTTGTACTGCACCGCATCGTAGTAAGCCTGCGGAAAGCCCAGCGTCCGCATGTCGAAGCCCTGCGTCACGGCGTACGGGATACTGTCAGAGACGCTGCGCGCGAACCCGGAGTGGAATTCAGCGATGAGCGTCGGGCTGAAGACCGCGTTGGCGGCCATGGTCGCATTGTAGAGATGGTTCTCGTTCGGCCGGGTGAGGTTCACCTGGTAGCGGAACGGGTCGACACTGAAGCTGTTCCCCTTGATATGCGCCCAGGTGCCGTAGAACTTCCAGCGTGAGTTCATATTGTGATCGAGTTTGGTGACGTACTGATGCTCGTTATTACCACCCCCGCCGAACGTCGAGAAGTTGTTGAGGTTTGTGAATGGCGCACCGGGCGCATTGGCCTGCGGCCAGACCGGGAGGTAGTTCGAGGCGATGCGGCTGAAACGCGACTGCGGAATTCTGTTGCCGGAGAAAAGGTCTCGAACGTAGATGCCGGCTTCCTGGCGCGTGCTGAGCGGGTCGGCGACGGCCACCATGCGTCCGGCGGCATTGAAAGTCTGCGAAAAATCGCCCGATCGCTGCAGGGCGGTTGGCACGGTTGTGATGGTGGGAGATCCGGCGCGGCGGACGTAGCCCTCGTAGTTGCCAAAATAGAAGGTCTTGTCTTTCCGAATCGGACCGCCGATGGACGCGCCAAACTGGTTGTAGGTGAGCGCGGCGCGTTTGTTGCCCGCGCGATTCTGGAAGAAGCTATTCGCGTCGAGTGACTTATTGCGAAAGAACTCGTACACCGTGCCGTGCAGACGGTTCGTTCCGGACCGGATGCTGAAGTTCACGACCGCACCCGCGCTCCGGCCGTACTCGGCGGCGAAATTGTTCGTCTGAATGCGGAACTCCTGGGTGGCGTCGACCGGTGGAACGTAGGCCGGCGAGTTCATTTGCGCGTAGTCAAGCGCCAAGCCTTCCACGAGCACAGTGTTGGCATTGGCCAAGCCTCCATTCACCGAAAAGTTAGACCATTGGCCCTTGCCGCCAAACCCGCCCTGAATGCGCACTCCGGGAGTGAGCGCCACCAGCGCAATCGGGTTACGGCCGCTGAGCGGCAGTTCCGTAACCTGGCGGTTCTCGATGACCGTCCCGATCGTGCTCGTGGCGGCATCCAGGAGAACACCCGAAGCCTGAACATTGACCGACTCGACGACCCCGCCGACTTCCAACGCGAAGTCGACACGCGCCACCTGGTCAATTGCGAGCGTGACCGGACCGAGCTTCACCGCGCGGAACCCCGGCGATTCGGCCATCACTTCGTATCGTCCGGGGAGCAGGCTCGTGACCAGGTAGTTCCCGCGCTCATTTGTGAGCGACTCGCGCGCGACTCTTGTTTCGACATTGGTCACGAGCACCTTGGCATGGGCGATCACGGCCCCGGTGGAGTCCGTGACGGTCCCAGTGACCTGAGCGGTCTGGGCGAAGGCGACCGTGGAGAAGAGGCTGCACGCAACAGCAGCGAGAAACAGACGCAGCAGCAGGCTTTGCATCAGGAGACTCCTCGTCGCAACGTTTCGAACCGGGATTCTATTTGCTTCCCGGCTGGAGGGCATTATATACCCGTCCGATCTTGGAGGCTTGCAGGATCGGCATTGCGGATTGAGCGTGTCAAAGGCGCCCGCAGTGCCAGTTCAAGCTTGCGAGAACCCTGGTTTAAGAAATGGGGAGAAAGGTACAGGTTCAGCGCGGGAACGCGTCGGTGCGCTGTGGACGGTCAAGCTTCCAATGGTCGAGAAATTCCGTCGGGGTGACAACTGTGGTGTACTTCCACTGTGAAGGGAAATGTTTGATGTTGCCGGTGACCAGGTAGTCGGCCTTGGCGGCCTATAACTTTTGCGCTGCAAAAGTTCTTCGTACTCGGCTAAGATAGGGTTGGAAACACACAGGCCGGCGAGCGCCAGGTTCAAAATACGAAAAGGCTGACAGGCGGACACAACGATGTTGGTGTCGAGTATAACTCTGGTCATTTGACCAGGGTTACTGCTCTTTGCCGGCGCTCACGGCGGGCGGCGGCGATCTCCGCATCGATCTGGGTCATGGTTAGCTTGTTCAAGCCCTTTTGCTTTGCTTCGGCGTGGACCTCTTTCATCCACTCCGGCGGTGGGGCAACAATGTCAATGTAATCGTTGAGACTCATGATGACAACGGAGGGCAAGCCACGGCGCTGAACTACGAAACGCTCGCGCTTCTCTGTGGCTCGCTGCATGACCTGGCCGAATTGGGTTCGGGCGGTCAGCGCCGAGATTGAGGTTGAGATAGATTTAGAAGGTTTCTTTTTAATAATTCCCCCCTCGAACTGATTAATCAGTTCGTCTGAAGTCTAGCGAGATTCATAAGGCCCGTCAAGGCCGGCAGCGCGGCCACTTTCCTGTGTCCGGCTCCGAATGATCGTGCCGCCGGAGGCAGTTACGCGAAGCTTGTCCGCGGAAGCAACGTAGTCCGGCCTACTTGATGTCCACCAACAACGTTCGCTGACTCGCCGCGTGGGTGGCGCGCGTTTTCTCGTAGGTTTGGAAGGCTTCGGCACTCTCCTTGGCCCGGCCCAGCCGTTTCAGGGCCAGTCCAAGAATATAGTACGTCTTGGGATCCGCACCTCTGAGGGCAATGACCTTTTGGAGCGCAAGGACAGCTTCGCGATCGCGGCGGCTGTCCGCCAGCAACTTGCCCAGAAGTAGATGGGGCCGCCAATCGCCGGGCGACAGTGCCAGCGCCCGGCGGACCTGCGTCTCCGCCAATTGCAGACTCCCGCCGTTCTGTCTGCCAATGCCATACGCCGCCGTAGCTCCGTAATACCAGCCGTTGCTGTTCTTGGGGTTCAGGGCCCTGAGCTGTGCGGCGATCTTGGCGGTGTTCTCCCAGTCCAGAGTAATGTCATAGCATTCGGCGAGCAGTTGGTACCCCATCTCATAGCCGGGGTTTGTCCGGATCAGATCCGTGAAGGATTGCTTCGCCTTCTCGTAGTTCCGTATTGTCAGGTAAGCGACACCTAATGCCGATTGAATCCGGAACGATTCCGGCAAGGCTATCCGCGCGGCCTCGAACACCACGACGACCGCCTTGCGCGCATTGTTGCGGGCCAGGACCTCCCCCAAGTCCAGGTAATACTGTTCGTTGCCGGGCTCCAGCCGGATCGCTTTCTGAAGGTGATCCAATGTGGACTGCATCTCACCTGCCCGGTAGTAAGCATGGCCCACGTTGCGATGCCATTCCGCGGAGTCCTCACGAGGGTTGGCGAGCAACACGGAAAGGTTTGGCGGGGCTTGCGCCAACGCCAGGGGAATCGACGTCAGAACGATCAGGATACGGCGAAACACGTCTTTTCAGTTCGCGAGCAGGTCCATCACAGCCGCGGTCATGGCATTCACTCCAGTTTTGATTGCCGGCTCCGGCAGCGGTGCGAAACGGCTCGAATGCAAGGACGGCAGAATCGCCCCTTGACGAACTCTCTGAGGATCCACTGTACCGAGCCAAAACAGACACAACCGGCGCTTCTCGGGAGTCCGGCCGAACACGCCGAAATCCTCACCGCCCATCACCTTATCCGCCACAAGCACATTTTCCTTGCCCAGTATACCCTCGAGGGAAGCGGTAACGCGACTCGTCAGTTCCGGCGTATTGTAGACGGGAGGAATGGATTCATTTTCGCGAAGTTTCACGATGGGCTCCAGCTCCTTCGGCACCCCTCCGGTTGCCGCCACCCCTTTCGCGATGCGGTCAATGCTTGACAGAATACGTTCCCGCACCGCATCCGAGTAGTAGCGGATGGTCATTTCCAGCTTCACTTCATCGGGGATAATGTTGTGTTTGGAGCCGCCATGAATGGAGCCAACGGTGACCACCGCCGGTTCCACGGCGGGAATCTCGCGGCTGACAATCGTCTGCAGCGCCAGCACGGTTTGCGCGGAAAGAACCACCGGATCCCTGGTCGTGTAGGAATACGCGCCGTGCCCGCTTACCCCGCGGATGGTCACATCGAGAGTATCGGTTCCCGCCATTGCATCTCCAGGCCGCAGGCGAACTTTGCCGGCTTCCAGGCCCGCATCGGCATGCAATGCCAGCATATAGTCAGGCAGCGGGAATCTCTGGAAGAGGCCATCCTTCAGCATTGCCTTGGACCCGACGCTGATTTCTTCCGCCGGCTGGCCCACCATGACAAGAGTGCCGCGCCAATGCTTCTTCAACTTGCTGAGCAGTTTTGCCGTCCCCATAAAACAGGTCATATGGATGTCGTGACCGCAGGCGTGCATCACACCAACATCCCGGCCGTGCACGTCTGTGGTGCGAACACGGCTGGCGTAATTCAGCCCGGTTTCCTCCACCACCGGCAATCCATCCAGGTCCGTCCGCACCATGACCACGGGTCCGTCCCCGTTCTTGAGAACCCCCACAAAGCCGTGACCGCCGACGTGGCGTGTGATGGCAAAGCCAACACCTTCTAATTCCTTGCTGATTCGCGCGGCGGTATTCACCTCGCGCAAGGACAATTCGGGGTTGGAGTGAAGGTCCGTGTAGAGTTTCACTAACGATGGAATTTCCAGATCTGTGAGTGACTGGATCTCCCCGTGGCTCGCGGCAGGTAGACTTTGCACGGCAACTCCCATGGCCATGACAAGCGGCGAAATCTTCACGCTACACACCTCCAGGTAACTTATGCAGTGAGAACGGAAGCCGGCGCGGGCCGTTAGAAGTCAACGCGGAGACCGAGTTGCACCTCCCGTGCGGGCGTTGATGTGGATACGATCCTGCCAAAATTAGCGGTTCCGAAGGAAACCCCCGGATCGGAGAAATTAGCGTGATTGAGTGAGTTGAACAACTCCGTGCGGAACTGAATGCGCTTTCCCTCCGCAATTCGAAAGTCTTTGTAAAATGAGAGATCGAGTAGCGAGATTCCCGGGCCTTGCACGGTCCCGGTACCAGCGTTTCCGAAGCTGTAAAGCGCGGCACGGCGGAAGGCGCTGGTGTCGAAATACTGACTCAGCATCGCCTGCTTATTGGCAGTGCTGAAGTTATTGGGGTTGGCAATGATGTCCGGCCTGCTCCCGCCCGCATTCGAATTGTTGAACGAATCCACCGGGGTCAAGTAGCGGCCGGATTGGAACGTCCCGATCCCCCCGAACTTCCAGCCGCCAATCACCAAATGAGTCAGACTGTTGGAACCGCCGCCTAACGGTTTCCCCCTTCCGGCCGGTAGCTCGTAGACCCAGCTAAACGCCAGAATGTGGCGGATATCGAACGGCGTGGGGCCCGCATCGGCTTTCCAGTTTCTCGTATCGCGGAAGGGGACCTGCCCGTTGAATTTGATTCCGGAGACAGAAGTGCCCAGCGCCTTTCCGAACGTGTAAGCGCCCGACAGCAGCAAACCTTCGGGGCCGAGATCCTTCTTCACTTTCATCTGCAGCGCGTTGTAGTTGTTTGTACCCCATGCCGGATTACCGGACAAGCCGCCAAATTCCGGGTATGGAGCCCGCGAAGCAACCGAGCCGGGACCTGGCAGGGGCTGATTAAAGTTGTAATCGAGATAGGCTTTCCGTCCAGCATTGGCCACATAAGCTACCTCGCCGCCCAGCTTTGGCGTGAATGAGTGTCCCAGGCTGAGGGAGTACTGCATGAGGTACGGAGTGCGGTTCGTGTAGGCCGTGACGACTCTCCCGGAGACCGAGGGCACTACATTCGTTTGATACGGAATCGCGAACGTGACCGCGGATACATCCGGGTTACTGGTGATCGCAAGCGAGGGAACCCACGGCGGGCCAAAGGCCATGGCCTGTGTCACATTCTGAGTCACCCAGTTGTAGAACATTCCATAGCCGCCGCGGAGAACCGTCCTGTTAGAGCCGAACACCCGCCAGGCAAAGCCTAACCGGGGAGCGAAATCGTTGCGATCCGTTCCCATCACCATATTTCGCGGCAAGCCCAACGAGGCGGCGGTGACGGAGCCGGGAGGCGTGCCGGGCAAAGTGGGAACGCTATCCCCGGAGAACACAAATTTTTTGATGCCGAGATCGAAGGCAACCAGCCGGTTCTGGTTTTCTACCATGCGGGACCAGATTTCGTATCGCAGGCCAAGGTTCACGGTTAAATTCTTGGTAACCTTCCAATCGTCCTGAACGAAAGTCATGTACCAGCTCTGCGAAAGGTCTTCCACAAGCCTGTTCCCGTTGACGGAACTGCTGGCAACTTGTCCCAACAGGAAGTCGGCAAAGGAGTGGAATTGATTCCCCGGTGCGCTCACGGCGGGCGTCGTGTAGTTGGGACCAAAGTTGATGCCTCCTCTGGTGTTGGCTTCGAAGTCGACCTGATTGATCCGATTGCGGATGATGTCCACGCCCACTTTCCAGTTATGCGAGCCGTTCACTTTGCTGAAGGTGTCTGAAAAAACGAAATTGGTGTAAGGCTCACGAACCGGGGCGAAAGGGTCATCCGCGATGTTTGCCCATCCGCTCACCGCAAGATTGGGAATACCGGCCTTCTGTCTCTCCGGGGAAATACCGGAAATGCCGGCGCCTTGAAAGAAAGCAGGTCCAGACATTTTTCCGCGGCTGCCCTGGTCCATAAAGAAGCCTGCTTCGGTGGTCTCATTATCAGCCGTGCGCTGGTACTTGCTGAGCCCGAAGTTGAACGTGTTGAGGGCCGATGGACCAAAGGCGTGAGTCCAGGAGGAACTGAAGTTATAGCCTCGAAGGTCGAGATTCTGTCCGAATCCGGAGACCGGCAAAATCAGGCCCGGCCGTTGCCAGGGCTCCAGCGCCGTATCGGTTTCCCGGGTATACCTTGCGGAAACAGTGTCCTTCTCAGAGAAGTTGCGATCATAGCGGGCCGAGTATTGGTTTCCGTCGGCCCTTCGTGTGGGATTGGAAACGAAATTGCCAGCCAGACCCGGCAGCGTAGGATCTGGCCAGAGCTGTCGAATAAATCTGGCCTGTGGCGTGATTCGAGGCTGCGGGATGGTGTTATTGGGGAAAGGTTGCCGCGCCCGGGTCGCTGGATCGAGCGTGAGGGGGTCATGAATCGTGGCTCCGGTTGCCGTAAAGTCGCCAGCTTTGATTGCCGCGAGAGGTACCGTGATGGGGGCCGTCAGTCCGCGGGCCTGCCGCTTCCCCTCGTAGGCGAGAAAGAAAAAGTCTTTGCTCGATTTGAAAATTCTTCCGCCGATCGTGCCGCCGAATTGATGGCGGCGGAATTCGGGCAGTCTCCCGGGTTGGAAAAACGGCCGCGCATCCAGGTTGTCGTTGCGCGTGAAGAAGAACGCCGATCCGTGGTATTCGTTGCCGCCGCGCTTGGTCACTACATTGACTTGCGAGGCCCCGCTCAGGCCGAATGCGGCATCGTAGGTGTTCGTTTGGATCTTGAACTCCTGGATCATGTCGAGACTGGGCGAGTAATTTTGGCGGCCCGCGCCGAACTCCATGTTGATTACGCCGTCGATCATGGTCGTGTTGGAGCCGGGATCCGTTCCATTTGCGGAGAAGCTTCCGCCGGATTCGTCATAGAACGCCGCGTTCGCAGCGCTTCTTTGCACACCGGGAGTGAGAAGGGCGAGCGACAAATACTGGCGGCCATTAAGCGGCAGCTCAACCACTTTTTTGTTGTCGATGACTTCGCCGATGGTGGCGTTCTCACTCACAATGATCTGTGCGGCGCCTTCCACCACTACCTGCTGCGTCACATCTCCCACCTGCAGGGAGATATCGATTCTTGCGCGCTCATCCACCTGCACGACGATTCCCCGAATCGTCTGCGTACTGAAGCCGGGAGCCCCTGCTGTCAGGCTGTATTCGCCTGGCTTGAGGTTCGTGGCCACGTACGACCCGTCGGCGCCGGTGGCGATGTTACGGACAAGCCCGGTTCCTGTGTCGGTGAGGGTTACCGAGGCTCGCGGTACGCTTCCGCCCGTTTGGTCGGTGACGGTTCCGGCGATGGTGCCGGTGCTCACCTGGGCGAGGATCGCCGGAAGCAGAAGAGCGAGGTACAATCCCGCACAAACAACTCTAATTTGGTGCACGGCTGGTTCCTTTCATGCCGGAAATGCAAAGACCGGGACTACAGAGCCAGCAGTCTTTGGACAAGTCTATGCCTGTGGGTTTACGGTGACAATGTCCGGGGGGCATGGACGAGCAAGGCGGTACGTTCCGTACAAAATTGTGGGAGAACCGTGTCCTTTTTCATCCGAGCCGAATTATGCCGCCCGGTCGCGAACCATCGCTTCCAGTGTGTGGCGCGGGCAAATATAACCGTGGATGTAATCGAGCAAACTGGTGGCAACTCCGCGAATGCGCTTCTCGATCCCGGCGTCCAGACAATTGCCTTCCGCATCGAACACCGATTGCACATTCGCTACCGATACCGGCCCGGGCAGCACCATGGCTCCCACGTGAGCGCACACGCTGCTCAATGCCTCCAAGGATTTAATGGCGCCAATCTGTCCCGCCGCCACACCCAGCAGCGCAACTGGTTTGCCCGCCAGCGCCGAAGGAAATCCCAGGTTCTCGATAATCAATTTTGTGACGCTGCTGAAACTGCCGTGATATTCCGGCGTGGCCAGGATCACCCCGGTCGCGGCTTTCACCATTTCCCGCACGCGCGCGGCATCGGTGGACGTTGGCTGGCCGGGGAAGGGTAATTGTAAACCGGCGGGATCAATCTGATCCAACGCCGCTTCCGCGTGAGACTGAACTTCCCGGACCACTAACGCCAGCGCCTTGGCGGTATAGCTGCCAGGCCGCACGGTTCCTAAAATAGTGACGACTCGGATTCCTGGTTGATTGGACATAGCGTATTACCTTGATGCTGCCACACTCGGAAACGATGCGTTTATTGCGCATCGCCCAGATCGTAGGCATCGCTGACGGTCATCGAAACATGAAACGTGCCAAGGTTGTTCTGCCAGTGGCGATTGTCATTCACCGCCAGGGCCAGCCTTCCGGGCCGCAAACCTGCCTTCGACGCTTTCTTTCCAAGGAAGAAAACCTCGCCATCCGACTGCACTCTCCCTACCAGCGCGCCGAACGGATGTCCGTCGATCAAATTGCTTTTGTAGGTGGGACCGCCGGGTTTTGTCAGACCGTTGGCATCGCTGGCCCAGCTATCGGTGTCCCAGCTCAGACGGACAAACCCGCGCGCCGTGGCATCCACTTTGGAACTGGCGGTGAGTTCTACACCGGTGTCCAGATACTCAATTTGAGTGCAGTGGCGCAGCGAATGGACAAGCATCGATCTCTTGACAATCTTCTGCCGCACGGCGAGCGTTCGAATCTTCGCCCAAGGAATCGCGACCTTCTGGCCGCCGGCCGGTGTCACATCCAGGCTCTCCTCCGCCAACGTTCCCCGCAGGGCTTCCCCGGTCTTCAATCGCACCAGCGTAAGCGTGCGGTCAAACCCGTCGGCATAGCTGGGCATTAATCGTTCGAACAATCGATAGAGAGGGCGCGGCTCATGCTGATCGGTATCTTTCAAAGTCTTCAATAACGGCGTCATCGCCGGGATTCCAATAGCGGTCAGTTCCTGCACAGCCGCATCGCGCGCGGAGCGATCGGAACCCTGAATCGCGGTTAAATCCGCTTCAATCCTGCCCTTTTCAAAATCAGAAGCGGGAGCCGCATTGTGCACTGACAGAATCTGATCCAGACGCACTTCCGTGGCCTGCATCCGAAGGGATTTGGTCTGGATCTGTCCTTCCATCCTGGCTCCATCGGTGGTTCGTATCGAGACCCACTGGGTGGCGGCCGTCAATAAAGAGGGAAGAAGGAGCGCGGCGTAAACGAGATGCTGCATCGAAGAGATTATGGCAGAGAACGGGTGGCGGAGCGACCTCAGGAGACCTTCCGCGGCAGTGCCGGAAAACTGCCGCATCATGTCTATGACGATCGTGCGGGACCCGGCAAGTTTTCGGCCCTACCAGCGGGTCAGCTCCACCCGGCGGTTTTTGGCTCGGCCCTCTTCGGTTTCATTTGAGGCTACCGGAGCAAATACGCCGCAGCCAAAAGCGTCCAGCCGGGCGGGGCTGATACCTTGCGCGGTGAGAGCGCTCACCACGCTGGCGGCGCGGCGCTTGCTGAGGTCCAGATTGTAGTCCGTTTTTCCCTGGTTGTCGGTGTGTCCCACGACGTGGATGCGCAGGGACGGGTCGGCCTTCAGGAGCTTGACGATTTCGGCGATCGCCGGTTGGGACTCCGGCTTTAGCGCTTCTTTGTCCGTATCGAAAAGAATTCCGTAAAGTACGACTTTGCCGTTCGCCTGGATCTCGTTCTTCATCTGATCCGCATTCACGAACGTCATCTTGCGCTCCATGGAGTCCGGGGCGATGACGACGAGCTGCGCGATGGCGCGTCCCTTTTGAACGATGTTTTGCAGGCGTTCCGGAATAACGCCATCCCTGTAGGCGGTGACAAACACGACGTAGTAGGTGGGCTTGGCATCGCGGCTTTTGCCGACCAGCAGGCGCTCATCCGCCTCGTTGTAGGCGAGGATCTGGGAGAGCCCGTCTGCCTCCGCAATCTTGTCGAAGGTGGGGCCGAACCAACCCCGCTCGCCGGCTTTTTTTTCATACAGAGTCTGCAGGCCGAGCCGCTCGAATTCCAATTTGTAGTTGCGCAGCAGCTCGGTGGCAGTACGATTGGCGGGGGCGATATAGGTGTACCGGCTGACCTGCCCGTCCACGTCGAGACTTCGCGCATACTTCGGCGGACTGAGTTCGGTGGGCGGACCGAGCGGCAGCAGATACTCATCGAACTTCGGCTCGCGATAGCCGATGATTTCGCTGCCCTCGTAACGCTTCATGCCGGCGGGATCCTTCGAGCCCGGCAGGTCTGCCGCGGTCAGGATCGCGGGAAACGCCAGTAACCAGCCGTAACCACAAAACATAGCTCAATTTTACCTAAGCTTTTGTCGAAAGGGCGGCATCGGCGTAGCGGTGGGGTAGATGTTTAGGAGGGGGGACGGCTTGCTCACGCGCGCCGCTCGGTAACGCGCGACGCCCGCAATGCAGGCCGCCGGGCAATGCATGCCGCCGGGTTACGCGCGCCGACGGGCAATGCACGCGGCAATGCACGCCGCCCGGTTCCGCGTGACGCCCGGTTCCACGCGCCGACGGGCAATGCACGGCGCCCGGAAATGCGCCGCCCGGCAATGCACGGCGCTCGGCAATGCACGCCCCGCCCGGTTACGCGCGCCGACGGGCAATGCACGCCGCCGGTTCATGCGGGCCGCCCGTTGCCTTTTGTGAAACGGGGCCATATGGGCGTAAGCGAGGACAATCGCTATATCATAGAGGGTCTATGAAACGCCGCGATGCTTTTCGTTCCCTGATAGGCTTAGTGTCCGCCTCGCCGCTGTTCGCAGGGGACGATCTGCTGGGGCCTGTCAACGTCCATGAGTTCGAGGAAGTGGCCAAACGTAAGCTGCATAAAATGGCTTATGACTTCATCGCCGGCGGCGTAGAGGACGAAATGACTCTGGAAGCGAACCGCGCGGCGTACAAACATTGGTATCTGATCCCGCGGGTGATGACCGATGTGAGCAATGTGGACACATCCATTGAGCTATTCGGCGTCAAGTCACAGGCTCCCATTTTGATTGCTCCGACCGGGGGGAAGAATCTCGTGCTGCCCAACGCGGAGGCAGTGGTGGCGCGAGCCTGCGCGAAGACAAACACGTTATTCTGCACCGGCAGTGGAGCCGAGCGTGCGGTGGACGACGCAGTCACGAAAGTCAACTGGTGGAGTAACACGACGGGCCAGCCGACTAAGCAATCCGCGCAAAGCTACGCGCGCCGGATCGAAGACCGCGGGGCCAAAGGAATTACCGTCACCGTCGACAACCAGTACCAATCGAACCGCGACCGCAACAATCGCAACCGCTTCGATTATGGATATATGGGCACGGGCGTTCCAACGGCGGAGGAAAAACAGAAGCCGCGAAATCCGGCGCTGGCGGCGATGTGGCAACCGCACACGCCCGGTCTCACCTGGGATTACATCGAATGGGTGCGCGGAGCCACCAAACTGCCGGTGATTCTGAAAGGCGTGCTGAATCCCGAGGATGCGGAGTTATCGGTAAAGCATGGGGCGAGCGGGATCATCGTCTCGAACCATGGGGGCCGGCAACTGGATGGTGTGATCGCCACCATCGACGCTTTGCCGGACGTGGTGGCGGCCGTGGGTGGCAAGGTTCCGGTGCTGATGGACGGCGGCATCCGGCGCGGCAGCGATATCCTGAAAGCGCTGGCGATCGGAGCGAAGGCGGTGTTGGTGGGGCGGGCGCCTTTATGGGGATTGGCGGCGTTCGGACAGCCGGGCGTGGAGCGCGTGATGTGGATGCTGGCGGCTGAGCTGAAGTTGGCGATGGCTCTGGCGGGGAAGCGCGACCTGACCTCCATTGATTCTAAAATCGTGAGGCGCATCGGATGATCTGGCTCGCTCTCGCGCTGCTTGCCGGCATCGGGCTGGCGCAGGAAACTGGAATGCTCTGCGCTCCCTGCCATGCCGAGCAGCTCGCTGATTGGAAGACGCATAAACACTTCGCGAAGAACGTCGGCTGCGAGGTCTGTCACGGAGCCAGCCAACAGCATCGGAATGCGGTGGGCGCCACTTCGCCCGATCAGGTGGCCGCTCCCGATGAAGTCCCCGCGTTATGCGGGCAATGTCACAGCGGGCAACGGAAGCCGTATGAAGCAAGTAAGCACGGCAAGCTGGTGTTGGCTCGCAGCGAGACGCGGGCGGCGAACTGCGCCACCTGCCACGGAGTCCACTCACCCAGGGGAGGCGCGGCAATGCAGCGCCAGTGCGACCGGTGCCACGCCACGCTGCCGGCGGCGTGCTCAAAGAAGGTACAGGCGGGGGCAGGGAAGCTGGCGTGCGCGGCATGCCACGATCCCCACACGCTGGCGCGAAAATGAAGTCGGCTTAGTTCAGGAAGTACGTTCGATAAAGCGTGTCCCGCTGTTTCGGCGTGAAACCGGCGTCGCGGATGATATGCCGCAGTTCCTCTTCATTAGCGCGATTGCGCGCTCCGGCGGCGGACACAACGTTCTCTTCAATCATGATGCTGCCCACATCGTTGCCGCCGAAGCGCAATCCAAGCTGGCAGGTCTTCAGCCCCTGGGTGACCCAGGACGATTGGACGTTGAGAATGTTTTCCAGATAGATGCGGGAAATGGCAAGGGTCTTCAGATATTCCACCGCCGTGGCTTCCTGTTTCACGAACCGGCCGAGGGAAGTATTCTCGCGTTGGAAGGACCATGGGATGAAGGCGGTGAATCCCCCCGTCTCTTCCTGGATGCGGCGTACGGTTTCGAGGTGATTTACTCTTTGTTCCATCGTCTCGCCGCAACCGAACATCATCGTTGCGGTGGTGCGCATGCCCAGGTTGTGGGCGGTGAGATGGACATCGATCCAGTCCTGGGTGGTGCACTTCAGCCTGCTGATGCGATGCCGCACGGCATCGTCCAAAATCTCCGCGCCGCCGCCTGGGATGGAGTCGAGGCCGGCATCGCGCAGCCTCGCGATGGTGTCGCGCAGCGGCAAGCCGCTGACTTCGGCGATGTTCGTAATTTCGGGAGCCGAAAAGCAGTGCATGTGCACGCGCGGGAAGCGGGTCTTGCAGGCGCGCAGCATGTCCTCATACCACTCAATTTTCAGGTCCGGATGGAGGCCGCCCTGCATCAAAACGCCGGTACCGCCGAGATCCACCGTCTCCTGAATCTTATCGAGGATGGTCTGGAATTCCAGAATGTAGCCTTCTTTGTGTCCCATCGGGCGGTAGAACGCGCAAAAGCTGCAGTATTCGGTACAGAAGTTGGTGTAGTTGATGTTGCGATCGATGATGTAGCTGACCACGCCTTCCGGATGGAGCTTCCTTCGCAGCGCATCGGCTTCCATCCCGATACCGATCAGGTCGTCATTGTCAAACAGATCGCAGGCTTCCCTATGGGTCATCATACGGTCACTTTCAGAGTATCGAACTGGCGCGCGTAGTGGAGGTAGAGGCGCATGCCTTCATAGTCCCGGTCTTCGAGCTTGGACACAATGTGATGGGTCAGGTAGGTGCGGCCCAGATCTTCCGCGATACCGCGGGGCGGACATTCCACCCGCGCGATGTGCTCGATGTGATCCAGTCCGTACAAACAGGAATCGAGGAAGATATTCTCCAACTCCGGTGCGATCTTTTCCTTGCGGCCCGACCAGAGAGCGAAGATCATTGAATGGTTCGTAAGCCGGGTCCATTCCTCCCCGAGGTCGAGGACTTCATACTGGCAGCGCAACGCCTGAGGATCCAGCCGTAGAGCCGGATCGCCGATGATGAGAGCGGCGTCGGCGTGTGCCAGCATGGAATGGAGATCCGCCGGCATGGTGATGACATCGGGTTCCACTCCATAGCGCTCCGCGAGCAGGATGCGAGCGAGTACCACGGAAGTCCGGGACCCGGAATCGGCCGCCAGCGTGCGAATCCTTGTCAGCGGTACTTTCGAGAGGAGCAGAATGCTGCGCACCGCGCCGCGGCAGGCGATTCCTGTACCGGGAAGCCACTGCAGCCCCTGGCGCTCGATTTCGATCACCGGTAAGATTCCGATATCCGCTGTTCCCGCGCGTACCCGATCCGCGCATTCAGAAGGCAACGCGAATTCGAGGCGTATCCGGGAGGCTAGCCGGGTGTGGGTAAAGCCCCAGATCAGGGGCGCGGTGTTGAGATAACTGACAGCGCATACCCGAGGTAGCTGCGCAGAAGAAACAGTGGGGTTCAACTCCCGATTTTAGCATGCGGCGGCTGCTACAAAATTCCCGGCCGGGAGCGCCCGTAGCTCTCCCTTCTGGAGACTACGAAGGACTGCGATGCCTCCGCCCAGGTATGCTGCTCCACCATAATCTCCCTGGGAGACGTTCGAATCACGTTGAAGGAATTCGCCTCACCCCGGCCGCGCGTCGAGACCGCTGTGCCGGCCTGGATGAGCAGGGCGGCGTGCCCACCCAACTGTAGCCGTTCCGTGGGGTGGGCGTAGTGAGTTTGATGTAGATGCCCCGACAGCACCACATCAATGGCGCAATCTTTCAGGACTTTGGTGGCAAGCAAGGCGCGGCCGGCCGGACGCTGCGGCGAATTATGCGGCAGATCGACGGGATGATGGACCACAAGAATACGCACCGCCTCCCCCGGCACCTCCCGCATCCGCTCGCGGAGCCTCGACATGGCCGCATGATTCACCCGCCCGTGTTTGAAGGCCAGTGCGCGGGCGGTGTTGACGCCTGCCACCGCCAGTTCGCCATCTGCGTAGAACGGGTCGATGTCCTCCGTGATGTAGCGCCGGAATCTGCGCAACCCTTCCACAAAACGTCCGTAGAGATCGTACAGCGGGATATCGTGATTTCCTGGAATCACGATCTGCGGCTGGGGCAGGACGCGAAGAAACTCGCGCGCCTCCAGGAATTCACTGGACTTGGCGCGTTGCGTCAGGTCTCCGGAAACGGCTACCAGGTGGACCTCCATGCGTTGGATCAGCGAGATCAGCTTTTCCACCAGACGGCAGTCCGTCCGTCCAAAGTGCAGATCGGAGATGTGAACAATCGTTCTCACTCTATGTCGCCCTGCCGGGAGCAAGCACGCGCAGAGCGCCGCGCCTGACGGTGTAGAGCAGCGGCGATTTCATCATGACCAACTCCCCATCGACGGCCACCCGGATCTGCCGCCGCAACGTCTCTACCCGTACAGTGGCATGGGTCTCGCAGCTGAATTCGCGAACGTTTTCCAAACGGCCCATGAGCGCCAGAAGCGAAAGTTTGACTAAAGCGGCGCCGCGCAAATCGCGAACAATCGATACCTGCAAACAGCCCTCATCCAAACGCCCGCGGGTGCCCGCTTCGAGTCCGGAGAATTCATATTGATTATTCCCCACGAACAAGAGCGGCGTTCGTACCAGCTTCCCCGCGCAGCCCGGCTGCACGCGAAGGGTGAGGTTAGGAAGCCGGCGAAGAGCGGCGAACGAGGCGAGCGCCATGGCGAGGAACTTCGGCAACCCCCGGTTGATCAGCCGTTCGCGATCCAAAACGATCGCCGGATAGAGACCGAGGCTGGAGTTATTAATAAAAATTCTCCCGTTCACTTCCCCAACATCAATGGACAACGTATGCCCGCCGGCAATTACTTCGATCGCCGCCGGCAGATCCAAAGGGATTCCGGCATCCCTCGCGAAGTGGTTGAAGGTGCCGGCTGGAATAACGCCGAGCGGCACTTCTGTACCGGCTACCGCGGCAGCCACCGCATTCACCGTACCGTCTCCGCCCGCCGCCACAATCGCGCGATAGGCGCCGCTGCGGACCAGTCCCGGAAGATCGGAATTCTTTGTCAGAGAAATGATGTCAGCTTGTAGGCCGAGAGCCTGGAACGCCTCTTGCGCGCTCTCCGCAGAAATTCCGGCTCGAGCGGGTCCGCTGGCCGCGTTCAGCACGACCGCAAAAGTGCTGCCGGAACCCCCGGTGGACAGCGTCCCGGATGCAATGAACGGCTCCCGCACTCCTTCCATCTTAATCCGCGAAACTTTGTTTTAGGTGCATGAAACAACGGCTCTGATATCTGAATCTACCTATACTATTTTAATGTGTAAGCTTCATCGCAAAGTGATTGGACTCACACTTGCTAGATAGACAAGTGGAGGTCGAGTAAAGCCGAGCATGAAGCACAGAAGATAAAAGGAACGAACCACCCATGACGGCGATCTACTGCCCTTTATGTCGAAATCTCTTGGACGCCTTTGCCGAAGCCGTGCAGCAATTGGGCGAGCTTCACAACCAGCAGTTCCAGGCAATCGTGCAGGGCGAAGCCGATTTAAGTCGTTTTGATCTTCTGATCCATGAGGTTACTGAGAAAAAGCAGCAAGCCAAGTATTCCTACCTGGAGCACCTGGAAATGCACGGCCACTCGCAACACGATGGAATTGAACCTAGTTGAACGGGAAAGAATCACCGACGGGATGTTGAAGATCGAGTCAGCTAGAACTTCGCTGGAAACCCTCGACGAACACAAGATCCCCTTTTTTCAAGATATCAGAGCATGTCTGAATAAAGCCCATCAGAGTCTCCGCATCGCGTTAGGGTATGCCCGCCCTCCGTGCTCCCCGGCGGAACAGCCTCCGAAGAGAAATACCAAGAAACCCAACTTCTGATCCAGTCTCCGGTTCGGCCGGCGCACTGGTGAGTTCGCCAGTCGCAAGCTGTTACACTCTGTAAGAATGTTCGATTTTCACGGGGAGCGGGCTGAAGCCTCATGAAAGGTCTCGGCCGCCTGCTCAGCTATGCCAGGCCCTACTCGTTAGCTTTGTTTGCTTCTGTGTTCCTGATGGCGCTGGCGGGTGCGAGCCAGGCGATGGTTGCCCTGTTGATACGGCCTATTTTCGACCGTGTTCTCGACCCGCAGTCGGCCGAGGCGCCTGTCTTGCTGACGACCATCCCCATTTTCAATCAGCCGCTGTATCTGCATCAGATTATTCCATTCCCCTTACATAACGTAGGTTCCATGGTGGCTGTGGGAATCATCATGGTCTACCTGTTTAAGGGCTTGTCCGATTACGCAGGGAACTATCTGGTGAATTTTGCCGGCTTCTCGGCCGTCACTGACTTGCGGCAGCACGTGTTCGAACGCGTGGTTTCGCAGGATGCGGTGTTCTTCGAGTCTCATACGACCGGACGCCTGATGTCTTCGATCATGAACGACGTGGACAAGATTCAGGTGGCCACTTCGCATTTGCTGGCGGACTGGCTGCGGCAGACCTTCGCCGCCGTGGGCCTGCTGTGGGTGGTGCTGCAGATGGATTGGAAACTGGCGTTGGTCAGCCTTACCGTTCTTCCGTTTGTGTTCATGCCGACGATGAGATTGGGCCGCAAGTTGCGACGGGCCACCCGCCGGGCGCAGGATGATGCGGCGGAGCTGAACCAGATACTGCAGGAAACGCTCACCGGTCATCAGGTGGTGAAGTCGTTTGGGGCGGAGGCACTGGAAGCGATGCGCTTCCGCAGGGCGGCAGCCAAGCTGCGAGCCTCGAATCTGAAGTATGTCGCCCAGCAGGCGCTCGCTTCTCCGATCATCGAATTCTTCGGCGCGCTCACCATTGTCGGCTTGATTACTTACGCACGCAACCAGATCAAGATCGGACAGCTCACCACGGGAGAATTTACCAGCTTTGTGATCGCGTTGCTGATGCTCTATGAGCCTGTGAAACGGCTAACCGGCATCCACAATATTTTTCAGCAGGCGCTTGGCGCCTCGCAGAAAGTCTTCGAATACCTCGACCGCGAGCAGATCGTGAAGGAAAAACCAAACGCCATCCGCTTGCAGGGGCTTTGTCAAGGCATTGAAGTGGATCACCTGGCTTTCCGTTATCCGAGTGCGCCGCAAGGTTTTGTGCTTCGCGACGTAAGCCTCACTGTGAATGCCGGCGAAGTACTGGCGCTGGTGGGGCCGAGCGGAGCGGGGAAGTCCACGTTAGCCAATCTGATTGCCAGGTTATACGACGTGACGGCCGGCAGCATCCGGGTGGACGGACACGACATTCGGGATGTCACGCTCGCCTCTCTCCGCGAGCAGATTGGCGTAGTGGCTCAAGATACGTTCCTGTTTAACGATACGGTGGTGAATAATATCCGGTATGGACGTCCGGCGGCAACCGAGGGAGAGGTGAGGGAGGCGGCGCAAAACGCATTGGCCGATGAGTTTATCGGGCAATTGCCGCTAGGGTACAGCACCATTATCGGGGAGCGTGGAATGAAGCTTTCCGGAGGCCAGCGGCAGCGAATTGCCATTGCCCGGGCGGTGCTGAAGAATGCTCCCATCCTGATTCTGGACGAGGCGACTTCGCACCTCGACACCGAGTCCGAAATGCTCGTGCAGCGGGCGTTGGCAAACCTGATCAACGGGAGGACAGTAATCGTGATTGCACACCGGCTCTCCACAGTGAGGCGCGCCGACAAAATTGTGGTTCTTGACCAGGGGCGCATTGTCGAGACGGGCGCCCATGACCAATTGGTGAACGCGGGCGGAGTGTACCAGCGGCTGCACGAGCTGCAATATCTGGAATCCGACCCGCTGGTGAACTCCTGATGGCTGGTCTTCGTTCGATGACCGGCTTTTCGCGCCTCCGGAAGCTGACGGACCAAGGGGAAATGGTGGTGACGATCAAGAGCGTCAATCACCGCTCGCTCGACGTTCATGTCCATATGCCGGCCGATCTGGACGCCTATGAAAATGCGATCCGGTCGGTTGTGAAACGGCAGGTTCACCGCGGACACGTGGAGGTGCGAATTTCCTGGAATCGGGCCTCCGCCACGACGCTTCTCTCCCTCAACAAGCCACTGTTTGAATCCTGGTTGACAGCGTTCCGCGATGCCCAGAAGCAATACGATTTGCATGCCTCAAAGCCCGACTTGAACACCGCATTGCGCGTTCCCGGCATGCTTTCGCAGGCAGATGCCGAACCGGATGAACGGCTGGAAGCACTCCTCATCGAGCTGGCGAGCGAGGCGCTCGAGCTATTCAACGCCTCTCGTGCAAAGGAAGGGGCGAGTTTGACGAAGGTAATCGAAGAAGCCAATAGCCGCATACAGGATCATGCCAGCGTTTTAGCAGCGATGCGGACGAACGCTTTACCAATACTTCAAGTACGTCTTCAGGAAAGGCTTGCTAATTTGTTAGCAGGAAGCAACATCGATCCGCAACGCTTAATCCAGGAGGCAGCCATTCTGGCGGATCGAAGCGACATTACCGAGGAGATACACCGATTGCAGATTCACTCCGGCGAACTCAAACATCTGCTGAAGCAAGGCGGCGAGTTGGGAAAAAAACTAGACTTCCTGATGCAGGAGATGGGGCGCGAAACCAATACGATCCTGTCCAAAACCGGCGGAGCGGCGGACATCGGGCTGCGAATCACCGACGTCGGAATTGCAGTGAAATCGGAAATTGAACGCATTCGGGAACAGAGTCTAAATCTGGAATGAGCACCGTTTTCATCATTTCGGCCCCTTCGGGCTCCGGCAAATCCACGCTGGTAAAGGAGTTGTTAAATCGCGAGCGTGAACTCGCGTTTTCCATCTCTTACACTACCCGCCCACCGCGGGGTCTGGAAATACAAGATGTCAGCTATCATTTCATTAGCATCGATGAATTCAAGCAACGGATCGCCAGGGATGAGTTTCTGGAATACGCTGAAGTTTTCGGGAATTTCTATGGCACGCACCGCTCGGTATTAGACCGCGCCCGAAGCGCCGGCCAGGACTTACTGCTCGACATTGATGTACAGGGTGCGCAACAATTAAGAGAGAAGATCCCCCACGCAGTGACGATCTTTGTACTGGCGCCTTCCCGTGAAATTCTGGAACAGAGGCTCAGGGCAAGGTCGGAGGATGCGGAGCAGGTTATCGCCCGCAGGCTTTCGGCTGCCGCCCAGGAGATTCGCAATTACAACTGCTACGATTACGTGGTGGTAAACGATCAGGTTGAGGATGCTGTGGCCACACTACAGGCTATTTTGAAAGCGGAGAAGGTTCGAAGGCAGAGGATGGTGAGCCGCATACGCCCTATCCTCGAGACGTTCGGAGAAAAGTTGTAGCAGGAAACCGGAGTAAGTTAGCAAATGGCCGAAAAAATTATCCGTAGCGCGATTCATGCCATCCCGGACGATCCGGAATGGAGCACCTACCGCTTCATCATCGTCGCCGCGAAACGCGCGCGCCAGCTGCAAAGTGGCGCCCGCTCTTTTCTACCTACCACTTCGCGTAAGCCGACGGTCACCTCCATGGAAGAAGTGCGCCGCGGCCTCGTCAAGTACATGGACCCGGGTCATCCGATCACCGGAGAAGGCGCCCGAGGCCACCTTTAGACGTAAAACGAATGAACGTTGTGCTCGGGGTTGGCGGCGGAATTGCGGCCTACAAAGCGGCTGAAATCGCACGTGCCCTCATGGAGCGGGGGGCCCGGGTGCAGGTGGTGCTGACGCACGCAGCCGAAGAGTTTATCCGTCCGCTGACGTTTGCCGCGCTCACCAACCGTAGAGTAATCACGGAAATGTTTGGGGTCCGCACGGCAGAAGAGACGTTGGCCAGTTCGGTGGAGCACATTCAGGTGGCGCAGGATCACGATGTCCTGCTGGTGGCTCCCGCCACCGCCGATCTGATAGCGAGGATGGCTCACGGACTGGCTCCTGATTTTCTCACCACCCTCTACCTGGCTTTTACCGGAACGGTGATCCTGGCCCCGGCCATGAACACCAACATGTGGCTTCATCCTGCTACCCGCCATAATCTCGACGTCCTGGAACGGCGCGGCCATCATGTACTGGCTCCGGAGGAAGGTGTGCTCGCATGCGGTACGGTGGGCGCCGGACGGTTGCCGGATCCGATTCGCGTAGCCGATGCGGTAATGACGATCGGGCACCGACGGAAGGACCTGGAAGGCGAAACCGTAGTGGTGACAGCCGGGCCCACCGTGGAAGCGATCGATCCGGTACGCTTCATCTCGAACCGGTCCAGCGGCAAGATGGGCTACGCGCTGGCTGCCTCGGCGGCGGCGCGCGGCGCACGCGTGGTTCTGATCTCCGGTCCGGTGAATCTCTGCGCGCCCTATGGCGTGGAGTTGGTGCGCGTAGGCAGCGCGGAGGAGATGCGCGATGCGGTGATGAAACATCTCTCCGATTCGACCATCATCGTCAAGTCGGCCGCGGTGGCGGACTATTATCTTGCCGCTCCAGCGCCGCAAAAAATGAAAAAAACGGCGGCGCGCCTCTCCATGAATCTGGACCCCACCGCGGACATCCTGGCCGAGGCCGGGCGGCGTAAAGGGGACCGCTTGCTGATCGGGTTTGCGGCGGAGACGCAGAATCTGGTTCAGGAGGCGCGGCGAAAAATGGAGACCAAGAATTGCGACATGGTGGTGGCCAACCTGGTGAACCAGGAAGGCACGGGTTTCGAATCGGACGCCAATGAAGTCACACTGGTGATGCGCACCGGCGAATCTATTTCTTTGCCGAAAGCGAGCAAAATGGACATCGCCGGCCAGATCTTCGATCATGCCCTGAAGCTTCGGCTGGCGCTGCATTCCCAGTCATGAACGAGGAATTGCTGCGGCAGGTCTTGAGCTATTATCGGGATCTGGGATTCAACGAAATATATCGCGTGAAGCCGTCGCCCCTGGTGGAGATAACGTCTTCCGGCGCAGCCGTGCCCGCCAATCTCCCCTCGACGCTGCCCCCGCTCGCGCCCTATGACGATACGCTCGAGAAGATCCGCGCCGATATTGGCGATTGCCGCCGTTGTCCCCTTCATGCGGGCCGGCAGACCATCGTGTTTGGCGACGGAAATTCCCATGCCAAACTAGTGTTTGTAGGTGAGGGGCCAGGAGAGGATGAAGACATCCAGGGAATTCCGTTCGTGGGCCGCGCGGGTCAACTTCTGACAGCGATGATCGAGAACACGGCTAAAAAAGAAGGCATCCCCCTGACCCGCGCGGACGTGTATATCTGCAACGTGGTCAAATGCCGGCCGCCTAAAAACCGCACTCCGGAGCCGGAGGAGATGGCCATGTGCGGGCAGTTTCTGTTCCGTCAGCTCGAGGCCATCAAGCCCAAGGCAATCTGTTCCCTGGGCGGAACCGCCACGCGCGCCCTGCTCGGTACCAAAGAAGGTGTGACCAAACTACGCGGCCAGTGGCACAAATGGCGGGACATTCCCGTGATGGTGACCTATCATCCCTCCTATTTGTTGCGCGCCTACAATGTCACGCCGAAGCGCGAGGCCTGGGAAGACCTGAAGAAGCTGTTCCACTTTGTCTTTGACTAAAGAAAAGAACCGCCACTCGGAGGAAGATGGCGGTTCTGATCAGGGCTTTTGCTCAATGCAAAATCTCTCGCCCCATGTTAGAGACGGATGGAAACGCAGAACCGTTCCTTTTTGACTGCGGCGCCCTTCCATATGGAGTGCAATTCTGCACATGTCCCAGCCTGCTCCAAGGCCCCCCTTGCATTTGGGAAATTAAAGGTCTACAGTTAGGGCGATTGATGTTGAGTAGGTATTATCGCACGGATCGCTTTTGAGCGCGGCTACCGGAGCAGCCTGCCGCGTTCCACGTAAGGATTGGGCGTAACTGCCCGCAGCTTCAGGAGGTGGATACCATGTTTGAAAGTCTCGACGAAACCATGAAGCATGATGAAAAGGAGCAGAGCACTCCGCGCGAGCGATGGATGCGCTACATCATTACCGCCGTTATTTCCGTCGCGGTGGTTGGCGGCTTGCTGATGAGCATCCGGATGCTCGAGTAGCCCTCTAACCTGCTTGTTTTGCGACCTTCGCGGTAATGATGGCCTCGCCCACATGCCGCATCGTGTGTTCCGCGATGTGTACCAGCAAGCCCGCGACGGTGGCCGGTAACTGAAGGCGCCCGACAACGCGCGTTTCCCTTATCGTGGCGGGATTCAACTCGCGAACTTGCCTGGCTATTCTTTCAAAGACGCCGTCGAGGTCGGCCAGCAGTTCGTCGCGGGTAGCCCCCGCATCCATTTCTGTCGACGCGGCAGCCAACTGTGCCTCCGTCAAGGGCATCCCTTGTGCATATGTGAACAGCCGTTCGCTGGAGCGGGCGATATGCCGCAGGTGGAACCCCACGGCTGCCAAACCGAATGGCCGCGCCCAGATCTGCGCTGTGGTTAGATCAGCCGTCCACATAACCAGGTCCGCGCGGGCGTGATCGAAGGCGTGAAGAATGGGGCGAAGCAGTGGATCGGCCTCTGCGTGCGATCCGGAAATCCAGGGTTCAATCATCCGCCACAGGGTAGCAGGTACGCGTTAGCGCAGGGAAATGGAATGATGACAACGAGCCAAGCCGCAGTGCGGTTGAGGCGCTCGAGAGGCAGGAGTCCTTTTCGATCGCCGGCATCTGGCCTCGCTGTGCTCTAATCCTGCATATCCGCCCAGACTCCAAGCTGGACACAGGCATTCAGCGGCATATCGGGGCTACCGACGGCAATGCGCACGTGTTTGCCGCGCTCCTCAAATACGGCCACAAACAAATCGGAAGCCCCATCCAGCACTTTGGGATGATCGCGAAATCCGGGCGCGCAGTGCACATAGCCTTCCAGCCTCAGGATGCGAACCTTGCCGAGATCTCCGGCCGCCGCTTTGATCTGCGCAATCGCGTTTAGCCCGGCCTGTCGCGCCGCCCAGTATCCTTCTTCGACGTTGACCTCGGCTCCCAGCCGGCCGGGCCAGAGCATGATCTTGTTTTTCCAAGGCAACTGTCCCGAAGTGAGCACCAGGCTGCCCGAGCGGACCCAAGTCACATAGGCTCCCACCGCTTTCGGCGGCTCGGGGAGATCGATGCCCATTTTCTTGAGATTCTCTTCAGGGGTCACAGTTGATTATACGCTGGGGTTCGGTGGACTGCCGGACCACGAGCAACGCGGAGACTTCAGATCAGAAGGCGGCGTGCGGCAGCGGTTTTGCGAGATCTCGCCTGCCGCCTATTTCTTTGTGTCAGAAAGAATCCACGATGCGTATGGATTCTTATGCTTCTTAAAGTGAAGTACAAGCGCCACGCCGCACCCTAAAATGATGGCAGCCGGAAACGCGTACCGGATCATAGGAATCCCGATCAGAAATATCAACATGCCAGAGAGGGCAAAAAAGACTCCCGCGATACCTCCTCCCACCACAATCTTGGATATGTTGATTTGCGGATTTTGAGGGTCTACTCTCATTCGGATCCTTCCAGCACAACGCTACCACAGATTTTAGAAGCCAATGCACGCCGGATTAGCTTCACAGAACATACATGACCGGAAAGCATTAAGATTTAGATCATGCCCCTGCACCGCCGAATTTTTCTGCTGGCCTCCGGATCGGGTCTTGTGGCCGTGGCGGCGCCGCCGGATCAGGTTTCCCTTGGAGTTATCGGCGCCGGAGGGCGCGGAACCCACGTGATGACGATTTTCCAGAAGGATCCCGCTTTGCGTGTGCATGCCATCGCCGACGTGTATGAGCCGAATCTCGAGCGCGGACTATCTACGGTGCGCAAGGCACAAACGGCGCCGGCCAAACCGTACCGCAATTACAAGGACCTGCTGGCGGACAAGAACATCCAGGCCGTGCTTATTGCCACTCCGGAGCATTGGCACCACCGCATGGTGCTCGATGCGCTCGCGGCCGGCAAAGACGTGTATGTCGAGAAACCCCTCTGCCAGACGCCGGAGCAGGGCGTGGAACTGGTGGAAGCCGAAAAGCGCAGCAAGCAGATCGTTCAGGTGGGGATGCAGCGCCGCAGCTACGATCTTTACATCGAAGGGCGCAAAGTTGTGGCCGCGGGGACGCTTGGCAAGGTACGGATGGTGCGCGGATGGTGGCTCAACAATTATCTCGATTCGCGGCCCGTGGCCAAACTGGATGGCCCGCTCGATTGGGAGCAATGGCTCGGGCCGGCCGCTAAACGTCCGGTGGACCCGGACCGGTTCCGCAACTGGCGCTTCTATTCCGATTATGCCGGCGGCATCGTTGCTGATCAGGGAGCCCATGTTTACGACGGCATCCATATGCTGATGGGGGCCGGGGCCCCGCTGGCGGTCACGGCCGCGGCCGGCAAACCTCATCGGGCGGCGGGAGACCAGCCCGAATCGGTGGTAGTGACCGCGGAATACGCCGAAGATTTCATCGGCGTCTTCCAGGTTAATTACGCCGCCATGCGATATAAGATACGCAACGATCAATTGAATCATCTGGACGGCGATAAAGCGCGCATGGACATTGGGCGCGAGGAATTCAAAGTGTACTTACAGGGAGCCGAGGAGACTCCAGCCATTACCCGCGTATCGGAAAAAGGCTTCGGCTACGCCACCGATCTGCATGTCCAGAATTTTCTGGAATGCGTGCGCAGCCGCAAACGGCCCACGGCTCCGATGGCGTTGGGATTCCAATCGGCGCTGGTGGTGCAAATGGCCAATCTCTCGTTAAAGCTGGGAAGGCGCATCCGTTGGGATGCGCCAAAAGGACGTACCGATCCGCGAGGGTAATTAGCGGCAGCTTCCGCGCTGGCGGTTAATCGCCATGGTTACGGTGTTTGCTTCCTGGCCGTTGACACGTACCGTCACCGGCACCGCGCAGCCGATCGGTGCGTTCTCGGGAATCAGGAAGATGATGGTGTCCACTGCCGAGCAGCAAGGCGTGCGCCCGCTGTAAAGCAGCGTCGCGGAGACTCCGCCGACCGACAGCTCCACGCGCGCCGGCAAAGATCCGACCGGCGGCGGCTCCCCATCGGATCCGTTGATTGGACCCAATCCGGTGCCCCACAGGATGGCTGCCTGCCCTGGTGTAGCCGACTCATCGGCTGAGTTCAGCGGCTGATCGGTAGCGGAAATGAAGTTCTGGATAATTCCAGGACCCGCGCCGCTCCCAGCCAGACTGAACGAGCCCCAGTTGTTGTCCACAATGCGAATCGGCACCGGAGCGCTGGTCTCGCCGCGGTAGGTAACCGTGAGTAACGCATCGCCTAACGGAGCGTTCGACGGCACAATTGCATTCACTTGCCCGGTGAAGACAAAATGCGGCAGGGCAGCGACGGTGACGCCGCCGCCGCTGATTTGAATCGACACCTCGCCCAACTCCCGCTGGAAGGGGAAGCTCGACAGGATGACTGGCGTCTCCGGTCCGATGTTCGTGCCGAAGATGGCGATGAACGATCCGCGGCCAAGCGGTCCTCCGGGTGTGGAAGGAGCGGCGAAGCTGGCGGCGTTGACCACGCCTCCCACTACCGGGCCGTTCGGTCCACCGCCGCTGCCGCGTAGCCGGATGCCGGCCTGCGTGACGCTGACCACTTGCCCGGCGATGATGACCGCGCCGGTGCGTTCATTGATCGTCGGATTGGCGTCGGCATTCCACGAGACCGAGCCGGAGCCCGACCCGCCCGCTCCGCTCGATATGGTGAGCCAGGCGGCGTTCGATAATGCAGTCCAGGCGCAGGCGTTGGCGCTTGCAATCACGGTTGCTGAAAGCGGACCACCGGCGGCAGCGGCGGATTGCGACACTGGACTCACCTGGTAAGTGCATCCATCGCCGCCTGGCTGTGTCACGTTGATGGTGGCGCCGCCCACCGTGATAGTTCCCGTGCGCGATGAAGACGCGGGATTCGCCGCCGCCGCAATGGTCACCGTGCCGGGTCCGTTGCCGTTACCGCCGGATGCAACGGAAATCCAATCGACGGTGCTGCCGATGGAAGTCGTATAAGAGCAGCCCAGCGGAGCGCTTACGCCGAACTGGGCGGGTCCGCCATTGCCGGGCACTTGCAAATCCGTGGGTGCAACGCTGATGCTGCAACCGGCGCCCACCGGTCCGGCGGCGTTCTGCGTCAACGTGAAAGTCTGCCCGTTGACCGTAATCACACCCGTTCGTCCTGGACCTGGATTGGCGGAGGCGGAGAATGTCACGGTTCCCGCGCCGTTGCCGGAGGCGCCATTCGATATGGTGAGCCAATCCGCATTGCTGATCGCGGTCCACGTGCAGCCGACCGAAGCCGCTACTGCAAATCGCCCCGTAATGGCCGACCCCTGGGCTTGCTGTGTGGCCGGCAACAACTGGTAAGAGCAGGGTCCGCTTCCCGGAGCACCCTGGCTGATGGTGAATTTCTGCCCGCCAATCAGGATCGAGCCGGTGCGCGCGCCGCCGGTAGTCGCGGCCACGGTGTAGCGGAGCGTGCCGCTGCCATTACCGGATCCGCCATCGGTGATGGAGATCCAATCGGAATCGCTCGAAGGCAGCCAGTTGCAGCCGAGAGCCGTGTCCACACGTACTTCACCCGGTCCTCCGGCGCTGGATGCGGATGCCGAAAGCGGCGTGAGAGTAAACGTGCAGGCTTCACCAGCCCGTGTCCTGCCGCCTTGCGCGATTTCAAACTGTTGGCCCGCGATGGTGATCGATCCGGTGCGCGACGGATCCGCGTTTGCCGCGACGCTGTAAAACACCGTGCCGCTTCCGCTACCCTGGGCGCCGGTGGTGACGGTCAGCCAATCGTTATTGCTGATCGCGGTCCACGCGCATCCGACAGTGGCAGTGACCGCCACCCGGCCCGTGCCGCCGCTGCCCTGCGCGCTCTGGCTTCGGGGATCGAGATTGAAGGTGCAGGAGCCGGGATTGGGCTGGGTGGTGCCGGCGTCCTGCGTTACCGTGAACGCCTGTCCACCGATGGTGATCGTGCCGCTGCGTGCCGGCCCGGTACTGTTCGCGGCAACGGAGAAGGTCACCGTGCCCGGGCCGCTGCCGGAAGCTCCCTGGGTGAGGCCGATCCAATCCGCTGTGGTAGTCGCCGTCCAGGCGCAGCCCGTGGTCGTGGTCACGGTCGTTTGTCCGGAACCGCCAGCCGATTGGAACGCCTGGGTGGTAGGGCTGAGGGAGAATGCGCACTGGCCTTGTCCGGTGGGCCCGCCGCTGCCGCCCGCTTTTTGATTTAACTGGTAAGGCTGGCCGGCGACGATGATCGCGGCGCCGCGCGAATCGCCTGTATTTGGCTTCACCGAGAACGTGAGCGTGCCGCTGCCCGATCCCGATCCGCCGGAGAGGATGTCGATCCACTCGGCCCCGCTGACCGCCGTCCAGGTACAGCCGGTGGTGTTGAGGATCGCCATCTGCATCGGCCCGCCCGCGGCCTCGGCGGTGACGGGAGCGTTGGGCGCGAATTGATAGGTGCAACTTGCAGGCGGAATCTCGCCGCCGGCTTGTGTAATGGAGAAGGGAACTCCACTTACCGTGATCATGCCGGTTCTCGCACCTGTCGTGTTCTTCGCAATTGAATAGGAGACATTGCCGGGCCCGCTGCCGGAGCCGCCGGATACGATGTCCAGCCACTCGGCGTTCTTCGTGACGGTCCAGGCGCAGCCGGCCGCGGTCTGGATCGTGAATTGCCCGGAGCCCCCGTCGGCGGTAGCCGAACCGGAAGTTGGCGCCAGTGTGTAGGTGCAGGGAATGGAAGTCCCGCGCGGTTCCTGATTTAACGTGAACGTCTGGCCGGCGATGGTGAGTGTGCCGGTGCGCGGCGTGGTGGACGTATTTTCCTGAACTGTAAAGGTTACCGGCCGGTTACCGGTTCCGCTGGCCCCATCGGTGATGGTGATGAACGGAACGTTGCTCAGCGCGGTCCAGGGGCAGCCCGAGGGCGCCTGCACATCAACACTATCGGTGCCGCCCTGCGCACGCACAGAACCGGAATTCCGGCTGAGCGCGAGGTTGGTACAGCTTTGTTGCGTGCTCTGACCGGATTGCGAGATGGCGAACGGCTGGCCGCCGATGACAATGGATCCCTGGCGGGTGGTGGCGGTGGTATTGGGATCTATCTGATAGGTGAGACTGCCGGCGCCGTTACCGGAGGCGCCGCTGACGATGCGAATAAACGGATCGCTGCTGATGGCGGTCCATTGGCAACCTACGGTCGTCTCCACCCGGACGGAGTCGGTCGCCCCAGCGGCAATTACAGAACTCGAGGGCGGGGTGAGCGTGAAGCTGCATTGCGGCACAGCGGTACGTGAAGACGCATCCTGCGTGACGGTGTGCGTCACGCCGGCAATGGTCAGCACGCCGGTGCGTTGGGATACGGTGTTCACGGCAATGGTATAGTCGATCGTCGCGCCGCCGGAGCCGCTGGTGCGGCCGTTAATGGTGAGCCATGGAGCGTTGCTTGACGCACTCCATGGACATCCGTCGGAAAGTGTGAGCCTCACCTGGCCCGCGCCGCCTTCTTTACGAGCGGTGGCGGTGGCGCTGCTGAGCGCGGGCGAGCACGATGGCGCAACTGCGGCGGCTGCCTGGCTCACGGTGTAGGTGAGCCCGCCGATGGTGAGCGTGCCGGTACGCTGGGCGCCGGTGTTGGCATCCACGCGATAGCTGATGGTCGCATTGCCTGTCCCGGTGCCGGCGCTCGTGATCGTGATAAACGCCGCATTGCTGGCCGCCGTCCAAGGGCATCCTGCTTGTGTGTTCAACCGGACTTCTCCGGTTCCACCAGTGGAAATCATCGTGGCCGAAGGGCGTTCCAGAGAAGTTTTGCAATCCGCCGGAACCGCGCTGGAGCTTTGCGCGATGCTCAGATCCTGATCGGCGATGGCGACTCTGCCTCGGCGGTCTGAAGTGTTGGCGGCGACCGTCACGGTGGCTTGTCCGGAGCTGCTGGTACTCTCCGGCTTGCCTTGTGTCAGCCAGGTATCCAGCGGAACCACCGACCAGTAGCAGCTGGCGCTGGTGGTCACATTGAAGTTCAGCGGACCGCCGGCGAGCGGCGCGGCGGGCGCGGCCGGATTGAACGTGAAAGGACACGGCGTGCCCTCAATCATATTAATGGTCAGAGTCAGTGCGCCGGAATTGTCGTCATAGTACCCGGGCTCGCCCTGCACGCTGAAGCCGTCCGCAAATCCAAAAGCGACGCGGGTGGCGGTGGGCGGAATTACGAACTGCTGCTGCGCCCCGCTGCTGGAGCGTCCGTCTCCCAGGAAAAACGTCTGGCCGATACGAGGGTTGATCTTCGTGAAGGCCTCGTCGGTGAAATCCAGCGTGGGAGGCGCGGTGGTTGGGGCGCTGTCGTCCAGGAACACTCCTACCAGGAAGGTTGACTTCCCGGAGTGCCGGATGCCGGAGATCCCGTCTTTAGCAGTGATATTGGTAGTCCCGCAGCCACGGCTTCCGTCAGCGGGATCGGGTGCGGAAGGTCCGCAACTGGTGGTACCGGTGACGCTGGTGATCGTCATCACACGCCCGCCGCCGGGAGTAAAGCGGTAAGTGGGCGGGAGCAATCCGCTAAAGGCGGTGGTGCGTCCGGCGGCGTAGAGGTTGCTCTTGCCATCCACGGTGAAGGGCTGCTGCAGCGTGATTCCCGTCGCCGCGCCAGTCATTCCGTACACGCGAACATTATCGAGAGCGGCGCCATATGCGCCGCTGTTGCTTGTGTCGGTGAATTGCAGCGTAGTAACGGCGGAAGCGGCAGTAAACACGAACGTCCTGGTCACCCAGCCCATCGCGGTGATGGTTCTGTCCCTCATGTCAAAGGAAAAGGATTCTTTCGTCCCGCTCGCCGAAACCTCGATCCCCTTGGGAGCGGTGCCCGATGGATTTCCCGCCATATCAAACACGATGAAGTAGCGGGTTCCGGCGACTGTGCCGAAAGTTTGAGACACGGCGCCGGGAACCTCTCCGGCCAGGTCGAGGCATTGTCTTCCCTCCGCGCAGGTGTAGAAGGTGCCAATGTGGTCCACGCTGCCTGCCGCGACCGTCCACCCGGTGATGGCTGCCGAGCCTGCCGGCAGATTGACGTAGCTCGTGTTGATCGCCGGCTGCTCGAAGCCGCCGTTGGGGAAATTGGTAACCGCCGGCGCCGGAGCCAGTTGCGTCAGGGCAAAGTCCTTGCCCCCGATGCCGATCTTACCCGGCCGCTCGGCTGTGCCCGTGTGGGAGATCCAGCTATATCGTACTTTGCCATCTCCGGTTCCGGTACCGCTGATGACACGAATCCAGGTATCGGTGGTGGTGGCGCTCCAGCTACAGGTGGACGGCGCCCTGACAAGAATTTCGTCCTCGCCGGCCGGACTGCCGATGGTGCGCGAGACTGGTTCCACGCTGGTCACGCAACTGACGCCGCCGGAAGTCAGGCTTTGGATCACGGTGAGATCCTGATCGGCGATCGCCACTCTACCTCTGCGCTCCGCGGTGCCGTTGAAAGCGGCCATTTCCACGGTGGCCTGTCCAGGACCATTCGTGCTGGCGGGTTTCCCGCCGCTAAGCCAGGTTTCCAGCGGCACAACGGACCAGTAGCACCCCGCATCGGTGTTCACGTTGAAGTTGAGCGTGCCGCCATTCAGCCCTGCCGTGGGCGCCGCGGGATCAAATGTGAAGGGACAAGGGGTTCCGCTCACCACGTTGATGGTCACGGTAAGAGCGCCGCTGTTGTCGTCATAGTAGCCAGGTTCGCCCTGCACGCTGAATCCATCGGCGAAGCCAAAGGATACACGGGTAGCGTTAGCCGGGATGACGAACTGCTGCGCGGCCCCAGTGCTCGAGCGGCCGTCTCCGATAAAGAAAGTCTGGCCGATGCGGGGATTGATCTTGGTGAACCCTTCCTCGGTGAAATCTAAAGTGGGCGGCGCCGTGGAAGGCGTGCTGTCGTCCAGGAACACGCCCACCAGGAATGTTGATTTCGCCGTGTGCCGGATGCCCGAAATACCATCCTTGGCCGTGATATCAGTGGTGCCGCAGCCCCTGCTTCCATCGGCGGGATCGGGTGCCGCCGGCCCGCAGCTTACAGTTCCAGTGACATTGCTGACCGTCATCACCCGGCCGGACCCAGCTGTGAAGCGATACGTAGGAGGCATCAATCCACTGAAGGCAGTGGTGCGGCCGGCGGCATATATATTGCTCTTGCCATCCACAGTAAACGGTTGCTGCAGAGTGATGGTGGGGGTGGTGGACCCGGCGGCCTGGGTCACGGCGATGGCGGCCCCAGCTACGAAGATCGTCCCGGTGCGGGCAGCGCCGGGATTGGGGGCGATGGTGAAGTTGACCGTGGCGGCGCCCGTGCCGCCCGCTGGTGAGAAGCTGATGAAGGATCCGTTGGCGCTCACCGTCCATGGCGCGCAGGAGCTTCCGGTGGCTGCAATGGCAATGGGACCGGTCAAGCCGCCGGCGGGCGCATTGATGGATAGCGGCGTTACCGTGTAGGTACAGGGCACCGTGATCTGCTGGGTGATCGTGATATCACTTTCGGAAATGGCGATTCTGCCGCTGCGCGGAGACACCAGGTTGGAAGGTGCGATTTGTACGGTGGCGGTGCCACTGCTGTTCGAACTCGCGGGCGCCGGCTGCGTGATCCAGGTGTCGTAAGGCGACACGCCCCAGAAACATCCCGCTTCGGTAGAAACGGCAATATTGAGCGGTCCCCCCGCTGCGGATACGGAAGGCGAAGCCGGAGCAAAGGAAAACGCGCAGGGAGCGCCCGTACCCATATTCATGGTCAGTGTCAATCCGCCGATATTGTCCTCGTAGTACCCCGGCTCCCCGTTGAAGCCGAAGCCATCGGCGAATCCGAAGAACACGCGGGTGGCGGTGGGGGGTACGTGGAACTGCTGTTGCGCACCGCTGGTGGAACGTCCGTCTCCGATGAAAAAACTCTGCCCGATGCGCGGATTGATCCGGGTGAAACTCTCGTTGCTGACATTCAGCCGCGGAGGAGCGGGGTTCTGCGGCGTGCTGTCGTCGAGGAACACGCCCACCAGGAACAGCGCTTTCGAGTCATGCACAATTCCGGAGATCCCATTGAAGGAGGTGATGTTGGTGCCGGCGGCGCAGTTTCCACCGCCATCGGGCGGCGCGGTATCCGATGGCGTGCAGCCGGTGGATCCAGTGACGTTGGAAACGGTCAGCACCTTCCCGGGGCCGGCGGAAAACCGGTAGCTGGGGGGCAATAGACCGCTAAAGGCGGTGCTGCGGCCGGAGGCATACACATTCGACTTGGCATCCACCTGGAACGGCTGCCCGGGTATCACGGTGACGTTGCTCGATGCCTGGGTGACGGTGTAGGTCTGGCCGGCGATGGTTACCGTGCCCGTTCGCGATGCCGAGGTGGTGTTCGGCTGCGCGGTAACAATCACCGACCCGCTGCCCGATCCGCTCACCGGACTTACCGAGAGCCAACTGAATGACGCCGGCACTACCGCCGTCCATGTGCAACCCGCGGACGTGCTTACCGTGACTGGGGGGGCACTTCCCCCCGCCGATCCGAGACTGGCGCTGAGCGGGTTGATTGCATAGGCGCAAGTGGGAGCGCCGGCTTGTGTCACTGTGACGGTCGCGCCGGCGATCGTAAGCGTACCCGTGCGGCTGGCGGCTCCGGGATTGGCGGTCACCGTGTAGCTCACCGTGCCATTGCCCGTTCCGCTGGCCGGGGTCACGCTGAGAAAGGTGGCGTTCGCCGCGGCGGTCCAGGTGCAGGAGGGCGCAGAGGTCGTGATGGTAATGGAGCCCGTGGATCCGGTAGCCACCGCTGACACGGACGCCGGGCTGACATTGAACGTACAGGTGACTGGCGCCGTTTGCGTGATGCTGATGTCCCGATCGGCAATGGCCACTCTGCCGGTGCGCGGCGAGGTCTGGTTATACGCGCCGATTTGCATGGTGGCCGTTCCACTCCCGGCGGTGCTTGCCGGCGCCGGTTGCGTGATCCAGGTGTCATAAGAAGAAACGCCCCAATGGCAGCCCGCATCCGTCGTCACCGTGATGTTCAGCGGACCGGCGTTGCCGGAAACCGACGGCGAAGCGGGGTTGAACGTGAACGGGCACGCCGTGCCTGATCCAATGTTCATCGTCACGCTCAGCGAACCGGTGTTGTCATCGTAGTAGCCAGGCTCTCCATGGATCGCGAAGCCGTCGGCGTATCCGAAGAAGACCCGGGTGGCGGTGGGAGGGATCACAAACTGCTGCTGCGTACCTCCGCTGGAACGGCCGTCTCCGATGAAGAAGACCTGGCCCACGCGTGGATTGATCTTGGTAAATGCTTCGTTCGTAAAGTCGAGTGTGGGCGGCGCCGTCGTAGGGATGGAATCGTCGAAGAACACTCCCACCAGAAATACGCCTTTTGTTGTATGCCGGATGCCTGAAATGCCGTCTTTTGCGGTGATGTCCGTCGTACCGCATGCGCCGCTGCCGTCCGCGGGATCCGGACCGACTGGTCCGCAACTCACTGCGCCCGTAACATTACTCACGGTCATTACCCTGCCCGATCCCATTCCGAAACGGTACGTCGGTGGAAGTAGCCCGCTAAAGGATGTGCTCCGGCCGGAGGCGTATATGTTGGACTTGCCATCCACTGTGAACGGCTGGCCCGGCGTCACCGTACCGCCGCCGGTGCTCGTGGCGGACTGCGTCACCGCATGCGGCTGTCCGGCGATGGTCACGGTTGCGCTGCGCTGCGCTCCCGTACTGTTTTGAAGGACCGTGATACCGACCGAGCCGGGACCCGTGCCGCTGGTGGGCGATAGAACGATCCACGTGACGGGAGAGCTTGCCGTCCAGGGACAGCCGGCGGCAGTGCTGACGGTGATTGCGCCGGTGCCGCTGCCGGAATTCCACACCGAGTTCAGCGGATTGATGGCATAAGCGCAGTTCCCGCCGCTTTGCCCGGTGAGGGTGAACGTGCGGGTGAAGAGCTGGCTGCCGTTCCACAGACCGCGCACGGTCCATGTGCCGGGAAAAGTTGCCGCCGAATTACCGGCGATCGCTATATTGGCGATTAAGCAGTAGGAACCCGGGGAAGGCCGGGGCTGGAAAGTGCTCTGCGTGTATACCTGACCATCGGGACGAATCCAGTCAACGCGGAACACATCGCCGGTGGCCGCGCTCGACACATCGACGTGCAGGTACGCGCGGGCGTCGGTGGTCAGAAACGAGGTTGTGGCTGGACCGGGATTACATTGGGCGTCGGTGTCTGTATTCGAAAGAAGCGCGCGATCCAGCACCACCGCCTGCGCCGCGGCGGCAGACAAGAATATAGATAGACCCCACAGGGCGATTTTCATCGGGGAGGATACCTTCCATACACACACTACAACATCAGGAGCTAAAGCGGCCGATCCCACCCCAGGAGAAGCCTACGAGGATTTGATTTCGGTCCAAATACGGTCCCGTAGCCGCTGCGCCTGTGCCGGGAGCGGTTGGAACCATTCTCCTCGTCTCAGGGTTGCCTCATCGGGATATAGCACTTTATGGGTGCGCATCGATTCCGGCAGCAAGCTCCGCGCCGCGGCATTCGCGGTGCTCTCGAGCTTCCCCTGCGCGATCCGGCTGGCGACCTTCGGGCGGGTCAGATAGTCGATAAACTCGTGCGCGAGGCCGCTGCGTTTGGATTCGCGCAGGATCGCGATGTTGTCGGCGTACAGCGGATAGCCTTCCCTCGGATATACGAAGCTCAACTTCGACCCGGGCGCTTCCATCGCGCGCATCGCCGTGGATCGCCACACCTGCGCGGCCAGCAGTTCCCCTGCAATCAACTGATCGCGCACGATCTCATTCACGTACGCCCGCAACAACGGCTTCTGCGCCGCCGCTTCCGCCTTCGCCCGCGCCAGCTCCGCCGGATCCGCTGAATTCAGCGAATGTCCCAGCTTCTTTAAACATGCGCCGATCACCTCCGCGGGATCGTCAAGCATCGTTATACGGCCGGCAAATCCGGGATTCCACAGATCGGACCAACCGCCGGGAGCCGGCTGCATTCGCGATTGATAAATGATTCCCGTAGCTCCCCACATATAAGGTACGCCGTAGCGCAACGCCGGATCCCACGGAGGCGATTGAAAATTCTTTTCCAGGAGCCGCAGATTGGGAAGCCGGGCGTGGTTCAACGGAGCGAGTAGCCCCATTTCCACCATCGGTTGGATGAAGTAATTGGTGGGAAACACTACATCCCATCCGGAGTTTCCGCTCATCACCCGGGCGAGCATCTCTTCAGCGCTCTCAAAGACGCCGTAGCGAACCCGTGCGTTGAATTCGCGCTCGAAATCCGGAATCGTTTCCTCCGCTACATACTCTGACCAGTTGAGGACATTCAGCCGTTGCTTCGCGGGCCGGTAACATCCGCTGAGCCCGGGAAGCCCGAGAAAAAATATGCGGCGGTTCATCGGCTCGCCTCCAGCCGGTTGCTGAGCAGAATCAGGATGGCCAAGCCAGTCACGATCAACGTCGAGATGGCATTCACCGCCGGATTGAAGCCCTTGCGGGCCATGGCATAAATCACCATGGGCAGCGTTTCCGAATCCACTCCGGCCACGAGGCTGGTGATGACGAAATCATCAAAAGAGGTAATGAACACGAGCAACGCGGCAGACGCGATCGCGGGCAGCAGCTGGGGCAGGGTGACGCGAAGAAAGGTTTGCCACTCCGTGGCCCCGAGGTCCATGGCGGCTTCTTCCAGGCTGGCGTCAAACGTGCGCAGCCGCGCCGCTACGACCGTCACCACGTAGGCGGTACAGAACATCACGTGCGCCAGGATCACCGTGTGCATGCCAAGCTGCATCGACAGATAACGGAAGACCCATTGATAGAGCGCCAGCAACGCGATCCCCATGACAATCTCGGGAGTCACCAGAGACAAGTACAGCGAGCCGGTGATCCAGGTGGAGCCGCGTTTCCACAACCCGTAGGCGCACAGCGTCCCCGTAAAAGTCGTCAGCGCGGTAGCCGCCAGCGCAATGGCGATGCTGTTGAGGGTCGCCTCCCCCAACTGTGCGTCGTGAAGTGCTGCGCGGTACCAGACCAGAGAAAACCCCTCCCAGCGCGTAAATCTGGAAGCATTGAAACTGAAGACCGCCAGCACCACCAGGGGAATATGGAGAAATGCATAAGCGCCCACCGCGTAAAAGGGCAGCCATCCGCTTTTTCTCACAGCAGGCCGCCTTCCTTGCGGCGCATGAGGGGAAGCAGCATCAGCATGACCATCAGCATCACCAACCACGAAAGCGCCGCGCCAAACGGCCAGTCGCGGGCGGAAGTGAACTGGTTCTGCACGAGGTTGCCGATCATGATCGTTTTGCCGCCGCCCAACAAGTCCGGTGTGAGATACGCTCCGAGGCAGGAGATGAAGACAAGGATTCCTCCCGCGCGAATTCCGGGTTTGGCGAGCGGAAGAATGATATGGAGCAGTGTGGCCATGGGTCTGGCGCCGAGGTCCGCCGCCGCTTCCACCAGGGAGGGGTCGAGCCTCTCCAGCGTCGCGTAAATGGGCAGCACCATGAACGGGAGATATCCGTATACCAGACCGGCGATGACCGCGAACGGATTGTAGAGGAGAGGCAGAGGCTCGTGAATGATTCCGGTCGCGAGCAAGGCCGAGTTAATCAAACCCGTATCCCGCAGGAGAAACATCCAGGCGTAAGTGCGCACGAGAAAGCTGGTCCAGAAAGGCACGATGACCAGTGCCAGATAGAGATTGCGGCGCTTCCCGGCGCGCGAGATAAACAGCGCCAGTGGGAATCCGAGCAGCAGGCACGCGGCCGTGGCGATCGTCGAATAAAGCAGCGATCGCCACAAAATCGCGATGTAAAGCGGATCTGCCAGCCGCGCGTAGTTCTCCAAAGTGAGCGGCTGCATCACGCCGCCATAAGGCCCGCGCGTCAGCACGCTGTAGCTGAAAATGATGGCTAGCGGCACTAGAAACAGCACCGCCAGCAGACTCGCCGACGGCGCCAGACACCACAGGCGAAGCCGGGTCATTGGGGAATCCGAACCTCGTCCTGCGGCCGCCAGCACAGATGCACCGCCTGTCCGGGAGCGTAATGGTGGCCATTGCGCGGCACTTCGCAGGTCACGGCCGTACCGTCCTCGAGCCTGGCTTCCACGTGAAAGCAATTTCCCAGAAACGTGGCGCTGCGAATGGCGGCCGGTTGCGATCTCACGTCGCCGTTGGGTGCGCACTCGGCAAGAAAGGCCGACTCCGGCCGCAGTCCCGTTTCGCCAATCCAATTCATGGGGCCGAGAAACCCGGCCACAAAACGGGTCGCGGGGCGCAGATAAATGTCCTGGGGCGCTCCCGTCTGTTCCACTTTTCCGCGATTCATAACGGCGATGTGATCGGAGAGGGAAAGAGCCTCCTCCTGATCGTGCGTCACCATGAGAAACGTGATCCCGACGCGCCGCTGGAGACTCTTCAGCTCGGCCCGCACCTGCTTGCGCAATTGCGGATCGAGGGCGGAAAGGGGTTCGTCCAGCAGCAGAAGCTCAGGCTCCAACACCAGCGCGCGGGCGAGCGCCACGCGTTGACGCTCCCCTCCCGAGAGTTGGCTGGGATATCTCGATTCTTTTCCTGCTATCTGCACCAGTTCGAGAACCTTGCGCACCGGCCCGTCGAGGTCCGGCGCGTTGCGGCGTTTCAAACCGAATTCGATATTTTCCCGGCCGGTCAAGTGGGGGAAGAGGGCGTAGCTCTGGA